>DATNNZ010000361.1:0-22865 GCA_035601575.1 Chthoniobacterales bacterium
CTGACCTGTCCGCCAACGTCGATCTTCTGGTCGTCAACGCCGTGGAAGCTGAGATGATCTGTGGCCTTGCGGTTACTAGCCTGTCTGCGGCGACCGAAGCGGCCGCGCTACTATCCAAACAAGTTGCCAACGTGGTCGTCACCGCCGGCGGCTTGGGTTTAGCAGTGGCCGAACGCGGGAAGACCACTTACGCGGAAGCCGCTCATACGGTGAAATTAGTCGATACCCATGGCGCCGGAGACGCGTTTATCGGCGCGTTGGCCGCCCGCTGGGCCAGCGGCGTGCCGGTAGCAGAAGCAGTCCGCTTCGCAAACGCAGCGGCTGCGCTTTTTGTTAGCACGCCAGCCGACCAGAAAAAAGCGGTGACGTCCGATCAAGTGATCCGGTTCTTGTCCGAACGCCGTTAACCAATTTCCTAAGCGTCAATACATTGAAGGCTCGCCACATGACGACGCAAGAAAACCGAGTGGGACAGATCCATCCAAAGTTTATGCGCGGCGAATATCTGCCAAACTACGGTCGGCGCGAAGTGGAGATTGAGCGCTTTATGCTTGAATCAACGACATCGGATGTGGTCAGCCTGCGCGACCGGCACCCGGATCAAATACAACATAGTTGACGAGTACGGAACCGAATTCAGTCTTCCGCAAGAAACGTCAAGCAGACCGTTTCTTTACTCGAGTTGATCCGTTTCCTGAATTCTGTGGAGCACCCGGAAGGCGATGCAAGCTGGAGGTTCGGTTTTGTCCGGTCGTTCAATGAGTGCGACCTAGATTGTGGAACCGATCTTGAGACCCTCCGCGATTTCACAAGCGTTAACTCTGACTGTTATCGCGACCTTGCTTCGCACTAAGACCAGGTGATGAACGAATGGTATCCTCTCCGAGAAAAGCGGCTAGTGTAGACTGAGCCAATTAGAGAGAGCGAGGAGAATCGATCCATTCGTTGTAAGTTTTGCACTGCTCAGGAAGATTGGTCCATCGCTCCTTTCGCCTCAGGTCCCAACCGTCACGGTTACATTGGCCCCACAACCAACGGTCCAAAGTACCCAGGTCCAAGAAACCGTGGGCTCTGGGCCAAGGGACCAAGAGACCGTGGTGTCTGCATCCTTGGCCGTATCGACTCGGTTACCGTGCCACCGTCCTCAACTGTCGCTGTCGTAAAGAAAGGCGATGGTGCCTCCAGGGTGGAGACAAGATGTATTCATTTTTCTGCCGAAAGGTCTACCAGATTAGATCCTAATACCATGGCAATCCGAAAGATGTGGAAATACTCGGGCTAGGTGTAGCCATCTGGAACCAATGGAGGCGCACCAATTTAGGATTGAGGCCAGATCCGGGTCGAGTTGATCTCAGCGGTCGAGACCTCGTCAACGTAGACTTTTACCAAACGGATCTTCGATCGACGAAACTCATCGGCGCAAAGCTGATAAACGCTAACCTTAATGGAACCGACCTCAGATCAGCGGATCTGACCTGGGCGTGCCTTCTGGGAGCTAGCCAAGCGGAAGTGCCGGCTTTTATTCAAATGCACGGAGCCAGTTTTGAGGAGGTATTAGAAGAGTTGCCCGATCTGCCGGTGCCGACGCTTCGCCAATGGATTAAAGAGTGGGTGAGCACTTAAGAACTCGGTATACTGCAGTTTAATGGCGGCACCAAACCGCCTTATTAAAAACTCGGAGAAGAGGGGAGGAAGGCTGGAATGAAAAAGAAAGCCAATTTGGATTCCATCGACCCATACCTGATGATTGGCATTGAAGGCATGCTACTCTGTGAGTACTCCGAGGAGCAAATACTTAGTCACGTCCGGCAGATCCTAAAAAACGACTACCCACAGAAGGGCCGAAAGGCATTATTAGCCGATTTGAGGGAAGCGAGTCGGATAAGGGAGGCAACTCCGCCCGAAGAGTGGCCCGCTCTCTTGCTTGACATTCTGCGGGCATCCGGCTGGTTCCCGGCAGCCGTGCGAGAGATAGTCGATCAAATAGAAAAACTGCCTGCGAATGCCAGCAAAGCCGAAGTGGCAAGGATCGTTTCTGCTGCCCGAAACAAAATGAAGGCTCGGAAGGCTAGGCAGCAGCGCAAATAGGTTTGCTGCTGAAGTTGGAGAGTCCATCCTCTTCGAAAACGGAGATTTGTGGACTGTGGTGGATGTATTAGCAGATGCGTTAGCAAATGCAGCGATTCGAGAGGATTGACGATCCGTAATTGGCTTTAGTTAAGCGAGTTGTGCTTATTGCGACCCTAACGGGATTCGAACCCGTGTTACTCCCGTGAAAGGGGAGTGTCCTAGGCCACTGGACGATAGGGTCTTTTGCGGAGTGTTATGGTTGCACCAAGTCGAAAGTGCGCAAGCGGAAAATGTCAATCTCGGCAGAAGCTCGAACGGCGTGGCAAATAGCAGATAGCAGAAAGCAAAATTGGGAATTCGAATCTCGAATTGCCCAGTGTACAATCATCAATCCGGCTCTCAAAACCCTCATTCCTTTCCGTCTTGGCGCCCGCCCGCATCGCTACGCGAAGCGTTGCGGGTGGCTTTTTGCGTGAGATTTGCCGGTTTCCAGTTCAGGATCAACCGAGCGGTGCGAGCGTTGGCTCCGTCGTGTTGAGCGAGGACAGTTTCGGCCCGTTTGATTATACGATTGGCGGCACTGGGATCTGCGAGTAGTTGGTCAAGAGCCGGGATCAACTCCTGGTCCGATGCGAGTTGTTTGATTCCGTTTTCCGCAACCAATTCTTCCACCAGGAAACGGAAGTTTTCCATGTGGGGCCCGCACACTACCGGCTTACGCGCCAGGAGTGGCTCCACCGGATTTTGTCCACCGACGCCGCGAAAACTTTTTCCGATCACCACCACAGCGGCGGTCTCATACCAGTCGCGAAGTTCGCCGGTAGAATCGACCAGCAGCGCAGCGGTGTCAGGCGAGAAGACCGGATTGGATCGCCGGGTGAAGGGCAACGATTCTTTTTTTAGTAAATCTTCAATCTCTGGTGCGCGTTCAGCGTGCCGTGGCACCAGAATCAGAAACAGTGCTGGATGTTTTGGCCGGAGGTGTTGAAACGCCCGGATTAAGAGCTCTTCTTCGCCGGGATGTAAACTGCCTCCGAGCAAGACAGGGCGATTGGAGTGAATTCCATATTTCTCCAGCCATTCAACGAAGCGCAAGTTGTGCTCGGTGACTAGGCCGGCTCGATCATACTTGATGCTGCCGGTTACAGTGATCTTTCGTGGCGGTAGACCGAGCCGTTCCCACCGGCCGGCATCTTTAGGATCTTGTGCGAATACTGCGGTTACTCGTTTCCAGAAAAGACGCACCGACACCCAGCGGAGACGCGAATAACGGTTTTCGGAACGCGATGAGAGCCGCGCATTAGCCAAGAACACGGGCGCATTCTTGTGCTGGGCCAGCGCCAGAAAACTTGGCCAGAGATCGGAATCGATGAGTATAACCCGTGAGGGCCGAACGAGTTTCCAGATCCGATTAAGCATTGGATAGAAATCAACCGGACTGTAAATGATCTGTAGGTAGGCGGTATCCGCACGATTCAGTCCGAGCTGATATCCAGTGGAGGTAGTAGTGGATATCACGGCCCGAAATGCGGGGTCTTGCCGGCGCAACTCAGCCGCCAGCCGGAGTGCCAGAAGCATTTCGCCCACGCTCACTGCCCTGATCCAGGTCCAGGTTTTACCGGCAATTTCTTGGCGAAGCGCAGTCGAAAAGAATCCGAATCGCTGAACGAAATTCCGCGCGTAACCGCCGCGCTTAAGCATCCGCCGCAGGTAAAAGGGAAGCGAAAAGAGGAGCGCGAACGGGAGAAAGAGATTATACAGAAACAACAACATCGTCATTCTCGCCTGAAGCTCGAATGAAATAGCAAATAGCAAATAGCAAATAGAAATAGCCTGGATTCATTACTGGTTTTGCATATTAACGCTTTAGGGTCAGCGGCAGGCCGCCTTGGGTGCTTCAATCAAATTCAAAAAGGGAAATTTGCTATCTGCTATTTGCTATTTCATTCGAGCTTCAGGCGAGAATGACAGAACGAGCACTTCTGTTCCACCATATCGCTTTGCTCGGCTGATTGACCAGATCTGCGGATCGACTGGGCCGGAACCTGCTGCTCGTTCCAAGATCAATAATCCATCAGGCGCGAGCGCAACAGGAGCAAAGGGAGATGAAAGCAGTTCCGAGGCAGCGTCGGAATGGCCGGCGCCCTTCGAGTAGGGTGGATCGGCGAATATCAGATCGAATTGTTCCCGATTACTCTTGAGAAATCCAAACACATCAAGCCGAACAATTGCGCCGCGTAATTTGGTTTTTTCGCAGTTGGATTGGATAGCAACCACCGCATCACGATGATGATCAACAAATGTGGCATTGGCTGCCCCGCGACTCAACGCTTCGAGGCCGAATGCGCCACTACCGGCAAAAAGATCGAGCACTCTGGTGCCAATGATCCGGTCACCCAGCGACGAAAAGATTGCGCCCCGGATCTTTTCCATCGTTGGACGGATATCGTGCTTGGGAAGACGAAGCGGAATACCCCCGGCGGAACCGGCAATAATCCTCATTTTTCTGGATTCGGCCGAGATCGATTCGAGTCCGCTACGGGTTCCGGCCTGGAACGATCGGAATGGCTGCCGTGCAACAGGCGCTGTAACAACTTGCGTTTATCACCGATGATCCGCTCGAAGAGATTGGTCTCCGGCTTCTGGATTGATCCGGATACCTCGAAATCAAGATAACGACTACGTCCATCGTCCGCAGTGACGAAATTATCCTCTAGTTCGTTTGGAATCTTCTGGCTGAGAAATTGGGTGATCGTAAGACGTCCTTTCAGATCGAGTCTTTGCGACTCTTCCACCGTTCCGGCCAGATTGATCCGGCAATTCTTCGATATCAAACGGATGGAGTCGACTTGCACTTGAGATCCAACGACGCGAAAATTGGAATCAGCTTCTTCCAAATCAAGGCGTTGCAATTCATCGATCTGAGTCCAACGGCCGATCTCCTGTAGCATCGGGTATTGATCGACGTATCCCGATTTGATCTGCAAACTGCCGGTTCCAGCGGCCTGGCTGGAATCGCGTCCGACGCCGGACAATTCGAACGATCCTTCCAATGTTCCATGGGCTCTATCCAGGAAACTGCTGGTTCGGTTCGTTACCTCATTTACATCGATTCCGGACGCCTTGAATTCCAGCCGGTAAGGTAGGTCTGAATTGGAGAAATCAAGATTGAACGTACCGTTTAGGTCGCCGCCGGAAACCCTCGCGCAAACGTCTTCGAGCGCCAACGAGCGACCGTTAAATCTCACCGGGGAACCAATATCGTCGACGCTGATCGTGTCACCGAGCATCGCATTTTCCGCGTGGACCCGCCCGAGATAATTTCCGTGTTGAAAATTCAGCGTGCTATCGAGCCCATGAATCACTGCCGCAGTTGCGCCGTCGGATCGCACTACGGTAATGGTTGCGTCCTTCAGCTTGAACTTTTGGATCTCCACCCAGAATTTTCGGGTGAGTGTATCCCGAATCGTCAGCGACTTGCTGCGTTGAGCGATCTCAGGAGGGGTCGAACTCACCAGTTGGGAAGCATCGGCGGGGGGCGAAGAGGCGGCAGGCCGTTTCGGAGTTTCCAATGTTTCTCTCACGGCCGCGAGCGGGACTCTGAGGTCCACCTGCCGCAGCAAGATTTCCCGGATAATGATCTTACGCCGCAAGAGCGCGAAATAGTCGCAGCGAACCTTCAGGTTTCCCGCTTTCAGGACCGGCGTCTCGGAATCGGAACTGCCGACCGTGACATCTTCAAAGGTGAGGCCGTCCCAAGGAGTAAAGGTGATGCGAAAAACTTCGAGCGGCAGTCCCAAACTCACGCTGAATGAGTCACGCAGATCGCGCTGAACGCCGGGCGACTGGATGTAAAGGTTGATACCGAGCAGGCCAATACAGAAAACGAGAAAAGCAGCCCCTATTGCCAATAAGGCGATGCGAAGAAAAGGCTTCAGCTTAACGGTCCCAGCTGCCACCGACCACAAGGCTATGCGGAGGAAAGGTTTCACCTTATTCATCCCAACGTTGCCGCTATACTGAATAGCGCCAGCGATCTACTCTTATAGACCTGAACCCGAATGGACAAGGTTAAGCTAGCTATTATTTTCAACCCCGCTGCACGAGGAGAAAAGGCACGCTCTCTTGAGGAGAAGGTGCGTTCTCTGACCGGGCCGGACACATCTCTCTTCACCTCTCGTCCGGGTGAAACCGTAGCGTTGGCCAGACAACTGGCCCAGGAGGGGCATTCGACGATCGTAGCTGCGGGCGGAGACGGCACCATCAATGAGGTGGTAAACGGAATCGCGGGATTGGATGTATCGCTAGGAATTCTTCCGACTGGAACGATGAACATCCTTGCTTGTGAACTTGGTCTCCCGGCCACTCAGCTCGAGCAATGCTGGGAAATTATCCAGAGGGGATTCACCCGTTCGATCGACTTGGCCATGGCCAACGACCAGTACTTTGTCCAGCTGGCCGGCATCGGCTTGGACGCGTTGGCGGTGCGAGAAACGGATTTGAATATGAGAAAAACCATTGGGCCGATTAGCTATATCTTCGCGGCCACCCAGTTAATTGGACGTCCGGCTCCCCGCCTGGAGATCTGTTTCAACGAGCGGGAGACGATGGGAGGATGTTTCGTACTGGTGGGCAACGGCCGTTTCTACGGGGGGCCACTCTCCTTCTTTCCTAAAGCGAAAAACGATGATGGGTTATTGGATGTCCTTGTATTCAAGCACCAAGGATACCTCGATATCATTCGTTATCTCCAGGGCGTTCTCATCGGCAACCACGCCGACTTTGCCGATATCGAATATCGGCAAATCCATTCGCTACGTGTCATCAGCGATCGGAGGATCCCGGTGGAAATCGACGGGGAAGTCAGCTTTCACACTCCGGTCCATTTTCGGGTTGGACCGTCCAAACTTCGCGTTCACGTCCCTAACGCTTAAACTTTTTTTCAAAATTCCAGCAAGTGGCCTGATCGTTGCTTCTCTTCCTGGTAGAGCACTCGCGTCGACTAGATGAGTCGCTCACTAAAACAAGAATGAGAACGAAACGGATCCAGATTCAGGAATTGCCTTGGTTGCTAACTAAGGGTCGGATGACTTGGGCGGCGGGTGCGGCAATCCTGATATTCATCCTGTACATTTTTCAATGGACGATGGCTTATTGTGACCCGGGCGGTCCCGAAAGATTGTTTGGTCTCAACCGCTCCGGTATCTTGTACGGATGTGTATGGCAATTCGTCAGCTATCTGTTTCTGCACCATTTAAGCCATCCATTTGGTGTTTGTTTCACCCTTCTTGGCCTCGTGTTCATAGGTAGTGAGCTGGAAGGAATTATTGGGAGAGCACATTTCACAATGCTGTTTGTTTGCTCCGGAATTGTGGCCGGAGTGACTTACTTGGCGATTTCAGCCAATGGGCTCTTGCTCGGCGCGGGGCCGGCAATCTGTGCGATGATCGTGGGCTCCGCCACGATCCTCTCGGAATTTCCGGTGATGCAGCCGTTCGGAATCCGTTTCCTCTATAAACATGCCGGTTGGATTTTGATCGTCGGCCTGTTGGCTTATGGTCTCCTGGGCGGACGTGCAAACGCGCATGTGACCGCCATAGTGAATCTGAGCGGCGCTGCCGTCGGATGGGTTTACGTGCGTATACTCGGATTTGGATCACCATTACCGGGCGAGATGGCATTGCGTCAACGATTGGCAGAACGCGCGCGCGCCAGACGGCTCCCGCTGCGGCCTTATCTGGCCGCCTATGTCGATCCGATCTTGGAGAAAATTCATCACGACGGCATTCGTAGTTTATCCCGTGCAGAAAAGCAGGTTCTTCGGCAGGCGCGACAAAAAGTGCTCCTTACGCTATCATGATCCTGCATGAAAGGCCGTGGTGCGTGGGTCACGGAATTGGTTCGAGATGCTTGGCAACCGAACGTTGCCGAAAAGGTGATCGACGATCTGGTCAGGGTACGACCTGATTTCAGTTCCATCTGTGCGCGGTTTCCCGATCATGGTTCAGCGCTGATCAATTTTCTCTCGCTATCCAAAATTTCGATCGAAAAAATTACCGTCCGTCCCGATTTACTGGACTGGTTATCCGGACCGGAGATGGCTGCTTCGAAGCGGGGGTATTGGCGCGGATGGGATGAAGATGCACCCGACCCGCAGCTGGCTGCTCTGCTCGAATGGAAGTCCCAGGAAATGCTGCGCATCGCCTATCGGGAAGTGTCCGGGTCGGCCGGATTTGTCGAGACTACACAAGATATCACCGCTGTCGCTGAGCGCTGCGTCAATCAGGTATATCGATTCGCTCTCGACTCGCTGGCCAAAAGATGGGGTAGCCCCAATACGGGGTTCGGCGTCCTGGCGATGGGAAAATTTGGCGGAAAGGAGCTGAACTACAGCTCGGATATCGACGTAATTTTTCTTTACCATAAGGACGGATTTCTCAATCCGCGTTTTAGTTATCACGAGTTCTTCAGTCGTCTGGCCGAGAAAATCGTTGAAGTGTTCACGACCAAAGGAAAACAACTTTTCCGGATCGATCTTCGACTCCGTCCGGAGGGCGCCTCTGGACCCCTGGTGCGATCGTTAACCAGCGTGGAAAATTATTATGCCGGTTACGGCGAAACCTGGGAGAGGATGGCCCTGCTCAAGGCTCGCGGAATTTGTGGTGACGAAGAATTGCTTTACGAATTTGAGCATCGTCTCCAACCGTTCATTTTTCCGCGTACCGTCTCGGACGATCTTCTGACTGAAATCGCCGAACTTAAATTTCGTATTGAGCGTGACCTCGTGGGCGCTGAAGATCTACACCGTAACGTTAAGCTGGGTTATGGCGGCATTCGTGAGATCGAATTCACGGTACAGACGTTGCAACTATTGCACGGTGCGCGACACGCTTTTCTCCAGGCACGCAGCACGCTAAAGGCGCTCGCGGCTCTGGCCGAATTGGAGATGCTAGATCAGACGGCGGTGGAAACGTTGCACGAGGCCTACGTCTTTTTGCGAGCGGTTGAACACCGTTTGCAGATCGTTGATGAGCGCCAAACTCATACATTGCCAACGAGCCGAGACGAACAGTTCTTAATTGCCAAAAGTCTCGGGTTCGATTCCGTGGAGGCCTTTGATCAAAAACTCGGAGAAGAGACGGAGGCGGTGCGTCAGATTTTTCAGCAGCTGCTCCAGACCAGAACTTCCGAAAATGAAGGGATAGCGAAGCCCAAATTTTTTGAATGGCCAGAGGCCGCCCAGAAAACATTGGACCGGCTTCGTGAGGGGCCTTCCGAAGTGCACGTCTCTGCCCGCACTCGCCGTTTGTGTGCGAAGTTGGAGCCGGAATTGATCAAACGGTTAAGCCGGACGGCTGACCCTGATGCCGTTCTCAGCCGATTTGTCCGCTTCGTTGACGGATATGGCATTCGCGGGCTTCTGTTTGAGACTTTGTTGGCGAATCCGCGTTTGCTCGAGCTATTGATTCGTTTATTTGATGCCAGCGGGGCCTTCAGCGAACTGGCGATCCATCGGCCCGAGTTGGTCGAAGAAATTGCCCGCGGCCGCTCCTTAGGCGAACTACAAAATCGGGAGAATTTTCTATCCAGTCTCGAAGCAAATCCAACCGGTCTGCCGCCTCTCACCTGGGTGCGCGATTTTCAACATGCTGAAATGTTGCGGATCTTACTGCGCGATGTTCTCGGATTTGCCGATCTGCCGCAGCTTCAGGAAGAGGTGACTAATTTGGCGGAAGCATGCGTCGCCTTCTGTCAAACCGTCATTCCTGGCACACCAGATTTGACCATTATTGCGCAGGGCAAATTTGGGGGACGGGAATTGCTCTACGGCGCAGACCTCGATCTGGTCTTTATTGGCGACATCCCCGGTCCGGCCGAAGCATTGATTGCCGCCCTGAGCGTGATTACGGAGTGGGGTCGGGTATTTCCAATCGATACGCGACTGCGCCCGGAAGGCGAATCCGCGCCACTGGTTGTCACGCTGGAGCGTTATCAATCTTACTTTCGTGAACGGGCGCAAAATTGGGAGAAACAAGCGCTTACGAAAGCGCGGATCTTGAGCGGACCGCATGCCGAAGCAGCTGAACGAATTGTCGATGACGCCTGGAATTCTCTACCAAAGGATCCAGGGTGGCGCTCCAACCTCGCTTCCATGTACGACCGAATTGTTCGTGAACGAGGCAAACATGATTCCGATTTGATCGCGTTTAAGGCCGGACGAGGCGGACTGATCGCAATCGAGTTTATTGTGCAATATCTCGAAATTCAGTCCGGGAAACGGGTGCTGAACACCCTCGATGCAATCACAGCCGTAGCCGACCAATTGACTCCAACCGAAAGAGCGGACCTGACGGACGATTACCTTTTCTTTCGCAAAATGGAATCGGTCGTTCGGCGAGTGGAAAATAATTCCGTCTCGCAATTACCCTCGAGCATTTCCGATCAAGAAAAGATCGCGCGCCGGCTCGGTTTCACCGATCGCTCCGTCATGATCGAAGACCAACGACGGCGGCGCGAACGCGTAGAAACAACTTTCCAGCGGATCGTTGGCTCATTCTCACCAAAGGCTCGCGCGAAATAGCCGATAGCAAATTCTTCGGTAGCGGTACGGCGGCCGTCCATCCGCGTCAACATAAGGTGGCGGTCTGGCAGACACTACCAAAAATCATGCGCCCCTTCAGTCTCGGACGCCACCTTAAGTTGACGCGCATAAGGCGACCGTGGGATCTCTAATGAGACCAGAAACCTGAATCAGATTAAGAGCGCCCGTGACCTAATAGGACAGTCGCCGCCAAAGATGCCATCGCGCGCAGCGGGTCAATTTCTGCGAAGAGAACTCTCGAAAGCTATCTTAGAGATTGCTAAATTCTCTTTATGCCGTCCCGTTCGATGTTCGTCCGCCACAAACTCCTGGAATCCGGATCGCGGAATACGCAATCCACAATTCACTATTTGCTATCTGCTATTTGCTATCTGCTATTTCATTCGAGGCTCGGCCGAGAATGACGATTCATCTCTTCAGCCATGTCGATGACGCTTGGGAAGACGATCTGCGTGCCTGGCTCGAAGCCGGCACAAAGGCGGCGCTTTCCGGGGAGAAGATTTGGTTGGTTTGTCGATCGTTTTTGCAGGCGAATTGGCTGCGGCGGCGTGCGATGGAGGAGCGAAAAGCTATTGTGGGTATCCGCTTCCTGGATTTGCGAAGGTTGCGTCGTGAACTTTGTCTTCGTGCCGGATTGCCGACCCCTTCCTTCGGACGCGAGACGCTCAGTCTTTTATTGCGGGCCAGGATGGGGGAGACCGAAGCATCGTCCGCATTTTCCGGACAGGTTTTGGATGCATTGGACGATTTGGCGGCCTCTGGCTGGTTAGATCGTTTTGGCTCCGGCGCAGCCATCGATCTACTCCGTATCCCGCAAGGGCTTCGCGATTCCGTCGAGCAGATCATCGGTTCATTGTTCTGGCGGCCGCGAGTCGATCGAGCCCTGGTGGAGAAAGGCATCAAAGTGCCCAGCCTGCGAATCGGTTTTTTCGGCATCGATGCTCTTGCCCTTAATCAACAAGAATTGCTTACCGCAGCCGTCACTGCTTCGGAGGATGCGCGCTTTTGGTTGGCTCAACCATTTGTGAGCGAGGATGTTTTCATGCATTGGGTTGGTCGCTTGGAATCTCGCTTGGGTGGCGTGGTAACAGTAACTCCAACTGAAGGGAAACTCAGACTGTACGAAGACTTGGTCAGCAGATTTGTTTACGCTCCCGGACCGTCAGTGAATTTGCCGCGGTTGGTTCGAGCGGAACGATGGTCGGACCAGGTTCGCGCGGTAGTCGCAATCGTAAAGAATGAGTTTGACCTTGGAAGCCGGAATATCGCGGTGATGGTCCCGGAAGGTTCACCCACCGGCCCGGCCGTTGTGGAAGCGTTAACTTCGGCCGGGATCGCAGTGGCGGACGAATTTCGATCCAACACGATGCTGGGCCGTCCCGAGAGGACCCACCGTTGGTTGGCCCAATGGATCGGAGAGACGCAGACTCCGGAGAAGTTGCTTGAGTTTTTTAGTCTTCTCAGTCGAGGACCAGAAAGCTTCGCCAGGTTTCGCGAATATCTACTTCGTCAGTTCGATCGTCGCCAAACCCGTTCAATCACTGAACTTTTGTCGTCGGATTCTTCTTATCCGTGGGTTCGAGATCTCCTTACTATCGGATCTGATTGGCCGGAAAACGGTTCCTGGAAGCATCTCGAAGCGAAGTGGCAAAAGACCCTTTGCGCGTTCAAAGAGTTCCTGCTCCGCAATGAAAATGTCTTTCGCCCAGTAACGATTTCGTTGGAACCGTTACAACCGAATTGGGACGAGATACAGCGCGCCCTGGGTGATCTGATGCTCTCATCTAGAATCTTCCTTCGCTTCATTTCCGATTCGCTTTCAAATTCAGCACGGGCCGGCCATCCAGAAGCTTCGCATCGGTATGCGCCGGTGATTGTAAGTACGCCGGAGCAGCTACATGCGACCAGTTGGGATTCGGTGATTCTGACCGATGGTGTTGGTGACCTTTGGACAAAGTTAAACAGCCGGGATTCTCTGCTCGGCCAAGAATTTCGAAGGTCCGCTCGACTGCACGGCCTTCTGCTCGTGAACCTGCAGGAAGAGTCTCTGTTGCGGGAAGATTCGATTCTCCAGCTACTGCTACACGCGCGCCGGTCGGCCACTGTCTGTCTTTACCGCAAAGAGGAAAACGGCGAAGAGGTTGATGCCAACCGGATCGTCACGTTTCTCGAGCGAACGCTGCACGCGAAAACGGAGGCATTTCCTGCGGTTCCGATGGTGCTCACCGATGCTTTTGATGACCTTCGGCAAATTCGTGAGTCGCGATGTAATCCGGAACGGCCCTTTGATGAGTACCTGCTGAATTTCGGCTCTCTCCAACTCAACTCAATCGCCTGGTCTGCTTCCGCACTGCAAACCGCAATTGCGGCGCCTGGCACTTTTGGCTTTCGAGTCTTATTTGGGTTGGAGAGAAGCTGGGATCTCTGGTTTGAGCGAGACGAGCGTAAGACGCTGGGAATCTTAGTTCACCGGTTGCTTGCTCACATTCTGAGAAATCCGTTTGGAGACCTGTTTGAGAACGGGCTAAATGAATTGCAGCAAAGCGCGGTGTTACGGGAAAGTCGGGGGCGCGACGCATCTCGATCCATCAAGAAACTTGTTCGGGAGCTCGATCTTCCCAGAGATGATCTCTGGTGGAACTCGATCGTTGATAAGGCGGTTTATTTTGTCGAACGAATGTTGGCCGAGACTGGTCCCTGGCTGGAAAAGTTCCCGTATGGGGTTTCTGAACATTCCACCGGGGAAATGGTTGTCAGCGATCCAGAGATTGTGTTGAAGGGGAGATTCGATCTGTTGTTAGCGACCGCTAACGTAGTGAACGGAGCCGGGATCACGATTGTCGATTTCAAGACGGCCGGATCGCCGCGCCAGATTAAGGCGGAAACCGGAGAAGGATTTCAGTTCGTAGCCTATCGTTTGCTAGCTGAAACAATGGGCGCGGCCTTTTGTAACCAGATCGCCGTGCTCCCGACTGGATCCAAGGATCTTGGCGATCTGAAGGAGCCGGAGGAGATTGAAAGAAAACTGACCGAGTTGGCCTGGATGCAGGGGCAAAACTGTTTTGGTCAAGCTCCTCTTTTGCGGGTGGAGTTTGGCGTCCGCGAGACTTTACCGCTTGCGACTTTGCCGATTCCCACCTGGATCTTGCGACGAAAGCGCATAGCAACACTCGAACAAGGTGGTATCGGCCAGTCTTAGGAAACATCATGGATGACTCCGCCCGAAGTCTTTTTCGTTCCGCTTTGGATCAGAATTTTTGTGTGGTTGCGGGTGCTGGTTCGGGCAAAACAACTGCGATAGTAGAGCGTATCTGCGAACTGGCCATTCGAGATCTCAGCGCTTTGCGGCGGCTCGTTGTGGTCACCTATACGAACAGTGCGGCCATCGAATTCAAAAGCCGAGCCAAGCAACGGTTACTCGCCACTGTTCCGGAAGCCGATTCCCTGCTTTATCTTCGCGCTTTGGAACAAGCCTATTTCGGTACGATTCACGGCTTTTGCTTAGATCTAATTCGTCAGTTCCGAAGCCGACTTAGGCTTCCCGAGCAGCTACGGGTGCCGACCGAGAGCGAGCGCGATCTGCTTTGGGAAATCTTCGTGACCGATTCTTCCGAACTGGGCACGCTGGCACAACATCCGGCGGCTCACTCGCTGTTGCGCGTCTGCACACTGACCGATCTCTTGGAGCTCGCAAAAAAGTTTCGACCCGGCCACGTTTTGGCGCCTCCGTCAAGAAGGATGCCGCTGCCTGATCCCGCCGAGATCCGTGCTGTCGCGGTTCCGAAAAATACCGAAAAAACCAAACAGCGAACCGTGGAAGCTCTGGAATCTTTAGTGCGGCGATTGTCCAGTGCCTCAGGTTTTAGCGCGTTACCGCGGCGCGAAACGGTCGCGAAAGCTTTGAAGGAGGCTTTCAACGACGAGATGGCTCCCCTGATTGACTGGTTAGAGAAAGCTGCTGAGTGGTTTGCCGACCAGTTAGCAAGAAGCTTTCGCCAGCGTTGCCGGCAGGAAGGAGTCTTTACCTATGCCGACCAAATCGATGCCTGTATCGAACTATTAGAACAACCAGATGTGCTCGATGAGGTGCGCCGCCGTGAGCTGATCGTGATTGTCGACGAGGCGCAAGATACCGATGCCCGAATGTTTCAGGTTTTTGTCGAAGTCACCCGGCCGCCCGGCGAAAGTTTCGGCAGTTGGCCAGGCTCCGGTCAGCCGCCGGTCGCGGGGCGCTTTTGTATTGTGGGTGATCCGCGGCAAACGATCTTCGAACGGGGCGCTTCCAGCCGATTCACTGAACTGAGTGAGCATTTCAGTTCCGGAAATATTCGATTCAACGTGACCTATCGCTGCGCGAACGAAATCGTCCGGCGCATCAATGAACTTTTCAATTCACAGGCCGTCGAAGGGGTTCCGCTTGGTGACTTAGTGGCGCGGGTAGGGGCTGCAGAGGGATTTGTCGGCCGATTGCCGTTTACCCTGGATCGGCCGGTAGATACTGAAGATGAACTGGAACCGTTGGAGGCCGAGTGTGAGGCGGTCGCGAAATGGCTGGCTCAGATTCGGCCCACCGATCTTGATGTCAGTTTCTGGAATGACGTCGCAATCATCGCTCCCCGACACGACTGGCTTATCATTGCCGGTGACGCCCTCAAAAAGTATGGCGTGCCGTATAGTTTCTTTCGACCCAAAATCTCGCGTGCCGGGATTGCCGCTTTTGCCTGGCCGGTGGCGCTGGTCTATACCCTCGTGCGCCCATGGGATAAGTTCGAACGCGACGGTGTACTCAGAGAACTGTTCGGCGTAGCGGATACTGATCTTTTGCTTGCGCACAAAGGGGCTGCCGAATCGGAAAAGATTCGTGCGGCTCAACAGCTATTAGAGGCGGCCAGACTTGAATTGGTTTCGAGCAAGGCCCGATCGTTGCTCTACTTGGTGGAGCAACTATTGGACCGATTTGAATTGAGAGAAAGACTTATCGCGGTCGGTGAAAGCACTCACGGTCTCGATCAGCTTCGCTGGGAAGCTGCCAAAGCTGACGAACGCGGCATTAGCCTGGAGGAATGGCTCGGAGAGTTGTTGGTATTGCTGCAAGATTTCGCGGAACCCTCCCGGACACAGGCCAAAGGAGTCGAACTGATTACGATTCATTCCGCCAAAGGACTGGAGTGGGGTTGGGTAATTCCGGTCGGATTCAGGAAAAAATTCTCTCATCGGAGCGAGCGTTATCCGAGAGTCGAAGGCGGAGAAGTTTCTCGGGTGATTTGGTCAAATCTGAGCCGCGGTGCCGTTCGCGATGAGGAAGCGAAACAGGCCGAGATCAAGCGACTTCTCTACGTGATGCTAACCCGAGCAAAGACTGGATTGGTCCTGCCGACTCCGATTGGTGAGTATCGTTCTGGCCGGCAAGGAATCGCCTTTAATGAAGTCGTTCCCGACAATCATGTGGAATTGCCGTTTGCCGATGAAGCGATGCAATTACCAACACCGGCAACCGAAGTGGACCCCGAACTCGTGGAGGTGGCAGAGCCGAAGTTCACGATTGCTCGGTCTGATCTCCCGCTACCGCAACCGCCACGTTTGGTGCGGCCTCACCAGCTCGCCGATGACTCACCGGTCTTGCATCTGCAGTTCGCGGAAGCGGCGGGATCGTATGACTATGGAAAGTGGTGGCATTCCTGGATCGAGATGTTTCCCTGGAACAATGAGACCGGAGAATGGGAGAGCTATGGCAAAAATGCGGTTCTGCCGATCTCCTATCGCGAGCGCGGGGAAAAAGAGATCGCGCGGTTGTTGGCCAACCAAGACTTACAGCGTCTGTGCCGGGGCGCTCTCTGGTTCCAATCCGAATTTCCGTTTTCGTGGCCTAAGACACCCGAGGATTGGTACGAAGGCGTGATCGATCTCCTGATCGGGATGGCGGACGGAACGATGTACGTGATCGATTGGAAGACAAACCAGGCTGCCTTGAATGAATCTGCCGAGCAATTGGCAAATCATCTGCGCAATCAATACCTCCCACAACTTGAAAGTTATCGCGAGGCTCTCCAAAACACGATGGAGAATCGAAAAATCGAAATTGCCATATACTCGACCGTGCTCGGCAGGTTCATCCTCGCCTGAGGGCTCGGATGAAATAGCCGATAGCCCGATAGCCGATAACCAACAGGGGCCGCTGCCGAAAATTCAATCGGCTATTGGCTATCGGCTATCGGCTATTTCATTCGAGCCCTCAGGCGAGAATGACTACGGATACTGTATCCCGTTCGTCGCGACATAGACCGCGTAAAGTGAGGTCGTAGCCGTAATGAAGATTCGATTCCTCTTTGGGCCACCGAAGGTCAAGTTAGAGACCGGCTCTGGAACCTTGATTTTGCCCAACAAACTCCCGGACGGGGAATAGCAATGCACGCCATCCCCAGCACTGGACCAGACATTCCCTTCGACGTCGACACGTATCCCGTCAGGAATGCCGGGACTAACCTCGGTAAGAACGTTTCCTCCAGTCAAGCTCCTGCCATTTATCACATCGAATACGCGGATATGATGAGGGCCTTTCGAAGAATGAGATGCGCCCGTATCGACGACGTAAAGCTTTGATTCGTCCGGCGAAAAAGCCAGGCCGTTGGGTTTATCGAAATCGTTGGCAACAACCGCCAAAGTTCCGTCAGCGGGATCAAACCGGAACACGTAAGCCCCGCCATATTCGCCCGGTTCCCGTTTCCCTTCGTAATCGCTCAATCTCCCGTAGGGTGGATCAGTGAACCAGATCGTTGAATCCGATTTTACGACCACATCGTTAGGCGAGTTCAACCGTTTACCATCGAAACTCCCCACTATCTCGGTGATCTTGCCGTCGACTTCGGTACGGGTTACACGACGGCTCAGATGTTCGCAGGTGACCAACCTTCCCTGGCGATCGCGGGTATTTCCGTTACTACAATTTGAAGGATGCCTGAATACGTCAACGTTGCCGTTGGCCCACCGCAACATCCGGTTGTTCGGGATATCGCTCCAGACCAGGTAATCGCCATCAGCGAAATAAACTGGTCCTTCGGCCCACAGGGCTCCCGAATGGAGCCGTTCTACCCAGCCGTTGCCAAGAATGAGGAAGTGAAAGGATTCATCGTACAACTCAAATTCATCGCGAATACCGAGAGTTTTTTTCATGTATGATTTGCGGGCGTGAATGTCTCTACGAACACGAGTTTGGTTGAAAAACCCTGTAACAGCAAATCTACCGTATTGACTTTGACAAGCCGCTCGCTTCTTTCATGCTTCTGCTATGAAATCTCCCGTCAAAGTGGCCGTTACCGGCGCGGCCGGTCAGATCGGCTACTCTCTGCTTTTTCGAATCGCCTCGGGTTCAATGTTCGGTCCGAATCAGCCTTTGGAACTCCACCTGATCGAAATTCCTCCGGTTTTACCGGCGCTTGAGGGGGTGGTGATGGAACTGGACGATTGTGCATTTCCTCTGGTTCGGCGGATTGTACCGACGGCCGATCTAGACGAAGGATTTCGGGCCGTCAATTGGGTCTTACTCGTAGGCAGTGTGCCGCGTAAGCAAGGAATGGAGCGGAAAGATCTGCTTGGGATTAACGGAAAGATTTTCACCGGACAAGGCAAGGCGATTGCGGCCAATGCCGCCTCCGATGTTCGGGTACTTGTGGTCGGAAACCCATGCAACACGAATTGTCTGATCGCGATGAACAATGCGCGCGAAATCCCGAGTGACCGATGGTTTGCTATGACCCGATTGGACGAAAATCGCGCCAAATCCCAATTGGCGAAGAAGGCCGGAGGGCATGTGACTGACGTAAGTAACCTTGCGATCTGGGGAAATCATTCCTCCACTCAGTATCCCGACTTTTACAACGCGAAGATTAACGCCAAACCCGCTACCGAGGTTATTAAAGATGAGGCTTGGTTAAAGGAGACCTTCATTGCCACGGTTCAACAGAGAGGCGCCGCCGTGATAAAGGCGCGTGGTTCTTCCTCGGCCGCTTCGGCCGCTAACGCGGTAGTCGATACGGTGCACTCGCTCATTTCGACGACGCCGATGGGCGACTGGCATAGTGTCGCCGTCTGTTCTGATGGCAGCTATGGAGTGGAGAAGGGGTTGACGAGTTCCTTCCCGATTCGGAGCAATAGCAACGACTGGGAGATTGTCCAAGGGCTGCCGATCAATGAATTCAGCCGGTCCAAGATCGACGCGAGCGTTAAGGAATTGGCCGAGGAGCGGTCGTTGGTAGCGGATCTGTTACCGAAGTAAGCTGCACCTGTTCAATCGAGACAAGAGGGTCACCAGATTGATCACTGGTTTTAAAGTGTTCACTACATTATTTGAGAGAGTTGTTGATGTTCTTCGACCTATATGTCCTATCTCCGATGAACGACGATGCTGGGTTTATCCCTCCGCACGGCAACTACCGAGAACTGCTTTCCTATCGAAAGGCTGAGATTGTCTACGATCTCACTTATCGGTTTTGCCATCGGTTTCTTGCGAAAACCGATCGGAGGTTTGGCCGTAGCCTTGCGGATTACACGCTGCGCGCCGGCTTGCTCACATGACGCACCCTCGCGACCGCGGATTTCGCTTGCAACAATGTGTTCTCCCCATACTTTTGGTTCCCGTTGTCTCTGACGCACCGTTAGCTCAATTGGCAGAGCAAGTGACTCTTAATCACTGGGTTGTAGGTTCGATTCCTACACGGTGCATGCTTAATTATCAACGAGTTACGCGAATAGACCAATTCGTATCCAAAGTGAACTTAGCCACTTCTTAGCCACTTTTCTGACCCTGGTCTCGAAGTTTGAGTCTCTTAAACCACCCGAACCAGCGTCTCGGACAGGAGAGGGGCCAGTGCACAAACATTCATAAGCAATCACGCTGGGAGCGAAACGGGCCGAAAATGACGCCGCTTGATTTGCTATCTTCGGTCCATGTTTTCCAGAGAAATCCAGTTGGACACTCACAGCGGACCCGTGACGTTGGCCCCGCGATGGCTTCGAGTCCCAGGGGCCGTGAAGTATTGGGGCTCTCTCGATCAAAGCTTTACGAATTGCTTTCGGACGGAAAAATTCGATCGATATGCGTAAGGTCACAAAAAGGAGCACCGCGTGGAGTTCGTCTCATTGATAGGGAGTCTATCGACTCGTTCATGGAGAGCCACGCGGCCGTCTGAAATGCTCCTCGAATTCGACTTTTCAGAGCACAGCGAACGCGGGGCTGTTTCGCTAAGACTTGACCCTGATTCAGGACTGCCTGGTACCGTTCGCGGCGGATCTCTTGGACTTCAAAGTCCGATCTTTGCCGGGGGCCATCAGCGATGAAGCTTCGTTGGCGAGCCGGAGTGCCTGTATATCCCGCATGGGAGGCTTCCCGAAAAACCGTCTGTATTCGCGATTGAACTGGCTTGCGCTTTCATAGCCGACCTCGAAAGCCGCACTCGCCGCATCCAGTCCGGCGCGAAGGCGAAGCTGCTTCTGGAATTGAAGAGGACTCATCGCAGTAAGCGCACGAAAATGGTGATGCAGCGTAGATCTGCCCATGCCTGCAATCGTTGCCAATTTGTTCCACACGCAGAGGTTTCTCGTAGTTCGCGCGTAACCACGCAACCGCAGGGATCGATTTGCTGCGATGCGGTCAGCAAACGCGCTTCGCCTAGCCATCGATACAGAAAGCAAAATTTACTTCGCCGAACGTCTTGATCGACTTCGCGACGCTCTCACGCGTCTTAGCCCCAATATCAAAATACCACGCTTTCAGGTAGCCACTCGTCTGGGCGAAAATTGGTGCGTCGGTATAGGCTTGTAGCTGGCCGGGCAAATCCAGGATAATCGTCGAAGACACCTTCTCCGGATGGACGACGCTGACTGTCATCTCTGCTGACGCCGAAGGCGGCTGAAGAACTTGGGGCTTGCCAGAGGACAGCTGATGAAAAACCAGGGCTAATGCCATACAAACAATAGCTCCGGCGGCAAAAAAAACGATTATTCGCTTCGTCCGCCTCTTTGGTCGAGCGGTCTTGTGATCTTGAGTTTCGCTTTCCTTCGGGTTACTTACGCCCATCGTTTGCTTCTCCGTTCGATTGTTTCTCCGCCTGAACTCTCCTAATGGCTCAAGCGATGATTGACAGATCTTCTCACGATGAATCTCCGAGCTTGACTGTGCGGCGACTGTAATAGTAACCAGGGTAACCAGGCAGATTCATGTAAATTTATACGGTCGTTAGATCGGTTTGTTCTTGTGTCTTCATATCACTGTTTTTCAATTAGGAATTGGCTAGTTCTATGCGCCGCCGCTTCTCATCGCGTCGGGTCCTCCAGGGACGCACAACATGCTCTAAGGTTTGCTTTGCCATTGGGCTACTCATTTGCTAACAGCCCAATTGCGTGCCTGGCTTTAGATAGTTGAAATCGTTGTTTTGCGTCCTGTAATAAAAATCTCAAATCAAATAAGCTGATGGACGCCTAACCTAACCGGTTACGGCGTGGACCCTCATTTCATCTGCGAAGTCAGCAGAATTGCTGCCGTCAACGTAATGACGCTGAAAAGATAACTGAGGATAAGCGTCGAGCCTATAGCCTGGGACCTGACTCCATAGTTTAACCCAAAGAGAACGCCGAAAAATCCCGCGGGTATGGCCGAAAGAAGAATCGCTTCCCGTGCGATCTCACCCGACATCCCAAGCACGAGAGCGATAGCATACGCGACTAACGGGAGAATGATGTTTTTTATGAGGACGCCAACGCCGACATTCGCATTCAGCCGCACGGGCTGTGCTGAGAGAACCAAGCCGGTCACGAAACATGCGAGACCAGCGCCGGTTGCGCCAATGAGGTTTACTGCATGACTTACCACTTCGTCCAGATGGATCCCCAGGAGCGACACGACCAGGCCGGCCATGGGAGCAATCGCGATGGGTTTGGAAAGCGAATGACAGAGCGCGGTCGCAATCGGATGAGGTGAAGAGCCAGTCGCCTTTCCGCGCGCTTCCAAAACGGCCATAGCCAGCGGGGAGATAAAGACCGACCCGGCAGCGAGCGAGACTGCCGCGCTAACCGCGCTTCCTGGGCCCAGGACGCTACCCACCAAGGGCAAACCGACCGCAGCAAAGTTGGGGAAGCCGACACTCAATGACTGGACGGCGTTCTCGCCCGAACTCAAACGGAAGACGTAGTGGTTAAGAGCAAACGTGATCCCGAAGATCACCAACATGGAAATAACCAGCACGAGGACCAGCTTTCCGTTCTCTTCCAGTCCACTGCGTGATGTTTGGGCTACACCCACAAAGAGCGCGGCCGGCAACGCAAACGTCATTAGCAACGCGTTCAGGTTGGCTACGTGCTGATTATCGATAATGCGCCTCGCACCGGCGAAGTAGCCAAGAAACATGACAAAAAAGACCGGCACCAGAGCTTCAGCGATGATCAGCGCCATAAACTTGTTCAGTTAGAATGCCACTCCGCGGCGAGCCGTTGCCGTACCACGAGGGTAGCGCTCCGGTTTTTCTGAGCGCCTTGGGATTGGAGGCGGTCGCTCAAATCCCTTTGACCTGAACGGGCATCGGCGATAGCCGCCGACAAATCGGCCCGCACCTGATCAACCTGTTCCGGTTCTGGTGAATCGACATTCACGCCGTCGATCAATTTGTAGAGTGTGCCAAGCTTGGCGTAGTCTTCAACTCTGTAAGACATGGGAATGACCGTCTCGGCTAACTTATCGAGTTCTTCCACTGTCCGCCGGGTGACCCGTGCCGCCGCATTCTTCGCCATCGCGTGGACCATTACGCCCGAATCGTTGAAAGCCAACAACCGGTTAGCTTGTGCGCCGTGTGTCAAAAATCCGCCAGAGATGGCATGGCCGACCAGCAGAGAAATCACCGGATGCCCGGCTAATCGAGCAGAGACGTAGGCATCGGTTGCGGCCGCTGCTGCCAAAAAGATGCCGAGCAGTTCCTCGCGCCGGCCGTAGGCTTGACTGGGCACGTCAACAATAGCGATAATAGCTCGCTTTTCGCCGTTTTCATCAGCCTTGATCGCGTCACGAACCTGCTTGGCCAGGTTCCATCCCTCTTGCAGTCCGACTTGTCCCTGGCGCGCACAGGGAAAGCGATTGTCCGGGTCCGGCACGATGGCAAGGAATCGAACCCGTTCCTTCTGCAGCGTTGTATCGGCGACCAGGACAGAT
>DATNNZ010000362.1:0-3121 GCA_035601575.1 Chthoniobacterales bacterium
GGACACGTCGTCAACATCTCCACGTCGTTGGTCAGCCAGCCTATCGCAGGAGTTCCCGGAAGCCTTTCAAACCTAACCAAGGCAGGCTTGGAGTCCGTCACACGAGCCCTGGCGATTGAATTTGCGGCCGAGGGTATTCGCCTCAATGCCATTGCGCCCGGTGTTGTAAACACACCGATGAATCCCGTCGAAGCGCATGAATTTCTTAGGCAGCTGAGTCCACTGAAGCGGCTAGCCGAAGTTGGAGAAGTGGCCAGCTTGCTGCTTTATCTGGAGTCCGCTCAATTTGTCAACGGCGAAGTAGTCCATCTGGATGGTGGAGCGCATGCCGGCAAGTGGTGATGGGTCCCTCGCGATATTGAAGACGGTGACACACATCGCCAGAACTTCCTCGGGCAGGACCCTGAGCATCAGCAAGCGCCGAACGCCATGTAGGCTAGTGGGTAATAGGGCTTGCATCTTTTATCAGTTTGGAGAGCTTAAATGCCGATTGATTTTACCCTGAACCACAATCAGCGACGCCTGCGCCGCCAAGCACGTCAATTTGCGCAAGATGTCCTATCCGGCGTGCCTGTCGCCACACGCGATTTGCCCAGCCCGATCGAGCGTTTTGTCGCGACCCGCCCGTTCTTCGAACGCCTGGTGGCGGAGGGCTTTTTACGAAAGTGTATTCCCGTCTCGGTAGGTGGTGACTGTGCCGGACTGGTTGACCTCGCTACCCTGGCGGAGGAGTTTTATACCGTCGATCCTAACGTCTCACTGACCATGCTCTCCACGATGCTCGGACTTGCGCCGCTGGTGGTTGGCGGCACGCCAGAGCAGCACCAACGGTATCTGCCGCCCTTTCTTGCGACCAAGGGTGCACCGCTTGCCGCATTCGCTTTGACCGAGCGCGGCGGCAGCGCCAACGTCGGATCTCCGCCGCCAGGAGAAGGCGTCCGCACCACCGCGCGGCGAGTTGGCGACTCGTGGGTCATCTCGGGCCGGAAGCAATGGATATCTGCGGCCACCGGATGGAACGGAGAGGGTGCCGACCTGCTCACCGTCGTCTGCCGCACCGATGCCAACGTCGAACCCTCGCGTGGCATCTCGATCATCGCTGTGCCTCGTCCCGACAGCGGCCTGATTTTTGAGCACGCATTCAACACGCTGGGACACCGTGCCCATCTCACGCCGCGCTTCCGTTTGGACGCTGTACAGGTTCCGGCCGGAAACTTGCTGGGACGGGAGGGGCGCGGACTCCAACTTGCCGCGGAGAGCTTTGCGGGTAGCACGGCCCTCGTCGGTATCTTCAGTGTAGCGCTGATGCGCGCCGCTTTTCAGTTTGCTCTGTCCTTCACAAAAAGCAATCGGCGTGGAGGCATCCAGCAGATCATCCAACATCAGGCAGTCGGCTATGCGCTGGCCGATGCCAAGACTATGATCGAGGCTGCGCGGGCGCTGAGCTGGCACGCATGCCATGCATGCGACACGGCTGCGCCAGGCGCACTCGAGCTCGCTATCCACGCCAAGGTGTTCGGATCGGAAGCAGCGGTGAGGGTCATTACCGATCTCATGCGAGTTGTCGGCGTCGACAGTTATGGCCACGAATTGCCGCTCGCCGGTTTGCTTCAGGACGCTGTGGGGTTGCCGCTTTTCGCCGGCGGCAATATCAGCGTTCGCCGCCGCCAGTTGCACGCGCTTATGCTCGATCCCGCGTACGACGATCTCGCGACGCTTGACGGCGCATGCCTTACCGAAACCGCCCCTAGCGTGAAACGAGCCGTCGACGAAATTCACTCGGCAGGGTGCCTGCTATTCGCTTGAGTGTGCGTGAGAGGGCTCTCGCGGCGTCTCGAACACGGTGATTGGCTGAACGCTCCGTGGGGCGTGGCTTTGGCTCCGCTCGATTTCGGACACTTCAGCCACGACCTTCTCATCGCACAGTTTGCAGGCGGCGGAGATACTCAATCCAGCGGGCTTCATCGCTGCTTACCAGTATCTGTTCATGGTGCACTTGCATGCGCGGCTCTTTAGCAGAGCCAAGCACATTGACCGCGACCTTCATCGGTATAACGCCCTCCGAGTCAATTGAATGTATCGGTCAACAAAAGAGTTCCGAAAGATTCGGCCCAGAGCCATAGGTTCAGATACAACACAATCTGCCTAATGTGATTTTATGAATGTGTTCTTGCGTGTGGAATAAATCGGCTGTTCAGACCAGCAGGCAGAGGAAGTCGACATTATTCGCATTTCCAATGCTGTAAGGAGAAAAAAAACCGTATGCCGGCGCAAACACAAGTAATACATTCGAGCAACGAGCCCCTGTTCGACGTCTTCGGCCCGCTTCTTCAATTCCTTGTCACACCCGCTCAGTCTTCCGAAGCCTTTGCCCTGATACGAGGCATAGTCCCACCCGGTGTGGCCATTCCTTTGCACAGTCATGCTGATCCGGAAGTGCTCTTTGTACGCGAAGGGGAACTCAATGTCCTACAGTATGAAGGTGACTCTAGCCATTGGGTAACCACAAGGCCTGGCGAGATCGTCTGCATACCAGGTGACGTCAGGCATGCCCTTCGCAACACCTCGCCGACCACTGTCACTCTGTTACTCACTACTACACCAAACATCTACCGCTTTTTCCGTGAACTCGGGAAACCCTTCCATCCGGATCAGCCGCTGGGGCCGCCGACGCCCCAAGATATGCAGCGCTTGCTGGACCTCGCCGCCAAACACAATTACTGGATGGCTTCTCCTCAGGAAAATGAAGCGATTGGTTTGAGCGGTTTCTAGCACGTTACGTAAAGACCGACTGGTACCTCTCGGTGATGACGCTTTACAGAGTTCAAACGCAAACTAGAAAGCATTAGGAGGAGTTTCTTATGTTGTATACACAAAGTCATAAAGGAGAAATTCTGATGAATGATCCCCACAAGTTCAGCACGCAGTTTGGATCTGATCATGCACTCGAACAAAGTACACCTATTGTTAGTCACCATGACACTATCAAATGGTTTGAGGCAATCCCCGGAGAACAATTGTGCATTCGGGTTCACGGAACACAGGTGAATGGCCGCTATGCAATTATGGAAAATATCGCGGCGCCAGGCACAGCAACACCGATGCACTTCCATGCAGAAGA
>DATNNZ010000363.1:0-4246 GCA_035601575.1 Chthoniobacterales bacterium
GGGCAATGTGATCGAGACGCCCGAGCACAAGGGAGAGTTCAGAATAGAATTACTCCCTCGCCGGCATTGGACACCCTCCCCCACAGTCTGGTAATGTGAAGTCCTGCATTAACAGACAGAGGTTTGTTCTAAGCGCCAGGCTGTTTTATTGTGAGCCGAACTTCGATGCTGAAAAATACCGTCCTCGGCGCTGCGCTCGTGTTGTTTGTATCTTGTGGAGGGCCTGAAGTGTGGATTCCTCAAGGCAATTCACGCCGCGCCGTCACGAGGGAACATGTGCAGTTTCTGGATTCACCACCTGAGAGACCGTATACGGTGATCGGTATCATCACTCCGCCTAGTCGAGAATACGAAACACTCGCGGAAGCAGTTAAAGCGATGCGAAAAGAAGCGGCGAAACACGGCGCCGACGCTGTGTTTATAGAATCTCAGACATCAGGGGGTTGGCGTTCCAGCTTTGGTAGCCCTGCTAGTTGGGGCGGAGGCTCTGGCGGTAGCTTTAGAGAGGTCACCTTTCGTGCGAAGGCGATCGTGTGGGGCTTTTCGCCATCTCCGCTCACTTCCTCGTCCACCGAACCCATCTTTCCAACGGCTAAAGCGGTGCCGGGCAAGCCCGGATACGTCTTTAGTCCCTTCGATACGAAAGGGAGATACATCGACGTAAGGGGCTACCCACCCGGCAGCAAAGCAAAAGATCCGTGGACCGATAAGATATTCATCGTTCCATAAGCATTCGGCCATTAAAGCCGCAATCGCAGCAATAATCTCCGATATACTACCATACGGTCGCCTGTGGTATGGCGAGCCAAACGCGATCAGCAATGCAATCGGCTACGCCAAGTTTTTCAGCCGTTCACACAATGCTGTGATTCGCGTTTGCGATGGGGCAGGCAATCTGATTGAAACGCACGAGCACGCGGGCAATTTCGGAGAGCCGTAAGCGTCACGCGTGAAATGCTGCCGCTGTTTGGGCTACGCAGCTTTGCTCGATCGACTTTCGCGTTCACTTTGTCGATCTTCGCGTCCTGCGCCTTCAATCGTTCGTTGACTGCTGCGAGTGCAGCTTCCAGTCTCTGCACCTTCTGATGCTCTTTGAGAAACTCGTTCAGCAAGGTCCAATGGCATCCCGTGTGGCAGGCAAAACGCAAAGCTGATTACCAACCGAATATGATTAGTTATTCCTAACATATGCAGACCTTGTTAAGAAGTGTTAGGTCATTGCGGCTTATCCGCATCAAGTTGTTTCACTATCCTCAGTATTAGTTCATTTTGGTTTTCCAGGTGTGTAAGGATAGCTTCTATTTCGCGTTCTGCTTTTACATTTACTTCAAAGTCAGACTCAGCTCTTACCTCAGAGTGCCTGCCCTGCAGATTCTGCCCGATCATGATCAATGGCATCAGGAAGATCTGGATCATATTCGAAATAAAAAGCCATAAAACAAAGGCAGGAAACGGGTCAAACTGTAGCGACTTTGGAGCGAGGATATTCCAGCTCAGCCATACCATTGTCCAAGTAAGAATAATCATGAAAAACCCCATAGTGCCCACATGCTCGGTGATCCATATAGCGACACGGTCGAGTTTATTAAAACTTTCCTCGTGAGCTATATTTGCATTAATTACCCGTCTCCTGAGTTTCTTTAGTTCATCGAGGGATTTAACTTCTTTTAGTGACATAGTTCAGGATTAATGCGTTTCTCCCACTATCGGACAACAAATTCAGTATCGCTTGGCTGTGACTGCCTTGCAATGGAGCGTTGGCGGGGGCCCCGTGAGAATCGGTGCGCCCACGGTTAGTGGATACACCGAACAGTTCCGCCACGAAGTCGGCCCGGGCAGCCAGGCGGTCATCGGCGAGCGCCACTATTTGCTCGAAGAAAAGGAAGCAATCGAACGCGAACTGGCTCGTCGCAATGTCGCGTTTTGAACCTTACAAGCCCCGCAGAATCGTTCTGATGCGCTGGCTAAGGTCAGAACAGCAAGCCAAAAAACTGAAAAGACAACGCCCTGGCTCCTGGTGTTAGTGCAGGTTTGTGCAAAATAGGTTCTTGCACAAAATCACGCCTGGGACCTACCCCGAAATGCAATCGCTTGCACTACCGACTAGTGCTGCCGCGTAACCAAGCGCAACGCCTATGATCGCAAACAACATGAACTGAACACGCGCTTTCCAGACCAGCTTTCATCGTCCGGCAAGGAGCGCCCAAGTCATTCGACCCCCCGGTAAAAGTACCGGAGGGCTAGCCCAGTCGCGGCGCGTCGGCATTCCAACAGCCGGCTTTGCTTTTTCCTGCGTCACGACCATCCCAGCCGCCGCGCTTCCACGAACTTTGCGGAACATACCACGTCGCTCTGCCTGATTGCGCCACTCACTCTCATGCTTGCCAAACGCGCTTGACAGAGTAGCTACCACAGCGCCAATCTCGCGCAGACCAAATCCATGCGAAAAACGAGAGCCAACATTAGCGGGATCGGCGAAGTCATCAAAGCGCACAAAAGTCACGCCCACTTCACATCTCTCAGCAAGAACTTAGGGGATGGCTTTCTTTATCGTCATAATCCGCTTTTTCGAAATGTCCGCCAGCTATTTCTCGAATTGGGATATAGGTTTACAACTGAAGATTTTTGTCATTACCAAACGTTCCCGCTTATATCACTTCCCGCGATTTTAAAGGCGAAGCGTGTTCCATACTTCGACAACTACAGCGCAGTTGCGCAAATAGAAAGGACTAGCCCGGGCATGCCCGATATGGGTCTCTGGCCCAACGCCAACCATCTCATGCACGAGTCGTGTCACTGTATCGCCGATGCAATTTTCGAGGGTCTGTCTGGGTCGAAACGTATCATTCTGCGATCATTTCTCTGCGAAAGTTTAGCGAATACGGCCGAGAGCTTTGCCGGAATTTATGCCCAAAACAAAATCCATCGAATCTTCTACAACCTCAACTCTTATCAGTATATCGCCAAAAACAACCCACAAGCGGTAACGATCAACCGTGCGATTATCGCTGTAGGTCCTGCAAACACTTTCAAGACCCTATTCTTCTCATTCGTGTATGCGAATTTTCTCTATAAGAGGGTCGATGAAAATGACTTTCGGAACGTAATAGACCTACTTCAAATTAACGCCGCCAAAACCTTGCGTCCTGTCTTCCGTATTGGGGTGAGCCACCTTGACTTCAGGTTTCGCGTCGAGACTTCGGGTTTTTACTTTCGCTATTTCCACGGCCTTCACCGCTCGATCTTTGCTCTTACACAATTTGATTTCATACGCGTTCTGAAGAAAACACCAAGCGTCCTTCGCCAATTGACTGACATCAGCGACCGCCTTTTGGCTTAATCGATCCCCCTTTTTTTGACCTTCGGAAGCCACTGTTGGAAAAAATATTCGGCGTTGACAGAATAGTAGTGAACTACACATGGGGTGTTCTTTGGCAACCTTGGCTCCTTTTTGAGCCACGCTTCACTTTGTGCTTTTCCCGGTGGTCGTTTTGTCGTGACCGTCGTAAGGCTGGGGTGGGGCTGTGCTTTTACCTACGTTGGTTTTATCGGGAACAATCGTTCGCTGTTTCATGAGCGGAACTCTAACGCTGATTCGCGTTTACTTTTCCAGCCACCCGACTTAATCGCCTGATCGATCTTGCCCTTGCCGCGAGATCAGAATCAATCCAGCGAAATAATCCGTAAAAAATGTACTGGCCATCGACATGCCCTATTAGATAAGCAATCGCGCCGGCCATGCTTTTCAATTCGCTTACGTTCGTCGTCTTTTTTACAGTCGTCCTCACTGCCTACTGGAGCATGCGCTCGTGGAACGCGCGGAAAAATCTTCTCGTGGTTGCGAGCTACGCCTTCTACGGCGCGTGGAACCCCCCGTTCGCCGCCCTGCTCTTTTCCACGACGGCAATGGATTTCTGGCTTGGCAGACGAATTGCCAAGGCCAAAGGACGCCAGTCGCGGCGTGCCTGGTTGGTGGGCAGCGTTTGCATGAACCTGAGCATGCTCGGGTTTTTCAAATATGGAAACTTTCTCCTGCAAAATTTTCAGTGGCTGCTCGCGCGGATCGGCATCATCTATCAACCACCGCATCTCGACATTCTTCTGCCCGTCGGCATTTCCTTTTATACGTTTCATTCTCTCTCTTACACTCTCGACATTTATCGCGGCGTGCTGCAGCCGACCAAATCGCTCCGTGATTTCGTCCTCGCCGTATCCTTTTTTCCTCAGCTGGTTGCCGGGCCGATTG
>DATNNZ010000364.1:0-5380 GCA_035601575.1 Chthoniobacterales bacterium
CCTATTCTTCCGATCGGGTTTGGCGGTCTCTTTCGATTGCAGAAGATCGGCACAAAACGTGCTACTCGGCTGGCGTCGCTTTAAATGAACGTTATCATTCAGAGAATCAGTCATCACTTGGTCGGCCATTGCGACTGTTGCGATAGCTATCGATCTCTCAAATATGAGGACCAGGAGCTAGGATTCTTGTGCGTGAGATGTGCGGAGTACTCCTTCCTGGCCGACATCGAACTAAATCACGGCGGCTACGACCTGTGCCGCCCACAACCAAGAGTGAGGGATTAAAACCAACAAAGCTTCTCAACGAAGCCCCGGCGACCAGGGCGCTACCGCTCGAACCACTTTAGCTAACAGATCCGCGGGAGTTGTTCTCCGGAGAGCATGTCGACAACCCGAGTTCCGCCCACTCGCGTTTTCATGGTCACAAATCCGGGGTGATCCTCAGTCACCTCTCCAATGATTGCAGCCTCGGTACCGAGCGGGTGAGCCCGCATCGCGGCGAGTACAGCGCCGGCGGTTTCGGCCGGCACAATCGCCAAGAGCTTCCCTTCGTTGGCGACATAAAGCGGATCCAGCCCAAGAATCTCGCAGGCGCCTTTCACTTCCTCACTGATCGGAATGTGAGCTTCGTCTAGAATGATGCCGACCCGAGCCGTCTGCGCGATCTCGCTCAGGGCGCTAGTAATCCCGCCCCGAGTTGGATCGCGAAACACATGAACGTCCGCAGTCGTAGCCAGAATGGTATCAACCAGATGATTGAGAGGAGCCGTATCGCTCGCGATTTCCGTCTCGAATTCCAGCCCCTCGCGAACGGACATGATCGCCATACCGTGAACCGCGATTTGCCCACTGACGATAATGTTATCTTTAGCACGGGCTCGTCCGGGATGGATGTTGACGCCCTCGGGTACTATGCCGATCCCGGAAGTATTGATGAAAATTTTGTCCGCCTTCCCCCGATCTACCACCTTGGTATCACCGGTCACCAAGGCAACACCAGCTTCGGCAGCTGCCTCGCGCATCGATGAAACGACCTTCCAGAAATCCTCCATCGACGTACCCTCTTCCAAGATAAATCCAGCCGACAAATAAAGTGGACGTGCCCCGCACATCGCGATGTCGTTTACCGTGCCATGCACGGCGAGCTTGCCAATGTCGCCGCCCGGAAAGAAAATCGGATTAACGACAAACGAATCGGTACTAAAGGCTAAGCGAGCGCCGCCGAGTGAGAAGATCGCGCCATCATGAAGCGGTCCGAGCAGTTCGTTACGGAACTGGGGAAGCACTACTTTCTGAAGTAATTCCTGGCTCAACTTCCCACCGCTACCGTGCGCCAAAACGATCTCCTTGTAGTCAGTAATGGGAAGCGGGCAGCTACCCATGAGTGGGCTCCTGAGATTCTCTTCGCTGATCGGTGATCGCTGATTAGTGATTGCTGGTTTCATGAGGTCGTTTCTGCGAATCACTCTTTAGGAAACGTCGAGATGCGCCGATACGGGATCGCGGCCGGGGCGGAGAACGGAGTGTTACCACCCCAGTGTAACTCTTTGCCAACTCCTTCCGGTCTCCATCATCTAGGGCCCATTATTCGTCTAGCAATCACGTAACATCCTCCGCTCCCAACGCAATATGGACCAAGTCCCAGACGACATGTACCGCCGTTGCGTGTACCTCCTGGATCCGGTGAATACTGTATGATGGTACGATGAAACAGTAATCTGCAATTTCCGGAAAACGGCCACCATCCTTACCCGCGAAAGCTACCGTCAACATTTGTTTTTCGCGAGCCGCTTGTAGCGCATAAATCAAATTGGGCGATTTACCACTGGTGCTGAAGACCATGGCCGTGTCGCCTGACAGGCCCAACAACCGAAGTTGATTAACGAAGACCCGGGTGAAGTCAATGTCATTACCGATCGCCGTCATCGTTGCGATGTCGGTCATCAGCGGAATCACGGGAAACGCAGGCCGCTTTTCGATGATGGGGTGATTGAACTCCACGCACATGTGGAGTGCATCGCACAGGCTACCGCCATTTCCCATGACGAAGAGTCGACCGCCTTGCCGAAAATGCTCCGCCATCGCCCGCGACATCGCTTCGAGTGAGTCGGCGTACTTCGTGAAAAACCTTTCCTTCATCTCCACGCTCTCGCCGCATTTGCGGATGACTTTGTCGCGAAAACTCTCCGTTGTCTTGTCGACGGGAGTGGTGATTTGATGCGCCGTACTCATGTTATTACGATCCCGGTGGATGCAATGGTGAAAAAAATTTCACTGTACTCATTCCGCCTATCCATCGATCACTCGTCACTGACCATCGCCTCTTCCCTGCGGACTGGTTGCTTGTGCTTCTGCAAGTGCCGTCCATAGGCATAATAGGCAGCGCACGCGCCTTCGGCCGAAACCATAGTGGCGCCCAGCGGATGCTCCGGAGTGCACTGCTTGCCGAAAGCCGGGCAGTCGTGGGGCTTTTTGACCCCTCTTAAGACCAGGCCGCTGATACAGATATCTGGCTCCTTGGTATCGATTTCCTCGACCTCAAAAATCCGTTCGGCATCGTGGTCTCGCAATTCGTAGCGAAGCTTATAGCCGCTCTTGGGGATGGAGCCAACCCCGCGCCATTTGCGATCTCCGATCTCGAAAACCTCATTTACGAGATCCTGGGCCATCAAATTGCCCTCCCGTTTCACGACCCGCGGATATTGATTCTCAACCTCCCACTTGCCGAGTTCGAGCTGACGGACCGTCATCAGCACTCCTTCGAGAATATCCAATGGCTCGAATCCAGTAATCACTATCGGAACACGAAACCGTTCAGCAATCGGCTCGTATTCTCGATATCCCATAACGGTGCACACGTGTCCTGGTCCGAGAAACCCCTGCACTCGATTTAACGGCGACTGCAAAATTGAAGCGATGGCCGGAGGAACCAAAACATGGGAAACCAGCACAGAGAAGTTCTTGATTCCCTGCTGGTGCGCCTGCCAGACGGCCATCGCGTTACCCGGCGCAGTGGTTTCGAATCCGATCGCAAAAAAGACCACTTTCTTGTTGGGATTGGCTCGCGCGATCTTGAGAGCATCGATCGGAGAATAAACGACGCGTATATCGGCTCCCCGCGATTTAAGTACCAATAGGTCGCAGTCAGAACCGGGTACACGCAGCATGTCCCCAAACGACGTGAAGATAACGTCAGGCCGTCGTGCGATCGCATGCGCCTTGTCGATCATCTCTAGTGAGGTGACACACACGGGGCAACCGGGTCCGTGCACCAGTTCGACTTCGGAAGGAAGCAGATGATCGATCCCATATTTAACGATCGTGTGCGTCTGACCGCCGCAGACCTCCATGAGCACCCAAGGCCTGGTGACGACGCGCCGGATTTCGCCGACTACTTTCTGAGCCAGCGCTTCGTTTCGATATTCATCCAGATATTTCATATGGATCCTTGCTCAGACCTCTGGCACTGCCAGCTCGGTTAACTGGTCCATTTCCTCCAGGAGCCGGTAAGTGCGCGCTGCTTCTTCCTCGTCAACCTTGCCCAGAGCAAAGCCAACATGCACCAAAACATAATCGCCCGCACTCGCCTCTGGGGTGTATTCCAAACAGACCTGCTTGACGATACCGCCAAAGTTCGCTTTGCCCATTCTCACGCCGTGCGGGTCTTGTGAGACTTCGATCAGCTTACCGGGGATTGCCAGACACATAATTGATCTCCGCGACTCTTTGAACTTCTACCTTGCTGATTGCGACGCCGTCGCAAATAAGAACCCGATCACCGATTTGGGGTTCGACTAACAGCGCCAGAAAAACTTTTTTGACTGCGCCCCCGACCCGAACTTTACCTGCGAGTATTCCGTCTTCAGGAAACGTCTCGACGATTTGGCCGTATAACAGATTCATTGGGCTACAACTCCTTCTGTACTTGCCATCCGGCGGCTGGCACGGGCAGCGGCTACGACTTGTCCCAGCGCGATGCCACCGTCGTTCGTGGGCACCCGCTGATGCCAATACGGCCGAAAACCTACCTGGGAGAGGCGCAGAACGGATCGTTCGAGAAGATACCGGTTTTGAAAACATCCGCCAGTGAGGACTATCTTCGGCTGCGCGATCATACGCGCGACCTCGACAATCACGTCCGCTAAGGTGTTGTGGAATTTCGCGGAGATAAAGCCGGCGGATTTCCCGCGCCGCAAATCGATCAACATCTCTCCTACCATCGGTGCCCAATCGATGATCCGCGGATCGCCCACACCGATCTCGAACGGGTAGGGCTCGGTGACTTTGGGGTCGATTACTGATTCTAATTCGATGGCAGCTTGCCCTTCAAAAGTAACCCGTTGTCGGAGCCCGACAATCGAGGCAACGGCATCGAACAACCGGCCTGCGCTCGAAGTGATAGGTGCATTGAGGCCCTTCCTCAGCATTTGCTCGATCAGCGCTATCTCCTTTTCCGAGAATTCCGCGACGGACGCCAGGTCGCGGTGCTTCAGTCCGCTATCGCCCCAGATCTCATACAAAATTGCTAGAGCGGTACGACGCGGTTCTTTCACCGCCGCTTCGCCTCCCGGTAAACGGAAGTGTCGAAAGTGAGCAACTCTCCGAAATGAGTCCTCGTCGCTCAGCAAAAACTCACTACCCCAGATCGTACCATCCGTTCCATAGCCAGTGCCATCCCATGAAACGCCCAGCACTGGAGGCTCTAATTCATTATCAGCCATACAGGCAAGCACGTGTGCCCAATGGTGCTGGACTTGTTGCACGGGTCTCCGGAGCTCTAGAGCGTATTTCGTAGAAAGGTAATCGGGATGGAGATCACACGCGACCAGTTCGGGATGCGCATCGTAAAGGCGAGGTAAATCCGTTACTGTCTGGTGGAAAGCAGAAAGAGCAGTCGTCGTCTCTAAATCACCAATGTGTTGACTGATGAAAACGTCTCTGCCCACACTTAAGGCGACGCTGTTTTTCAAATGGGCGCCGACGCCGAGCACACAAGGCAACGACGCCGGCAGACGGACCGGCAACGGCGCGTAGCCGCGGGCGCGTCTAAGCACCATCTCGCGGCCGCAAACAACCCGTGCGATAGAATCGTCGACATGCCGAACAATGGGGCGGTTGTGGACGAGGAAAAAATCAGCAACACCCTCCAACCGTTTCAGCGCTTCCCATTCGTCAACGCAGATCGGCTCGTTAGCCAGATTTCCGCTGGTGGCAACAATTGGGAACTTGAGCTCCTGCAACAAAAGATGATGCAACGGCGTGTAGGGCAGCATGACCCCTAAACAAGGGCTGCCGGGTGCGACGGAAGCAGCCGCTAACGGTTCACCGGATCGGCGTACTAATAGCACGATTGGCGACTGAGGCGAAACGAGCAACCGCT
>DATNNZ010000365.1:0-29369 GCA_035601575.1 Chthoniobacterales bacterium
GGGATGCAAACCGAGGGTGGCCTTTGCTCCCTTCGTGCTTTTGCGCTGCTTGAATTGAACAATGCCGTTTACGGTATCCAGATGGCTCCAGCGCAGATTGGCAACATCCTGAAGCCGCGCTCCGCTGCCGTAAGCAAAGAGAATCGCTCCGCGCCAATCCTCATCTTTACCGCAAGCCTTAAGCAACTTGGCAACCTGTTCGGGTGTGAACCGTCCCTTGGTGCCTGATTCGACCTTCAAGGGTTTGTAAAGGTGGATCGGGTTAAAGGAAATTTTGCCGCTTTTGCGTGCCAACTCAAAAGGCGTGTTCAGATATTTTTTGATCAATTTATTGACCGTCGAGGGCGAGCGGCCCTCTTCGAGTAGCGAATCCTTGAACGCGTTGATCTCGGCTTGAGTAATCGCCCCTAAACTGAGCTTCTGGCGGCGCTCACCCAGAAAGGCGAGAAAATCTCGAACCGCTTGCTGGTAGCCGAGAAGCGTTGCCGTTTTGACTGAGCCCTCGCAACTGGCCAGCCAATCGTTGAGCCAATCATCAACATTGATTCGGCGAATGACGGTTGAGCCGATTCGCTTAAGGGTCTCGTTCAAGATTTCGGTAACCCGATCCTTGGTGAGATGTCCGCCGGCCGCTTCGTTCTCGGCCGATTGCCAAGCCTCGGCAATAATGCGGGCTTCAATCTTATTCTGTTTGCCGGTGGAGCGACAGCACCGCCGGCCATCAGCCAAAGTGTAGTGGGCGTACCAGACGCCTCTCGGGAAGCGGGGATCGCGGTGAATACTTGCCATTCCCATAACAATCCCATAACAAAAAAGATAGTTCCAGAACAAAACGAACAATGTATCTCATAGGGGGAGAGTGACTTACGAGGGAGAAAAAACGATTCGGGAGTTCGATTCTCCCCCTAGCCACACCACTTTATTCTTCCTTGTAATCCGTTGACGAGAGCCGCTCTTTTGTTTCCCACCGGCGAGCCTCGGACCCGAGTCGACTGACGAGGGTCCGCCCGTGGACTTGATGGTCACTCTGAAGATCACGCCGGTTTGACCCGGCGAGGTTTGGAACGTGTGGTAGCTTCGCCCGCTCTAGCTCGGGCACCGCGGAACACCTGCCGGACTAACTTGTCGCTGAACGCTTCAGTCAGCGGTGAGGACCGGAACAGAAGGCGATAAAAGATCGCACCGAACACTGCATCGATAATCAGCTCCGGATCCACATCGCTCGCTAGTTCCCCGCTTGTTTTGCCCCGCTCGATATCGGCGGCGTTTGCCTCCTGGTGTCCCCGGATGTGTTTGTCAAACAGCTCCCGGAGGATCGCTGGCTCGCTTTGGCCTTCGGCAATCAGCTCGCACAGCACCTTACCCAACTGTCCGTTCAACGGCCCGATCAAGGCACGTGCCGCCTCACGGATCGCCTCTTCCGCCGTCCCAACTGAGGGCGGCGGCAAGGCGACAGCGATTCGTTCTCGGAACATGGCCAGCACAAGCGCGGCCTTGGTCGGCCACCACTTGTAGAGCGTGGGCTTGCCTACGCCAGCCCTGTTGGCGACGGCTTCCATCGTGAGATCACGGACCGAACGCTCCTGCAGCAGCTCATAAACGGCATCCAAAATTGTCGCATGCGACTCGGCTGCTTCAATGGGCGGGCGGCCCCGGCGGGGAGGAACAGAACCTTTAGCAGACACGCGTTAAGTTTAACAGAACGGAAAGAAAAATCATTTGACGATCTCGATTTTATCTTTAACAATACGAAACGTTCAGTAAATATTACTGACGTGCCTGGACCCGGCTGTGGGTTCCGTAATCAATGGAGACTTCATGAAAATCTTAGTGACTGGTGGTACGGGCAAAGTGGGCACAGAAGTAGTCCAAGCGCTGCTTCGCCGTGGAGAGTCTGTCCGCGTCCTGACCCGAAACAAGGAAGCAAAGCTGCCCGACGGGGCAGAGGTGGCTATCGGCGACCTGCTGGACCCCGACTCGGTCCGCTCGGCACTGAACGGCGTCGACAAGCTGTTCCTGCTGGTCGGCAATGTGGCCGACGAGCTGACACAAGCTCTGCTTACAGTGGCCGTAGCTCGGCAAGCAAAGGTTAAGCACATCACTTACCTCTCTGTTTACCAAGCCGAGCGGTTCCCGGACGTTCCGCATTTTATTGGCAAGTATGCTGTTGAGACATCTCTTAAGGCGTTCGATACCCCATTCACTGTCTTGCGGCCCGGTTATTTCTTCCAGAATGATGCCCAGCTCAAAGCTGTGCTGACTGGGGCCGGTCTGTATCCAAATCCGATTGGCAAAGCTGGAATCGCTGCAGTTGATGTTCGAGATATCGCCGATGCCGCTGTCGTTTCGTTAACCACCGACGGGCACACTGGGAAGACTTATAACCTCGTTGGACCGGATCCACTAAGCGGACCCAGTGCCGCGGCCATTTGGAGTGAGGTTTTGAACAAGCAGGTTCGTTACGCCGACCTTCCAGTGGAAGCGTTCGAGGAGCAACTCCGTCAAATCTTCCCCGCTTGGCTCGCTAAGGACCTCCGGCTTATGTTCCAGGGATACGAGGACCGTGGCTTCGCTCCGAGCAACGCCGATGTCGCTACGCTGACCTCGCTGATCGGCCATGCCCCTAGGCGGTACGAGGATTTTGTGCGTGAGACGGCTGCAGAGTGGAGCAAATGATCAGCGGCGGCTGGTAGCATCTTCTTAACCATGAGATCCAAAGCCGTCATAGTTACGCGTGTCCTTCTCGGTCTCGTCTTCTTCGTCTTCGGCCTGAACGGGTCTTTGCACTGGTTCCCACTGCCGACGATGAAGGGCGCCGCCCCGGAGTTCATGGCTGGGCTCGTCGCCGCCGGGTACTTCTTCCCGCTGCTTTTTGGAACGTATACGATCACGGGGGCCGCGCTCCTGACCGGCCGCTTCGTGCCGCTCGCGTTGACTCTGCTCGCGCCGGTCATCGTGAACATCGTCGCCGATGTACTCCGCTCTTCGGATGTAAAGAGAAGGTGTCCCAATTCATGTGCGATCGTAAATCGCTTCCGTGGTGGTGCATGATTTGAATTCACGCCGAATGGGATGCGTGGTTTCGGCTGGTGATCACGATTTTTGTCGTTAGAGCCGATTGATCAACATTGAATTGCGTCGGCGCGGGCTGTGTTTTTCAATCGTCTCGGCGAACTGCGAGACCGAACCTACGAGAACCAACAGCACCGGACAAATGGCCTCAGCTTGGTTGTTGCCGCGATTGTGCTCTGGAACACGGTCTACCTGGGAAAAGCCATCCAGAAGCTTAAGCGACTCCGTGGAAACCTTTCCGAAGAGTTGCTGACCCATCTCTCACCACTAGGTTGGGAGCACATCAACCTGACCGGGAACTATGTCTGGCGGCCAGACAGTGGCGTCCGGAACAGCCGCCTCCGGCCTTTACGCCTCAAACTCAACGGTTCACTCCTTAGCGTACAATATCGCACGAATAGGCAAGTCACCCCTGTTATGCCGTATCCGGTTCTATGCCGCACGGAATGGGGAGTTCTCTCGGACCAAGCGTGCTCCGATGCGCCATAAAACGGAGCTGGTGCTCAAAGATTCTTCAGGAAGCTTAGCAGTTGATCGTCTGGCTTATAACGGCCTGGCTTACTATTCACGGGACGCGTTTTTGCTAGGATTTCCTCTTTTCAACGCTAGGTTTGCGTTGTGCGTGGATAGGGATCCACAAGATCTTAACGGTGCTTTGCTCGGCTTTTTTTAGCACTACAGCCACCAACCAACACCATGGGTAACTATTGGCCTGTCCCTGCCTGATTCTCTGGAGCCGGTTCAAGGTAGTGAGCGTTCGAGCTCACCACCAACCCGCGATCGTCGAAACAAAACGTCTCCAGCGACCGCTGGCCGCGGTTCACATAGTGGAGGGCGACACTGCTGGCACCGAGAAATATTTCGATCAGCTCGAAGCGGAGTTCGGCCCGCTTCGTCAACGTCGCCGTCCAATAGTTTTGGAGCTTGGCTTTTCCGACCAGCCGTCCCGAAGGTTCGCCCGCGACAAGGCGAATGTAAGGCGAGGACGCCTCGACGTCGTCCGAGTACAAGGCCAGCACGCGCTCGAAGTCTTTTTGGTTCGCTCCGTCGATCCACTCTCGGGCAAAGCGGAAGGCAAATTCAGGAGTCATGTTCACTAGGGACAACTTACGAAAGATTCGCCGGCGGCAAACCGGCGATATGCCTTCCTAGTTAACGTTGCTTTTGGTCCAGGCGCTAAGCAGAAAGAAGCCTATCCGCCCATCTCGCCGTCGATGGAAATTTCGTTGCCCTCAGGAAGCATGACGCGCAGGTTGAGCTTGTCTCCGTCGCGAATTCCCAACCATTGAATGTAATTTGGCTCTCCCTTTTTATATCGTCCATCGAGTCCGATTGCCCCGGCAAATCTCGATGCAGGTCTGGTTGGATCAATTGAATATATTTCTGCGTCGTACCTCGGTTGCGGATCAGTTAACCTCAACGACATCGACTTCACGTTGATGGGGTTAGGCGGAAACCGATATACCTTCCCGCCGTCAAAGTGCTGATGACTGACTTGGTAACAGAGTACGCCGCATGAGGAATGCCCGCGGCGTAGGGCGCATAGTATGCTTCGACGACAATCCGTCCGTGGCGCACTAAACAGGGTTGAATAATTCGAAAACGCTCGAGAGCACTCTCACGCGTGGACTGATCCAAGCATGCCAATTCGTCCATGGCGCTTTTGTGAAGGACTCACGAATATGCCAAATAATGCGCAAGATCCTATGCCAAATAATTAGCAAAGTGACACCGGGCATTGTTCGAAACGCTATGCTCGGACGGTCTCATAATACTTGACACCATTGTCCATAATGGATTATTTCTGGACCATGTCCCGGCCTAAGGAATTTGATCGTGGGGACGCATTGGCGGCAGCAAAAGTTGTGTTCTGGAAGAAGGGCTATGACGCCACCACGACCGATGACCTGCGCCATGCCATGAACATTGGTCGGCAGAGTCTTTATGACAGCTTCGGCGGTAAGAGGCCACTCTATCTGGAGGTTTTGCAGCGATACAATACGGAAAGGGTTATCGCGCAAATCACCCGCCTGCGTGCCGCCAAGTCGCCGTTGGCCGGTATCCGGAATCTCCTGCTCGCCTTGGCTAAAGAGCCGGGAGAAACGCGGAAACTTGGATGTATGAGCGTCGCGGCTATCTGCGCATTCGGCGACGAGGATCCGGAGGTTTCGGCGATTGGCCATGCCACTAGCGCCGTCATACGATCCGCGTTGGAGGAAGTTCTGCGTAAAGCCAAGAAAATGGGCGAGGCAAAACCATCGCTCGACGAGCGTGCCGTCACCTATTTCCTTCAATCCACCATGGTGGGCATGAGGGTCACCGGGAAGGCCGGGGCCAGTTCGGAAGTTTTGCGCGCTATCGCTTTAACTGCATTGGAGGTTTTAGCGGTTTGAGTTCAGGAAATTTTTTGCAAATTCTGGACAATGCTGTCCTTTACAATTCACTCAACTTCTGTGGTCCTTGAACGTGGATAGCGGATATCCGGCGTGACCTCACCAAGGAACAGGCGATGAACCAAACGAGAGCGTGGGGTCAAAAGGATACATCTCAAATCCAGAAAAGAAACATGAAAACCACACCGAAGAAACAACCGCTATGTCATTAAAAACAGCTATACAGATCAGAGCGATTCTACGAAAGGCGTTCAGGTGAAAATAGGAATAATCGGGGCTGGTTTCATCGCGCGTGCGGTTACTGCCGTCGCGATGAAGCACGGCCATGAAATTATGGTGTCGAATACTCGCGGCCCCGAAACGTTATTTAGCCTGACGGGCTCTACCGGCTGCAAGGCTGGTTCACCGCAGGAGGCTGCCGAGTTCGGCGATATCGTGCTGGTCGCCATACCGTTGAAGGCCTACCAGGCGATTCCCGCGGCGCCGCTGGAAGGAAAGATCGTCCTCGACGCCAACAACTATTACCCGGAGCGGGACGGCCATATCGGCGAACTGGATCGGGACGAAATCACGACGAGCGAACTTCTGGCCCGCCACCTACCCAAATCAAAGGTCGTCAAGGTCTTTAACGCGATCCAGGCCGCCCACATCGAGAGCGACGGCCGCCCGGCTGGCTCGCCTGACCGGAGGGCGCACCCGATCGCCGGAGATGATGCTGCCGCAAAGAAGGTGGTCGCCGATCTCATTAACCAATTCGGGTTCGATGTCGTGGATGCCGGCCCACTCGCGGAAGGAAGGCGATTCCAGAAGGGTACGCCCGCGTATTGCGTACCAATGGATTCCCGGAAGCTGCAGGAGGCGCTCAGCCACAGTCTGAAGGAGTGATGGCCGGCGGGCCTCCTCGCCCGTCGGCGGCACTTCAATCGAGCAATACCGGCTTGTAACGAATGCATGCAAATCGGCGTAGACAGTTTCGTAGCGGCACCCGTTGACGGCGTCTCGGCAGTCGACCCCGCGAGGCATCTCAGCGAACTCCTTGAAGCAATCACGCTGGCTGACGAAGTCGGTCTGGATCTGTTTGGCATCGGCGAACACCACCGGCGTGAGTTCCTCGACTCCGCGCCGACTGTGATCCTCGCAGCCGCCGCCGTCCGAACACGCCGCATCCGACTAACGAGCGCCGTCACTGTGCTTAGCGCCGCCGACCCCGTGCGTGTGTTTCAGGAGTTCGCGACGCTTGATCTACTTTCGAACGGGCGGGCGGAGATCGTCGTCGGGCGCGGCTCATTCATCGAAGCATTCCCGCTCTTTGGCTTCGAGCTCGAGGACTACGATTCACTTTTCGCCGAGAAGCTCGACCTGCTTCTGAACATTCGCGAGAACATGCATGTTCACTGGTCGGGCAAGCACCGCGCGGCACTCACCGGGCAGGGAGTCTACCCGCGCCCGCTCCAGAACCCGCTGCCGATTTGGCTCGGTGTCGGCGGCACGCCGAGTTCCTTCACTCGCGCCGGCGCACTCGGGCTGCCGCTGATGGTCGCGATCATCGGAGGAGAGTCGCACCGGTTTCGGCCATTGATCGATCGTTACCGCCAGGCCGGGCTGCGCGCTGGGCATTCTCCGGATCAGCTCAAGGTGGGCATCCATTCGCTAGGTTACGTCGCCGAGAATGCGGCAAAGGCGGCAGATGACTTCTTTCCCGGTTACGCGCGAAGCTTTTCTGAGATTGGCAAGGAACGCGGCTGGCCAGCAGTCACCCGCGCACACTTCGACGCCCTGCTCGGACCCACCGGAGCGCTCATCGTGGGTGACCCGGAAATCGTCGCGGACAAAATCCTGCGCGTGAACGAGTCGTTAGGGGGAATATCTCGCCTCACGTTCCAAATGAGCGTCGCGGCGTTGCCGCACGCCAAACTGATGCGCGCGATCGAGCTGCTGGGGACGCGCGTTGCTCCTCTCGTGCGAACCGCGCTCGCGTCGGGGTGAGGATTTCGAACAGGACGGTCTCGTGATGCCGACTCGCGACGAACGAATACAGATCCGGTTGCGATATTCCACCGGTTACTATTGGGACAACAATTACGGCAACCGGATCAAAAACGCCGGCCCTTCCAATCTTGGTTTTTTATTGTCACAAAATGAGATGAAGAACCTCTGTCAGAAAAAACGTAAATGAGCCGGATGGTCTACGCTTCGAGCCGTTTAGGTCCGGGCGGAGAGCATAAATTGATAGCGTTATCGAGAACAAATTACGTGCGCGGATTCCTCTCAGCAATTCCATCACAGTACGGAATTGTTCTACTCTAATCTATTATTGCTGCGCGGGCAGAGGGGTCTGGTAAGCTCGGCGGATATGCCAAGTCCAGAACAGCAGGCCGATGATGAACTTCTTGAACGAGCAAAGCGTTTAGCCGGACAATTTAGCGATCCAAGGCTTGTTACCCTTCTTTCCGCCTTGCTGATCGCTGATGCAATCCACCGCGGTATTGGACGGATTACAGAAGTCATAGCCGAAAAAAGGTAGCTGGAGCACTTACTCGCCCAGATACTCCCCTAGGAAAGCAAGTTCGGCGATATGATCACAGAAGATCTTGGTTGCAGCCAGGATCGGGACGGCCAGCAGCACGCCCCCTACACCCCAGAGCCATCCCCAGAACAGAAAAGAGACGATAATCGCAACTGGGTTCAACGTCATCCATCGACCAAGCACATGTGGAGTCACGAAGTTGCTTTCCAAAGAGTTCAGGCACAGGTAAGCCGCTGGAGCTAAGATTGCATACCAGACGTTCTCAAACTGCATAAAAGAAGCGATTCCGATAAGCGCAATTCCACAAGCCGATCCGATAAAAGGGATGTAGTTCAACAGAAAGGCTGCTCCACCCCACATGATCGGGTTCGCTAAGCCAAGGAGCGCGGCGGCGACGCCCACACATGTTCCAAGTCCCAGGTTAAGCAGCGTCACCGAGGTCAAGTAGCGCGATATACTCGTCTCGATCTCCCGGGCAATCTCAACAACTCGCCGCTTGTCCTGAAAGGTAGGAACCAGCTTCACGGTCTTCCGGATAAATAGCTCGCCGTGGGCCAAGAGAAAATAGCAGAGCACCCCTACCACTACTGCCTTGGCTAAGAATCCGGGGGTTTGACTGAAGAGAATCTGCAAAAGCGATTGTTGCCTGAGCGCTACCAGCCCGACCGCACCTTGATTGGAGGGCATCAATTGTTCGACTCGCTTTGACGCCTCGGATATTTCGGTGAGCGGTCCACTCAGGAAAGCTATTCGGTCTCGAATTTTAGCAAGGTTCAATGGGAAGTCGGTGATGAAAGCGGCCAGCGGCCGAGTGATAAGCGAGCCGAGACCGAGCAGTAACACAACAAGGAGGATAATTGCCACTGCCGCACCAAACCCCTCCGGGATTCCTGCTTTCCGCAGAAACCGTACGAGCGGGAGCAGCAACAAGCTCATTAAGAGCGCCAGGACAACCGGCAGGATGAAATCTGCCGCAAAGTAGAAAGTATAGAATATGGCGAGAATGAAGAGTCCGGTGACGGAGAACGATCGAAGATGAGTGGGCCATGAGAGCGCATCTTTGACCGGCTCGGGAAGAAGAGGCGGCTCTTCTTCGGTTCGGGTCAATTTCGAGTTTTGCATTCTGATGTCGCTTGCGAGCAAGGCAGCTAACGGCCGCGAGCAAAGGGCCCCATCCCGTCTCTAAATCGGCTCATCTGGCGTCGCTGGATGCCTACCTAACAGGCAAGGACGGCAAGTCATCTGAGCGAATCAGTGAAGCTTTGCTTAATCTATGCTAACGGCTGCACCGGTCGAGGGGTAATACCCGACGAAGCTCGATTCTATCGCTTCCTCGCGCTGCGACGAGTCTGCGCTGCCTTCTTTGCCGATGCCGAGCGCGTAGCGGCCGTGCGCTGCCGAGCGACCGTCCGGGCTTGCCGCGCAATCGCCGGTTTCGAAGCAGCTCGCCTACTCTCTCTTTTGAGTGTCTGGGTCGTTGCTCGGCTACGCTTTGGCGATGTTTGGGCGCCATTGCCTTTACCCGCCCGCGCATATTCGCGTTTAGCCTGTTGTCTGGTTTTCTCGGGCACCGTTCCGCTCGCCGGCGGCGGCAGTTTCACCCCGGCCCGCCGCGCCTTGGAAAGACCGATCGCAATCGCCTGCTTGGTAGAACGCGCCCCATGTTTCCCCTGACGGATGTGGTCCATTTCTTCGCGCACAAACTCGCCGGCTTGAGTCGATGGTGCTTTACCTTGCCGTTTCGCCTTGCGCGCCCGCTCGACCGTTTTCTTCTCTGGCATAACCTAAGCTCGCCGCAGCCGTGATCTGCGGTCGTATCTTGCGGTTGACCTAACCATCCAGTCCCATCACTTGAATGCGGAATTGCGGAACGCTGGCCGATATCGAACTAAATCGCGGCCGCTGGTCTCCGGGTCGCCGCGATCCGCTAAACTAGTGTAACGTCTCACGGCCCGGATCACACCGGTTCATTTCCAAACCTGTCGCGCAATCCGCAGATGATTGCCGCCCATGATCTTTGCGACATCGACCTCAGAGTAGCCAAGCCGCGACAATGCTTGAGCGATTTCCGGTATTTGCTCCGGCACCGCAAAGGCAGGGACAGAGTCGTAACCGCTGCCAACCGGGAAGCTGTCCCGCATCGACGCGAGCATTTCCTTGAGCTCGACTTGATCAAATACATAGTCGAGCCCAATGCCAACATGATCGACTCCGATCAGTGAAACTGCGTAATCGATGGATCGAACCAGGTTTTCCGTCCGTACATCATTATTTCCGAGGAATAACCCGACTCCATTGATCCCAACGACACCTTCCGTTGCCGCACAAGCTCGCATCAGCTCGTCATCGATGTTGCGTGGGTGATCGCATAGCGCTTTCGGATTCGAATGCGAAAAGATTACCGGATTACGGGAACAGGCCATTACGTCGAGACTGGTACGCCGACCGGTGTGGGAGCAGCATGCCACCATTCCTACTCGCTCCATTTCGTCCACAACACAGCGACCAAACTTCGTCAGACCTTTGTCGTCCGCATCATGACAACCCGCGCCTACCAGGTTACCCCGGTTATACGCCATTAGCATCCAGCGCACACCTAAATCGTAGTACACACCTATAAGGCTGAGTTGACCCCCGATCGCGCCAGCGCCTTCGATATCAAATGTAATGGCGAGCTTGTGTTCTCGCACTGCTTGCTCGATATCGGGAACGGTTTTTATCAGGCGATATTCATCCGGTCGTAGGCTGATCCATCGGCGGAATTGAGCGACCATTCGGAGATGTTGTTCGATCGTTTGTTCTCCAAATCCAACGTTCAACGTCACGACTTGAACATTAGCCCGGCGGAATCGTTCGAGTTGCGGGAGAAAACTTTCGTCCAACGGTCGCAAGGGCATACAGCTGTGATTGTCCCAAGATAAGCGGCCGATGATCACCGCTTCCTCTGAATCAGCGTGCTCGATCATAAAGCTCTATAGCTTAAATGGCCGCCGCACTGAAATGATGATTGCCCTGCGGACCAGTGTAGATCTGAAATTCACCGGAACGAAAGGCGTGGGGCGGCGGATCACACCGGCCGACTCCGAAGGCCAAGCGGAACGCAGCCCCAGGCGCTGCAACGTCTTTTCGACAGCGCCCCGATCAGGCTCACGGTAGAGGGGGCAACGAGGCGAAGAACTCGAGCAGCGAAGCAAAGAGGCTACCGGCTAAGACGAAATAGGCAATACCGCTGGCTAGATCGTTCTCCGCACGATCTACCAAACGCAACCCGCGCAGCTCGGGAAATCCGTGAGCAGCGGGACGTCGGTCCAAAGAAACTTGGCCTCCGCCGATCATCCAGATCGGTTGGCCGAGACGCACGGGGTTCTTCAATTCATTTTTCATACATTTTCTCCTTTGTCTCGGTGAACGACCTCGAAGCGGAACCCGTCTCCATTTTTCTTCAGCCCAACATTGCGTGAAACCGATGGCTGGCAGCAACTCTCGATAAAACTCAGTGGCTTCGCCCAAATTTCGGAACCGAAGATCGATGTGGCTAAACGGGTTACGGCTCATTCCTTTCTACCTGCAAAGCATACTTTTGTTGGTAATATGGATAGCATTTGTATATTACCTTTCAAATGTTATTTTGATGGTCATAAAAGAAATGCACGAAAAACCGAATCGGTTCAGCTTTATCGCCGGTGCGCTCTGCCTCGACTTCGTGAATACCGTGAGCTCGCATGCCTCTGAGCGACCCAGAGAGAAGTTGTGCGGGTTTGCTGACCTGGTCCGCTGGAACCAAGAGGCCAAACTCATTGACAAAGGCGAAGCGCTTGAGTTCCTCGCCTATTCAGAGGGCAATTCAAACAGCGCAACGAAGATCCTGCAAGAGGCCAGGGGATTGCGCGAAGCGCTCTTCCGCATATTTCAAGCATTAGACCGAAGAAATACCCCTGCCGCACATGATCTGGCTGCTTTAAATGAAAAACTACGTGCGTTTCCTATTCGACTCGAGCTTCGCTCGGAAGGTCGAGATTTCTGCTGCGAACGTAAGAGCGCAAAGACCAATAATGACCGGCTGCTCGGACCCATCGCTTGGTCTGCGGCCGATCTTCTCGCCTCTGATCGGGTGCACCATGTTCGACAATGCGCTGACGCCGAATGCGGATGGTTCTTTGTAGACACGACCAAAAATCACAGCCGGCGTTGGTGTGCGATGAGCGATTGTGGCAGCCACGCAAAGGCAAAGCGTTATTACCAGCGCAAAAAGAAGATCAACCGATGAGCGGGAAGCGCGGCCGGCATCTCTCGAGGTACGAAGAACGGATTAACGAACCTGTTGGCCACGAGGCCGATCTGACGTTTCATCCGCTTACACCGAATCGCTGGCAAGACTTCGAAACGCTGGTAGGTCCTCGCGGTGCGTGCGCCGGGTGTTGGTGCATGTGGTGGCGTCTCACGTCGCGTGAGTTCCGCGATGGCGCTGGCGTGACCAATCGTAATCGATTTCAAAAATGTGTCAGGGAATCAACTCCACCTGGGATCCTCGCTTATCGGCAGCAGACTGTCTTGGGCTGGTGCGCCGTCGCCCCGCGTGAAAAATATCGGCGGCTAGCCTTCTCACGGATCCTGCAACCGATTGACGATAGACCGGTTTGGTCGATTACCTGCTTGTACATCGCCAGAAGCTATCGCCGTCAAGGGCTCACCGCGCGACTGATCGAAGCAGGTTGCGAGCTCGCTGCGAATTTTGGCGCGTCAACGGTAGAAGCTTACCCTCGGGTCTCTCCAGATAAACCGTCGAATCCATTGGCTCTCTATACGGGCACCGAGGGGTCATTTACGCGTGCTGGATTTCATGTGGTCGCAACGCCTACCTCGGTTCGTCGCATCATGCGCAAGCAGATGTCGCAATGAGCTGCTAGTGTAACTATGGCTTCTTTCGAGGTTCCCCCGCCCGCGTGAACAGCCTCGACCAAACGAAAAAAGGCACCACCTTTCGGCGGCGCTCCTTTCCATGATTCGGACAGAAGATTTCTCTTCTTCTGTTAGTCCTTTCGTTCAACCTTTACCTTTTTGCCCGTCTGGCGATCCAGATAGATCTCCTTATCGTGATCCTTTTTAATCAACTGGTAGCGCGGTAAGTCCTGCTGCACCTCCTCATAGGTGATGACCTGCTGCTCCGTCGGCTCAGTCGTAGTCGTTGTTACAGTCGATCCGGGAGCTTGGACAATCGTACCGCTTTCGTTTACGTAAACGACCCTGGTTCCTTCGTCCTGACGAACTGTCACCGCATAAATTCCGCCATCCTGCCGAATGACGCGGGTCACAGCGCTAGCACTAGGGATATGGGTCTCTCGAATCACGGTCGTTTGAATCGGCTGAGGTAGGGTCGCGAATTCAATCTCATCAGCCCGAGCAAACGCACCAAGAGACAGGGTTAGAACTAGTAATGCAACGTATGTTTTCATAGTGCTTTTGTATTGTGAAGCGTTATTGATCGCCTCAAATAAATCCGATGGATGTACCGGCGGGTTTCTTCAAACGGCAAAAACTTCCACTCTGCCAAATCGACAGGTGTCGCTCATCCTGCCACACGCCAATCATCCCGCAACGCTCCCTCCGTTAGCTAACCTCTCGTTTCGAGCAGCTTAAACGGCTGAAATCGGCCACCGGCAAAATGATCCTGACCCACCTCCACAACAAGTTCGGGCCGTAGCGGTGACCATACGAATTTTTTGATTGAGCCGTTCTTCACGACCACTTCGGTACCCCTGCTGAAGGCGATTGCCGCGAACTAATCTTGGATCGCTGCAACAAGTTTGCAGCCAAAAGGAGTTTGCGGTGCCGCAGCAGAGTTATTTAGAAGTAAATGGAAAACGAGTGAAGGTCTCGAATCTGGAAAAGGTTCTTTACCCGGCCACGGGCTTCACTAAAGCCGATGTTATCGATTACTACACCCGCATATCGCCGCTGTTATTGCCTCATCTCAAGGACCGACCTATCAGCCTTAAAAGATACCCGGACGGAGTAGACGGATTCTTTTTCTACGAGAAGCAGTGCCCTTCGCATCGCCCGGATTGGGTTACTACCAGCCGAGTTCCTCGACAGCGTCGACCAGGGTTCATCGACTATTGCGTAATAAATGACTTATCTGCTCTGGTCTGGGCAGCTAATCTTGCTGATCTCGAGCTTCACACTTTCCTACACCGAGGACCTCAATTGGAGAATCCGGATTTTCTCGTGATCGATTTGGATCCGGGCCCACCGGCGGACCTGATCAATTGTTGCGACGTGGCACTGCGACTCAAAGCGTTCCTTGATCATTTCGATTTACAGTCTTTCCCAAAGACCTCTGGTTCTAAGGGCCTGCAGGTTTATGTCCCGTTGAATACCAAGGCCGGTTACGACGTTACCAAGCCGTTTGCTCACGCCCTGGCAGAACATCTGGAGTCCGAAAACCCCGACTTAGTTGTTTCGAAAATGCAAAAGAGAGTCCGACCGGGAAAGGTTTTCGTGGACTGGAGCCAGAACGACGAGCACAAAACGACTATTTGCGTCTATTCGCTTCGAGCGAAGGAGCATCCTACCGTCTCCACTCCAGTGAGTTGGAGTGAGGTAGCAGATGCCAGGAAGAAAAGGGACACCAGTTTGCTCACTTTCGAGACAAGCGATGTTCTCCGCCGGGTTAAGAAGAAAGGCGATCTGTTTGCTCCAGTTCTTGCTCTTAAACAACGCCTGCCGAGTTATCAACGAACGGCAATGAACACCAACGTTGTCGTTCGCTGACACAAAAACAGCCGTGCGTCAATGCCGCACGGCTGTTGGTGCTTTTTGTTGGTGCTATAACTAACAACTGGATTCCAGTTGAGGGATTAACTGTTTACTCCGTTTAGGTGATCAATGCGTTTTTGCAAACGGCTCTCCCGTTTTTGATCCAATTCCGCCAACTTTGCTTTCTGATCCGGAGTCAGGACACCCACAATCTGAGAACGCATTTTCGCTCGCTGAACGGTTAACTCGGTTCTGGCATTACCGACAGTCGCCGAGAGCGAACGAATGGTTGCTTCATCATTCGGGTTCTTGACGATTGCTTCATGCAAGGCTTTTTGCGCGTTCAACAAATTTACCATCAGTCCTTTGTTGGCTGACTTATCGCTCTGCAGGGCTTGGTGAAGTTGTTGCCGCTGAGCATCCGTTAAATCCAACGCCTTCCAAAAGCCGTGATGATGTTTGTGCCATTGCTGCTGCTCTCCAGTCGTCGCCGAAGGGCTTGCGTCTGCCGACTGTGCATGCAGGGAACAAATGCCCAGCGCACTCACAGCGGCAACCATTAGAAGTTTCAATTTCATACGCGTTTAATGACGGCCCCCTCGCACGGTCAGGTTACACTTCTGGATTTACGGTCAATCGGCCTTACGAAAGGACCTACACATTGGCGAACGGTTCGGGTACAGCGAACGATAACGAACGTCAGTGGACCGGCAGCCGCATTTGGGCGATTCGTGTGATAGAAATGCCAAACTAGGAGATGACGGCGAAATGTGCGCCTCGGCCGGGAGATTTGATTAACTGTCCGGCTCCCATGCTGATTTAGAATGCAGAACCCAGCCTTCAGAACGAAGAGAAAGACCGGGCTATACGAGGCCAGCCCGACCGAATCTGGAAGCAACTAAATCGCGATCCGCCACTCAACCCGCAAACCCGTAACCCGCGAACCCCTAACTCCCAACCTGCAACGCCAGATCGGCTACTCGCCAGCACCATCGCCGGGCTGGCTCATCCGATCGATCATCTTTTGTGTACGCCGCGCCTGATCCTGCTCAGTTTGAGCTAATTTTTGCTGTTGGGTAGAATCGAGGAGCGTCACGATTTTCGTTCGAATTTGTGCTTTGAGAACGGCCAGATTAGCCAAAGCATTCCCCAGTTGCGTCGTCCGAGCCCGGATTGTGGATTCATCCGGCGCATTGGCTTGCATAGCCGTGTTCAGGTCTCGATGCGCTTCCAAGACCCCTTTGAAGGCGCTCCGGAGTGCGTCGTGATTAGACTGGAAAATCTGGTGAACCTGCTGCCGCTGAGTTTCGGAAAGATCAAGATCGTCCAAAGCCTCCCGACCAAAACCGCCCAGAAAACCGCCCTCGCCGCAGCCATGCCACTGCGCAGAAGCCACGGTAAAGGGCGCTAAACAGAGAAAAAGTAACGCCAACCAAGCTTTCGATTTCTTCATTTAGCAATCGTTTCCAATTTTTTGACTTTGGCATTCCGATTATGACGAATGGCTTAACTTAAGGATTGAAGGCAAAAAACGGCGCGTCTCCGTCTGAGCCGCCGATTCGGTGAGGGGCCGACAAGACGCGCCGCGGCAGTATATAAAGAGGCGGGCCCGTCACCGAATTGGTGGCTCAGACGGATACTTATAAGCTCAGTTTTTGACGGAAAGTACGAGCCGCCCGGCGAGATACCTCGCATTCCTCCCCACCTCGCAACCAGATCTTCAAGCCACCGCTGAACCACGACTCAATGTTTTCAATGTAATCAAGATTAACGATTTGCTGGCGATTGATCCGAAAAAAGGCGTCCATTGGCAGTCGCTGTTCGAGCGTGCTCAACGATCGGTAGATAAGAGGTTTCGCAGAATCGAAATAAACCCGGGTGTAGTTTCCGTCTGATTCCAGCAACCGGATGTGCTGAAGTGGTACGAACCAACAATGAGAACCGTCTCGGACCAAGACGTGATCGGAAACTCGCAAAGGAGCATCGCTGACCGGTTGCGGCCCACCCTCCCGGACACGGCTCAAGGCAAGCGCCAGGCGTTCCGGCGTAATTGGTTTTACCAGATAATCCAGCGCATTTACCTCGAATGCACGCAAAGCGAACTCATCATATGCGGTGGTAAAGATCACGTGCGGGGGTTCGCCTCGAATGCTTTCCAGCAGGTCGAATCCACTCTTTCCCGGCATCTGAACGTCGAGAAAAAGCAGATCAGGTCGCAACTCGTTGATCTTCGTCAGCGCCTCATCGGCGTTCTCTGCCTCACCGATCACTGAGATCCAAGAGAATTCTGAGAGTAAGCGGCGGACCTCATTGCGCGCTAATCTTTCATCGTCGATGATCAATGCTTTCATTACATCTCAACAAAATTGTTCGTTCTACGCCAAGCGGTTTGGATCCGCCGCGGCGGATCCTTGCGGCCAGCCCTTTTGCGCGTTAGGCCTCGAATTATCCCTTCGCTTGACCTCGGAACCCGACAGGGTGCTGGGTAAAAACACTTCAGTGACGATTCGGTCCGAAGCATCTTGATAAAGTCGGAGGCGCGCCTGCGAGCCATAGATCAATTCCAAGCGGGCCCGGGCGTTGGCTAGGCCGCTTTCTTTACGGGCCACCACCGGTGCTAGCCGGCCCGGGTTGGTGATAGATATAGATAATCCCTCGGATTGCGAGCGAATCACACAGGAAATTTCTCCCCCTCGCTGCAGGGTATACACTCCGTGTTTAAACGCATTTTCAATGAGGGATTGCACAAGAAACGGAGGAACCGGAAAAGCTAACATCGTTCGATCGACATCCATGAGCACCTTCAGTTTATCCTCAAAACGCAGCTGCTCGAGCCCCAGATATGCGTCCACCATCTGAAGCTCGACCCGGAGCGGAATCGTGTTTAATTCCGACATCCGTAGAGCTCCCCGGAACAACTCGGCCAGACGGGTTACGCCTTCGCGAGCCTTCGGCGGACTTTCATCGATCAGGGCTCGAATCGTATTCAAACTATTAAAAAGGAAATGCGGATTGACTTGGCTGCGCAACGCTTTCAATTCCGCCTCTTTTACGGCGGCATCCAATCGAAGGCTTTCCAGCTGAACCGCCTTTAACTGCTTTTGATATTGGTAGCCAAAGTATACTGCCGACCAGGCGAATAGTGTAAGCGCACACTTCCCAAATTCGAACCAGACAAAGCGCGGTAACGAATGAAACCTTTGCTCGCCCTCCGGCTCGTGCAGCGGGCCGTAAGGAATATGGTACAGACTGTTAGGAGATGGCCGAGCCGGCATCGAAGCGGTTAACGCGGCGCGAATCCCCCAGACCTCCACGATACCGAGCAGGATTGTCGCAACCAGCACGCGCGGAATCAGGGCAAAGAGCGGAAGCCGATTCCAATCAAACCAGTAAAACAGAATCCGCAGCAGATGGGTCCCGATCAGTCCAAACGAACAATAGAGTGTTTGTTCGATCAAGTGCGGCGCAGGCAGCTGACGCGTTGATCCGGAAATGAAAATGAAAAAGAAAAGAGCCCATAGACCGCCCCAGCAGGCGATTTGGCACGCCCAATAGAGCGAATGCCCAAACAAGGTCCGCATGATCTCTCTTCTTTGCGCAATACGAGGTTTGATTGATTGTGGCGGGCCCTTGGTAGCCATGAGCATGCAAAGCTAACCGTTCTTGACCAATCTCGGCAACTCCTGCTGCGCGAGCGGTCTCTTTTGCGGATGAGAGCTTACTGGTCGCGGATAGCCGGTACGGGACACGTTTCGAACCGGACCGACGCAAAAACTGCCGGCACAACCAAAAAGAGATTTTAAGATGCGCTCCTTTTTGTCAGGTTACTTGATTGTGGACCTGCCATCACACTTAGCTCTCAGCTCTATCTCCAAGTTCCATAAGAGCGCGATGCGTTGCGTGTTGAAACAGACAAGGAACTTTCATGAACGCTTGCTGGGCCGCATGGCTCAGCCGGAAGAAATCGGCTGTAGGTTTCCCGGGCAGAAAGGAAATCATGCCTGATCAGCCTCATGTGGTGATCCTGGGTGCCGGGTTCGGTGGCATCGGAACGCTCAAACGACTGAATGATGCTGACCTCAAGATCACGATAGTCGACAAGCGTGACTACCACACCTTTCAGCCGCTGCTCTATCAGGTGGCGACTGATGAATTGACGCCCGCGGAAGTGGGGTTTCCGATCCGCGAGTTGCTGCACGGCCGAAAGAACGTTGCCTTCCACCAAGCCTTGGTCGAGAGCGTCGATTTGGCCAGGAAGCAAGTCGTGGCGGAAGGCATTGGCCCAATACCCTACGACTACTTGGTTCTGGCTATGGGCGCGGTGGTGAATTTCTTTCGCACCCCGGGAGCGGACCAACATGCGATCCCGCTTTACACAATGGAGGACGCCGTCCGCCTCAAGAAACACGTCCTTAGAACTTTTGAAGCTGTCGACAAGAACCTGGCTCTCATCGACGAGGGCGCGCTAACCTTCTGCGTAGTCGGCGGCGGCCCGACCGGCATCGAGGTGTCCGGTGCGCTGTCCGAGCTGCTGCACGTCGACTTGGCCAAGGATTACCCAAATTTACCGGTGGCCAAAGCGAAAGTGCTCCTCTTCGAACACTCGCCGAACTTGCTAGCAGCATTCGCACCCAAGCTCCAAGTCTACGCTCGAAAAGCGCTGGAGGAACGCGGGGTGGAAGTGCATACTGGCACTGGCGTGACCAAGGTCGGCCCGACCAGTATAGATCTGTCAACCGGAGCAACGGTCCCGACGCAGACGCTAATCTGGGCGGCCGGTCTCGAGGCCAATCCAATCGTCAACTCCCTGGGCGTAGAGCTGGTGCATGGCGGTCGCATTCCGGTTGGCTCTGACCTGCAGGTAAAGGATCATCCCGGCGTCTTCGCCATCGGCGACATAGCGGCCATGGCCGATGGCAAAACCGGCAAAATTCTGCCTGGCCTCGGCTCCACGGCCCTACAGGCCGGCCGTCATGTCGGCGGGACGATCAAACGGCTGCTGGACGGCAAACCTGCCACGCCTTTCGAGTATTTCGACAAAGGATTTATGGCTCAGGTAGGCCGCGGCGCTGCCGTGGTCGAGTTACCCACCGGTGACACCATGACGGGAACCGCTGCCTGGTTGGCCTGGTTGGGCGTGCACCTGGTTTTGCTCAACGGCGCCGAAGAAAAGAGCACCACCTTTGTGGATTGGGGATGGAACGTTCTCACACGGAAACACGGCAAACGCATCGTCCTGAGCGATGAGGATGTTGAAACAGCCCGGTCGCCGAACTGACCAAGAGACCTGCGGTGAAGCGGATCCAGGCCCATCGCTATCGATTTTTGGGCTCGCTCTACCGTTTCCCCAAAAAATTCGCGAGCAAGCGTTTTCCCGGTTCGGTCAGGATCGACTCCGGGTGGAATTGGACGCCTTCAATCGGATAGCGGCGATGTCGCAATCCCATGATTTCATGCGCAGCGGTTTCCGCTGTGATCTCTAGTTCCGGCGGCAAAGACTCGCGGCGAACGATCAAAGAGTGATACCGCGTCGCTTCGAACGGGTTTGGCAGACCGGCAAAAACGCCATCCCCTTCATGCAAAATCGGGGATGTTTTGCCGTGCATCAGGCGATCAGCTCGCACCACCTCGCCACCAAACACGTGACCGATACATTGATGACCCAAACATACCCCGAGAATCGGTATGCTCGGCCCAAAACGCAGGATCACCTCGTTGCTGATCCCGGCTTCGAGCGGAGTGCCCGGACCAGGCGAAATACAGATTCGATCCGGCCGCAAGTTCTCCACTTCCTCCAGCGTTACTTGATCGTTGCGCCGAATCACCAGATCTGCTCCAAGCTCGCCGAAGTATTGGACGAGGTTATAGGTGAAAGAGTCGTAGTTATCGATTACCAAAATCATAGAATTCGTTGTGCTCGTTCAATCGCGCGAAAAAGGGCGGTCGCCTTATTGACGCACTCCTGATATTCGGCCTCGGGAACCGAATCGGCCACCACACCGCAGCCCGCCTGGGCGTAAGCGACTCCATCTTTCAGGACAATTGTGCGCAAGACGATACAAGAATCGAGGTTGCCATCAAAACCGAAATAGGCGACCGCGCCCGAATAAGCGCCCCTTTTTCCTTTTTCGAAGCCATTGATCAGCTGCATCGCGCGCACTTTGGGCGCGCCCGAGACAGTTCCCGCGGGGAATGTTGCCCGCATCACGTCATCAGCATCTTTACCTTCTTCCAGCTCTCCTTCTACGTTCGAAACAATGTGCATGACGTGACTGTACCGCTCGATCGTCATGAAATCGGACACTTTGATCGATCCGAAGCGACAGATCCGGCCAACGTCGTTGCGCGCGAGATCGACCAACATCAAATGCTCCGCTCGCTCTTTGGGATCTCTCAAAAGTTCGGCGGCCAATTGCTGATCTTCGTCCGGGGTAGTACCGCGCCTCCTGGTACCCGCCAATGGACGAATCTCTACTTTGCCATCGCGTAATCGCACATGTACTTCCGGCGAGCTCCCCACCAATGCAAAGCGCTCACTCAGTTGTAGACAGAACAGGTAGGGAGATGGGTTAATGAAGCGAAGAGCCCGATAAAGCGGCAGCGATCGACCGGGGTATTGAACTTCAAATCTCAGCGAGGGAACGATCTGAAAGACGTCGCCCGCTTGAATATGTTCCTGGCAACGTCGCACGATGTCGCAAAAATCCGCCTCTTCAGTATTCGCCTTCGTCTGGAGCGAAGATTCCAGCGCCGCAGCATTCATCAGCCGGGCTTCCGTCGGAGCCTCTAAGCGTTGGAGAATCGCCGAGATTTTCTCACGGGCTTCGTCGTAAGCCGCTTCGGGTCCAGATTCGCTCACAAACGCGGTCGCGAAGATCTTCAAGCGGCGAAATCGGTGATCAAAGACCAGAAAGGTGTCTGTGATCATGAACGCCGAATCAGGAATACCAAGCTGGTCCGGCGGCGAGGGCGTCACGCTTGGCTCGAAGAAACGGACGATATCGTACCCAATATAACCGACCGCGCCTCCGACAAACGGAGGAAGCCCCGCAAAACCGACAAACGTATAACGGTCCAACAACTTCCGCAGCTCGGCCAACGGGTCGGTCGCGGTCTCAAAATCTCGCGTTTCGCCGTTCTCTTCGATTCTGATGTTTCGGCCGCGACTTTCAAAATAGACGCGCGGCGAACTTCCAAGAAACGAATAACGGCCAACGTGATCGTGGATCTCGGCTGACTCCAAAAGAAACGAGCGGCTTCCATCGTCGATTTTTTCAAAAACCGAAACCGGCGTCTCGTAATCGGCCACAAACTCGGTGTAGACCGGAATCAGGTTCCCTTTCTTAGCAAGGGCGAGAAATTCGGGACGAGAGGGAGTGAGCGGAATTTCAGTCATTTTGGATAAGCCTCAACTGGATCGAAAACCTTCTGTTCGACGACCGGCTTCGTGTTTGCTTCCCAATCCAGCTCTTGGAAAAAACAACTGAAATGACCGGTGTGACAAGCCCCGGCGACCTGCTCCACTTCAAAAAGCAGCACATCCCGATCGCAGTCGGTGAACCAACGGATCACTCTTTGCGTGTGACCACTCGTTTCGCCCTTCAACCAAATTTTTTGCCGGGTCCGACTCCAATAATGCATCAAGCCGGTAGCAAGCGTCCGTTCAATTGAGTCGCGGTTCATCCAGGCCATCATCAACACACGGCCAGGGGGTTTGGCTTCGCGCACAATGGCCGGAATCAACCCACCTTCGGTAAAGCGGAAATCGGCGTTCATTATCAGAATGGAAGGACTAAACCAGCGTACGCCTAAGAGCAAGTGACAGTGGAGTGGTGGAACGCCGTTCTTTTTTTGCTTGCCGGGGAGATGAAATTACATCCAAAAGAGTGATAGCCGTGGCTTGGCTGATCGGATAAGTATAGCGCAATAGCGCAGGGAGGGCTGGTAGTATCCGGAGAGAGCTGGGGTGATGAGCTCTTTCGGCAAGAGCGGAAATTTCTGCTGCGTGCAGAACGACTGTTGGCGGCAGAACTGATCGAAACTAGGTACGAGTTGACCAGGTTGCTTGCTGGAAAATTGGATGTATGTAAAGATCGCTTGTGAAAAATTTCACAAAGTCGGCTGCTTCCTCTTGCCACGGTTGTCCTTAGTGGCTTGTAACCGCCATAACTAAAGCATGGAAATGAATTGGAACTGCGGATCTCGCCACGGACATGAAAGGCAAACGCCAGTTCGTTTCCGCAGATTTTCTCTGATTCAGCGGAACCGAAGCATTCTTGGCGTGGCGGCATTGACACTCCTGAACCTCGCCCACGCATCCGCCCAAGATTCCACGATTCGGGCGGTCCAGAACATCTTTGATCCTCTCTCCGCACCGGCAGAGATATTATACCGAATCTCGCTGCTCGTTTTGGCGACGTGCGCGATAATTTTTTTGGTCGTCGCCGGGCTATTAACTTACGCAATCATTCGCTACCGCCGCAAAGGAGGTGCCGACGACTTGGAGGAACCACCCCAAGTCTATGGTAGTGCTGCGATCGAACTGGCCTGGACCGTACCACCGATTCTCATCGTGGTAGTACTAGTTCTGGTGACCGCTCGCACGATCGGCGAAATTCAAAAGCCGAAATTACCGAATGACGCAGAGCAGGTGCGAATCATTGGTCATCGTTTCTGGTGGGAGGTTCGCTATCCGAAATATGATGTCGTTACTGCCGACGAAATTCATGTGCCGCTCAGCGATCGGTCCAAGCGGATTGCCACCGAATTCGTGTTGGAATCGGCAGACGTCATCCATGGGTTCTGGGTGCCGCAACTGAATGGGAAAACGATGCTTGTACCGAACCACACCAACACAATGTGGGTTGAACCCTACAAGACTGGAATTTATCTCGGTAATTGTACGGTACTCTGCGGCGCCCAACACGCGAATATGCTTATCCGAGTCGTTGTTGACACGCCTGAACGTTATCAGCAGTGGCTGAACGAGCAAAAGGCGACACCGGCCGATGATCAATCCGTAGAAGAGGGTAAACGCCAATTCATCGCCAACTCGTGCGGGGCTTGTCATGACATCGGCGGCACCAACGCCAAGGGCGTTTTCGGCCCAGACCTGACTCATTTTGCTAGTCGGCAGACGCTCGGATCGGGCGTTGCGGCAAATAATGAAGAAAATTTACGTTCCTGGCTGCAGGATCCCCAAGTGCTAAAACCAGGGTGCCTGATGCCTAACATGAAACTGGGAGATAAGCAGGTGCAATCGATCCTGGCTTACCTTCGAACCCTGAAATAACAATCATGCCCAACGGCATTCCTATTACCGCCAAAGAAATCGGTACCGAAGCTAACCCGGCGAGACCGGGGCAAGAACATGGAACCTTGACTGGTTGGATCCAGGATCTGGTTTTCACCGTCGATCACAAGAAGCTCGGATTGATGTATCTCGGGATGGGTTGGCTTTTCTTCGTCGTCGCCGGAACGATGGCGGCGATCATCCGGACCCAACTCTTTGTTCCTAATAACCACTTGGTGTCGCCGCAGGCCTTTAACAGCCTTTTCACCATGCACGGCACGTCAATGATTTTCTTTGTCGCGATGCCGATGATCTTTGGTCTGGCGAACTATATGGTCCCGTTGCAGATCGGAGCGCGTGACATGGCGTTTCCGCGCCTGAACGCGTTTTCGTTCTGGCTCACTTTTTTTGGCGCGTGCCTGATGTTTTTCAGCTACGTCGGCGCCCCAGGTCTCTATGGTGCCGGCGCCGCTCCTGATGTCGCCTGGTTTGCTCTTGCTCCACTCACCTCTCGCGCGTTTTCCATTGGAACCAGCGTCGACTATTGGTCCTTGGGTCTCCTCGTTACCGGAGTCGGCAGCGTCACCGGAGGTATCAATATCATGGTGACGATCTTTTGTTATCGCTGTAAGGGCATGACCCTTTACCGGATGCCGCTCTTTGTCTGGTTGAGCCTGGTCACCATGTTCCTGGTGGTGACTTTTCTACCGCCGCTCTCCGCTGCTCAGATCATGCTGGTGCTTGAGCGATTTTTTGGCGCGAAGTTTTTCGAAACCCAAGCCGGTGGCTCCGCGATTTTGTGGCAGCACTTTTTCTGGATCTTCGGCCATCCGGAAGTCTATATCCTCGTGCTGCCAGCTTTTGGCGTAATCTCGGAAGTCGTGCCGGTCTTTTCCCGGAAACCGATCTTCGGTTATCCCATGATGGTTGCGGCCAGCGTAATGATCGGATTCGTGAGCGCTGGGGTGTGGGCCCATCACATGTTCACGATCGGAATGAGTTCCTACAGCATCACCTTTTTCGCGTTTGCGACCATGGTGATTGCAGTCCCAACCGGTATCAAAATCTTTAACTGGCTGGGCACAATGTATGGCGGAAAGATTCGCCTCGAGCTACCGATGCTTTGGGCCATCGCTTTCCTGTTTCAGTTCTTAATCGCCGGCTTGACGGGGATCATGTTGGGCGTCGCCCCTTTTGACTGGCAGCTGAACGACTCCTATTTTGTCATCGCTCATTTTCACTACGTGATCGTCGGCGGAATTATTTTCGCGATCTTCGCGGCGTCCTATTACTGGTACCCAAAAGCTTTCGGCCGGATGTTGAACAAGAAACTGGGCCTCTGGCATTTTTGGTTATTCACAATTGGCTTTCACCTGACCTTTGATCCTCAGCATATCGCCGGCATTCTGGGGATGCCTCGCCGCATTTATACCTATCAAGCGGGACGAGGTTGGGAGATCTGGAACCAGATCTCCACCATCGGCGCGTTTATTCAAGGAATCGCGGCGTTGATCTTTGTGATCAACCTCATCGTGTCGGCCCGGAAAGGTGCCATCGCCGGGGATGATCCATGGGACGCTTGGACCCTGGAATGGGCCACTTCGTCTCCGCCGCCCGACTACAATTTTGAACAGCTACCAGAGGTTAAGAGCCGGCGGCCGGTCTGGGATCTGAAACACCCGGAAGATCCGGATTGGAAATTTGAATAACTCTCTTCAACGTGAGCACTGAATATCTTGCCGCTGCCGAAACGGAATGGAAGCTGCCTTCTCCGCGGAAGGTTGCCCTTATCCTGGTCATCCTGACTGAGTCCGCTCTCTTCACCATCTTTGTCGTCGCTTACTTGTTCTATCTCGGAAAGAGCCTTAATCCGCCTTACCCGCACGAGGTCCTTGAGTTTCCATGGCTTGGTTCTTTTCTTCTTTTCGGCAGCAGTGCCACGATTGTGCTGGCAGAAAAGAATCTGAAAAAAGGTTCTGCAATTGGCTTTCACATCTGGTGGGCCATCACCGCGGCCATGGGTTTTGGCTTCCTCATCTACACTGGCTTTGAATGGCACAAATTGATCTACGAGGATGGGCTGACGCTCGGCACCAATCTGTTTGGGTCAACTTACTACTCGCTGGTCGGTTTGCATGCCAGTCACGTCTTGGTTGGTTTCGTTCTCCTTTCGATGATTCTCATCTTTAGCCTCACTGGCAAACTGCAGCACCGCCACCATGAGCATGTCGAAATGGTTTCCTGGTATTGGCACTTTGTGGACGGCGTTTGGGCCGTAGTGGTGCTGGTCGTCTACATCATCGGGGCGAACTCCTGACAACTTATGAATACCGATCCGGAAGAGAATCATCATGAGGGAGTTGAGCTTCCGACTCCTACCCCCTGGCCGATAGTCGCCGCTCTAGGTATCATGCTCATTGCTGCTGGATTTGTCACCAGCATCGTCATCGGTCTGGCCGGTCTGCTCACTGCCCTGGTGGGCGCCATCGGCTGGTTTCGAGACGTTTTCCCTGTCCCTCAACATGAAATCTATCCTTACGTAGAACCCGCTCGCCGGGCGGCGCCGATTAAGCTTTCGCCGCGGCGGATCAGTCACCTCGCCTTGGGCGCTGGTGGTCACCGAGCCTACTATCCGGTCCAGGTGCATCGTTATTCTTCCGGAGTTCTCGGCGGTTTGGCCGGCGGCGCTGCAATGGCGATTTTGGCGATGCTGTACGGATTGGTTGTTCAGCATAGTATTTGGTACCCGATCAATCTGCTGGCCGCCGCGGCGCTACCGTCGATGGCCTCTGCGGATGTCCAGACTCTGGATCAATTCAATGCTCTCTCGTTTGTGATCGCGGTATTTAGTCATGGCCTTCTCTCGATTGGAGTCGGAATGCTGTACACCGTGATCCTCCCCATGTTGCCGGCCCGATTCGAATGGTTCTTTGGTGGGATCATGATTCCGATCATCTGGACGGCGTTGCTCTATCCCATGTTTGATATTGTTAATCCGGCTTTGGCCGCCCGAGTTGATTGGATCTGGTTCATCATTTGTCAGGTTTCATTCGGGGTCGTGGGTGGCTATGTCGTTTTCAAGTCTGCCAAAGTGGAAACCATGCAGACCTGGCCGATTGCTGCTCGTATGGGCGTGCATGCGATGGAAAAGGACGAAGTGTAGATGAGCCCGACCAAATTCATTCTGCTCGTGCTCTGTGCCGTCAATGGCTTGATTGGCCTGTCGGGCTGCGATCAACTGCCGGGAAAACCCAAGCTAAGCGACCGCTGGCAACCACCGGAAGCGGAAAAGAATTTCAAGGTCCTCTTCACTGGAAACTGCCAAGCCTGCCATGCCGGCGAGGCAAATATTGGAGCGGCAATCTCAATGCGCGACCCTTTATATCTCGCGGTCGTTCCTCGTGATGTGCTGCGCAAGGTGATCGTTGAAGGTATCCCTGGGACGACGATGCCGGGCTTCCTGAAGGCCAACGGCGGCGACTTAACGGACGAACAAGTCGACATCATCGTGAATGGAATTCTTGACTGGGGAAAATCCGCGCAGATCGCCAAAGCCAATCTCCCGCCCTATTCTGCGCCTTTGGGCGACGCCAATCGCGGCAGCGAAGTTTACAATCGGTTTTGTGCGAGCTGCCATGGCCAGGTCGGGCTAAACGGAAAGGCTGGCTCAATCCTGCAGCCGGACTACCTCCAGCTGGTTTCCGATCAATATTTGCGCAGCGTCACAATCGCCGGCCGCCCGGAACTGGGTATGCCCAACTACCAGAATTTAGTGCCGAACCAGCCGATGTCGGATCAGGATATTGCCGATATCGTCGGTTGGTTAGCTGCCCGCCGCAAAGCCGCTAATGTTGCGCAGGACGTCAACGCCAATCCTGGCGGCACTCCCAATCCCTAGTACGCAAGCTTATGGCCTCTGAAGATCCACATTCTAGTAACGATTCTCACGATTTTCCTAAATTTGATTATCGCTCCTCTCGACGGGATTTTTTACTCAAACTCGGGATCGGTTTGGATGTCATCGCTGGCGCACTGATCAGCATCCCGATCATCGGTTTCGTCATCTCGGCTATCATCAAAAGAGCGGATCCGACCTGGATATCTCTCGGTTCCGTCGACCAATTCAAAGTCGGTACAACTCGGATGGTTGCGTATGACAATCCCTACCGAATACCGGCAGACGGTCAGACCGCGCATATATCTTGCTGGGTAAAACGAACCTCTGAACAAGAGTTTAACGTGTTCGCGGTGAACTGCACCCACCTGGGGTGCCCAGTGCGCTGGTTTGAACAATCCAAGCTTTTCCTTTGCCCATGCCACGGCGGCGCCTACTACGAAGATGGATCCCGCGCCGCCGGACCGCCTCCGCGCGGCCTGTATCAGTACGAATATAAGATCGAAAAAGGAGATCTTGCCATCAAGGCTGGCGTACTGCCGACTCTGGCTGATCCAGGAACCTTAGCCCAGTCAGGAAGAACGACATGATGGAGACCCTTCGCAAAGTTGCGCTTTGGGTAGAGGATCGCCTGCACCTCGTCAAACTCTGGGAGCAGACCGCCGGTCACCCTGTGCCGAAGAGCACGGGCAGCTGGTTCTACACCTTCGGGAGTATGACCATGCTCTGTCTGATCATTCAGATTCTGACCGGGATTTTCCTGGCCATGGTCTATGTGCCGTCGGCTGCGGAAGCTTACCACTCCCTGGAGCGCTTAAATTACGAGCAGCAACTAGGCTGGGTAGTGCGAGGCATGCACTATTGGGGATCGACTTGCATGGTCATTCTGATGATCTTGCATATGACCCAGGTTTTCCTTTGGGGCGCCTACAAATATCCGCGTGAGATGACTTGGCTTTCGGGATGTGTATTGCTCTTTATTACTCTGGGTCTCGCCTTCTCCGGCCAAGTTATGCGCTTCGATACCGATGCGTACTGGGGAGTGGGGATCGGTGCAGCGATAATGGGGCGAGTCCCATTCATTGGTGACGCGCTGGTCAAGCTTCTCCTCGGTGGTCCGATTATCGGGAGCGAAACGTTGTCGCGATTCTTTTCGTTACACGTCTTCATCCTTCCCGGGGCGATTCTTGCCTTTCTCAGCCTCCACCTCCGCCTGGTCCTGAGCAAAGGCATCAATGAGGCGCCAAAGCCAGGTGTCTTGGTAAAGCGCAGGACGTACGATGCCTACTATAAAGGAATCATCAAACGCGAGGGAGTTCCGTTTGTTCCGGGCGCTTTCAGCAAGGACGCGATGGCCAACGGGATCCTGCTGCTGGTCATCATTGTTCTCGCTCTCTTTGTTGGCCCAAAGGGACCCGGGATTCCTGCGGATCC
>DATNNZ010000366.1:0-15597 GCA_035601575.1 Chthoniobacterales bacterium
TACTGACGCCGGAAGAGCGCCAGGAGCTTCGGGATAGGCTAGCCACCGACGAATTTGCCGAGACCGACGAGTTGATTGCTGCCGTCGACGAAGGAATCCGCTCGGCACAGAGCGGCTCAAGCCTTTCAATTGAGGAAGCCAAGGAGCTAATCCATAAATGCGCTTTACGGTCGGCATCAGCCCTCAAGCAGGGCAAGATCTAGAAGATCTGGTGGAGGACCTTACCGGGGTCGCGGTAAAGAGGAAACTCAACCGTACCGCGCCTTGATCACAACAGGATATCGTCGCCGAGGCTGTGCGAGAATGGATTCGTAAGTATGCAAGCAAGTAAGCATGTAAGGGAGATTTGCCCGTGTTCTCGAATTGTCTTGAGTCTGGTGGTGCCGAACGTAGGACCCGGCTTTTCGCATAGACCAAACAGCAGCGATGCTCTAATGTTCGCATGAGATGGCTCCTGTTCGCACAGTCAAAGCTTCGCCGTTATCTAACGCCAAAGTGATCAAAAGGGTCACTCTTGTGGCTCGCGCTATCGCCAAGAACGGTCGCACCGCCAGAACCTCGCGCAAGGTAAAGGCCCCGGCTATAAAGCCAGTTTCGAAGTAGCGTCTGAATGGATCGAAAAAAGGGTCCTAGTTACGAGGATAGCGTCTTCGTAAACTGCCCCTTCGACGAAGAATACGAAGAGCTGTTTGATGCTGTCGTATTCGCCGTTCATGACTGCGGGTTTGTTGCTCGGTGCGCACTCGAAGCAAGTGACTCAGGGGAGGCTCGCATTGACAAGATTCTCGCAATTATCGCCAAATGTGAGTTTGGGATTCATGACATTTCTCGCACCGAACTAAGCAAAAACACCATCAGCGCGAGGTCGAGCGTGATGACCCGTTTATCGCGCAACAATTCCGGCATCTTGCCAGCCGCGATTTCTTGAGCCAGCCCTTCGACGATGGCGGTCTTTCCAACTCCTGCTTCACCGAGCATCGACGGCCTACTTTTTGTACTGAGAAGCGGCGTGGTGGCGGCCCAAAAACCCATTCCTAACGGATTTCCCAATTGCCTTCGGGATCGGGTCGCCCACGTTCCGGAGGGTGGACCGGCCAACGACAACACTTTCCGGATTGGAACGTGTGAACAGGCCTAGTACCTCAAAAACAATATTGTATACCGTGTACAGTTAACCAAAGAGCGGGAATCGTGCCAAGAGAGTCAGAACGATCGGCCAAGCAACTGACCCGGATCCACGCCTGTCCAGATCTTATCTCGCCGAGAACTTCGGTTCTCCTCGTTTGTGTTCACTCCGCAGTCAGGGAGAGTGCTGGTCAAATTGATCATCATACCCAGCAGGAAAACGTTCGCTCTGTTTAAAAAGAGACGTTTGAATACATTATACCGAAGGCTTCGTGTCGAGAAGACCTGGTCAGTCAAACCACAGAACATCGAAAAAAATGCCGGCCGCGTTCTCGTGCGAAGTTAACTAATTGGCTGGCTCCCGAGCGAATCCTTAACCATCAGTTCCGCCATGCAACAGGGTCAGGCAAGCAGGGTTTGGGATTTCCTATATCAGCAAAATGAGAAATGTTATTGAGATGATCCACGGTACGAGAGAAGGGGTCTATTTAGGATTTCAGAGTGATGCCGACCCGATCTGCTGCTCTAATAATGTGGAGTTGCATTAAATACGAAGCGCCATCGGGATCTCGCTGTTCCAATGCCTGCAGAATTCTCTCATGTTCCTGCACGGGTTCCCAGAGTCGTTTGTGCCGGGAAAGCGGTAATTTCTGCGATTCGAGGATCGCTTCTCGATTGAGATGATGAATTTCGGCGAACAAACGATTCCCACTCAGGTTTACAATAATATCGTGAAACTTGAAGTCCTCATTGGCAGCTGCGAGTAGATCATCCTGTCGCATACTATCCTTCATGGAGGCAAGGCAGCCAGTGAGATTGGCGATTGTCTGCGGCGTGATCTTCTCCGCCGCGAGGCGAGCTGCTCTGGATTCAAGAACCAATCGAAGTTCATAGACATCACTTTCATTGAATCTGCTGGCATAATGCCAGCGGGTTAAACGCTTATCCGGTTCAGTAGAAGTGCCTAGTACGCGGGCTCGGCGACCGGGCTCAATTGCGACCAGACCGAGAGTTTCCACGATAGAGAGCGCTTCCCGTACAGAACTACGGCTCACCCAGAACCTGGACGCAAGTTCCCGTTCCGAAGGCAGCAAGGCACCCGCTTTAAGTTCTCCATGAGCGATAATGTCCTGAAGTTGTCGAACAATCTTGTGGGATACCCGAATGGCTCCATCGGAGGGAGGCAGAACGGCGGTTCGGTCAGAGGATTGGGCCCGGTGTTTCTTCATTTGATTGGAGCGTAAAATTTAGGAGGGACTGGAGGAAGTCGTCTTTCGATTTCATGTCTTGGTGGGGCGTCGGCACAATAACTGCTTTTGCTCCGCTACATTGGGTGCAAGCCGGATCCGGCTGCTTTAGGTAACCGTATCAACCTCGACAATCACACCTTGACAGTACTGGAACCATTCCTAAATTCAATCCAATCTGGTCAGACCATGATGGACGGACCAGTCCCCCCATCGAATCGTCCAGGCTTTTAAGCTGGAATCTATGAATGAGCGAAGCAATAAAACCGCTGCCGGTCTAACCAGACGCGCCATTATCAAAAGCGCAGCAGCCGCTGCCGCCTACAGTTTGCTCCCGAAATTCGGGACATCAGAAACGTTTGCCGCCGAACCGAACCATACAATGGTAGTTGCTGCACCGGCTACCCCACAAAGCCTGGATCACGAATTTGACGTCAGTCTCGGTACAATTGATGCCGTAGGAGCTCTGTACGATGATCTCCTCGAATACGAGAAGATCCCGGATCCTCAGGTACCCGATGCGCTACGCGAAGACATCGCGGTTCATTCAGACAAGCCATATAATCTGAATCTAAAGGGTAAACTGGCGGAGAAATGGGAGATAAGTTCAGATGGAACCGTTGCCCGATTCTTTCTGCGTCAGGGGGTCAAGAGCAACTGGGGAAACGAACTAACGGCCGATGACGTGAAGTGGACCTGGGACCGTAAGCTGCACTTGACTGGCCTCGGGCCTTTTCAGGCCGGGGTACTTAACATCACTCAGGAAGATCAGATTCAGGTGGAAGGCCGATACGTTGTGTCTTTTCACGTACCCAAACCGAATCCGTTACTCCTGAAGCAGATGGTAAATCTTTCCAATCCGGTCTATGACTCGGTCAAATGCAAACAGGTCGTCACGAAAGATGATCCCTGGGCGCATAAATTCCTCGAGAACAATAGCGCCGGATTTGGCCCCTACGTAGTTAGTCAGTTAATTCGAGGTCAGCAGGCAGTGTTCAAGGCCCGCAGTGATTACTATCGCGGCAAGCCCTACATGGACACAGTCATCTTCAAGGAGGTGCCGACCTCGGCCACGCGACTTTCGCTGTTACAAGGTGGGAGCGTGGACATTGCGCAATTTTTGCAGCCTCTCGAATACACGACTCTGAAAAAGGTGAGTGGTGTCTCGGTCGACGCAGTGAAGGCTTCTTTTGCGATTTGGGTGGAGCTGAACGCAAAAATGAAGCCATTTGATAACTTAAAAGTCCGACAGGCGATGAACTATGCGCTGCCACGGGAAGAAATTTTAAAGACTGTTTTCCAGGACCTAGCAGACAAGCAGACGGGATGCATTCCTGATATCTACCCTGATTTCACCGATAAGTTTTGGACGTACGATACGGATCTGGACAAGGCCAAATCGCTGTTGGCGGAAGCGGGATTCAAGGATGGTTTCAAAAGCACATTAAGTTATGACGCCGGAAACCCGGTGCAGGAACCGATCGCAATCCTTTTTCAAACCGCACTACGAAAAATCGGAGTAGAAATAATTCTCAACAAGGTTCCTGCAGCGACGTTTTATGATTTCGTGACGAAACGGCAGCAGCCATTGATCTTTTATCTAGATTCGCCCTGGGTGCCAGATCCCGGGTACTCAACGCAGTTATACTTTAATTCGAAATCCTACGTCGACTATAGTAACTATACGAACGCGGAGGTAGACGATTTGATTAAATCGGGGCTCCAGACCTTGGATCCGACAGTTCGCAACGAGACCTACACTAGGGTGCAACAGATCGTGATGGGTGAGGCTCCTTGGGTTTTCATTGCCTGGCCGCGCTACGTCCTGGCTCGTCGCTCGAATCTGAAAGGCTTCACCTACTACACTTCGAACAACCTTAGATTTCAGGATTTTTATCGTTCCTAATGCCATTGCCGATGGAGAATCGGTTTAACGCGGAACCGACGTCAGCTGTATGGTCGCTCATTCTCGAGCGTACCGGTTACGGGCTGCGTTATTTCGTTCAGTTTTTGAGGGTGTATCCGGGCTACGCAGCAGGTTATATAATAGTACTGACCGTTGCACTCGTGGCCGCGGTTGCTCCCCTGATCGCGCCTTACTCACCCGTCAATGCCGACGCCAGCGTCTATTTGCAGCCGCCGGCCTTGTCCCACGTGCTTGGGACAGATTCCACGGGTATGGACGTTTTCAGTCGAGTCATTTTCGCGCCCCGCATTGATTTGGCGATAGCAGTAATCGGAACCCTAGTCTCCTCCATTGTCGGTAGTTCAATCGGAGCATGGGTCGGTTACTTTCAGGCAACCACTGCTATCAGAAGTTTCTTAAGCAGCGCAATCATGCGTGCGGCGGATGTCTTGCAGGCCTTTCCAGTCTTTGTTTTTGCGATCGCCTTGGTTGCGGTCTTTGGCCAAAGCATCAATAGCCTCGTCCTCGCAATCGCTTTCGTGAACATCCCTATCTACTTGAGACTCATGCGGAGCCAGGTTCTGAGGATCCGTGACATGCGTTATGTGGAGGCTGCCTACATTTTAGGTGTTCCCGATTGGGTGATCATTGGAAGACACATCATACCTAATAGCATCGCCCCCGCGCTCGCACAGCTTTCAGTCAACATAGGTTGGTCGATTCTTTTGACGGCTGGCCTGAGCTTTGTCGGGGCGGGCGTACGCGCACCCACTCCGGAATGGGGTAGCATGATCGCGATGGGATTCCCTAATGTCATGACTGGTCAATGGTGGCCTTCGGTGTTTCCCGGCCTTGCGCTCGCGATTACGGTTTTTGGCTTCGCCCTTATTGGAGCCAGCATTGAATTTTTGGCTGATCCGCGAAGGCGGCGAACGTTAGCCAGCGGAAAACCACCGCTTCCGACTCAGGCTTAAGGAATCCACGATGGTAATTCTGAGATACATCGGTTCCCGGTTGCTCTTTTTGGTCCCGCAGATTGTAGGCATTGTGCTGGTCGGATTTATCCTGATCAAAGCAGTACCCGGTGATCCAGCAACTCTAATGCTGGGACCAATGGCCTCAACAGATTCAATCGCTAGGTTACGGACCGATCTCGGGCTCGACCAGCCCCTACCGGTCCAATTCCTCATTTACCTCCAGAAACTAGCGCACGGAGACTTCGGCACTTCATGGCAGACAACTCAGCCCGTGCTTAGTGACCTCAGGACCAGATTTCCGGCGACACTGGAATTAGTCACCTACGGACTGATTCTGGCTTTGTTGATAGGAATACCTTTAGGAGTTTTTTCGGCGGTGCGCAAACGAGGGGTCATTGGCAAGATCGGCGGTATGTACGGGCTGGTAGCGGGCGCTTTACCGGATTTCTGGTTGGCGCTGGTCCTCGTTTTCGTCTTTTACAGCGTACTTCATTGGCTGGCTTCGCCCATCGGGCGGATCGATATCTCGGTCGTTCCTCCGGATACAATCACGGGACTCTATACAATTGATAGTTTATTAACCGGCAACTGGGACGCCCTGGGTTCTTCTGTCCAGCATTTACTCTTGCCTGTGATCACGCTCGGTCTTATCAACGCCGGTCCGATCTTAAAGATGACCCAGTCGACCATGGATCGGATGCTGCAGGCGGACTTCAGTCAGTACGAACGTCTCTGTGGGCTTCCGTCTCAGCTAATCATGCGGCATGCGTTTCGAAACGCGCTGCCCTCTATAATAACCATCGTTAGCGTCTTGTATGGTTTTTTGATCGGTGGTGCTGTCCTTGTCGAGATCGTGTTTAGCTGGGGAGGAGCTGGTCAGTACGCCGTACAAGGGGTGCTCAACTCAGACTTTAATCCGGTGCTGGGATTTGTGATTTTCTCAGCGTTATTCTCCTTGGTCATCTACTTTCTCGTTGATCTGGCATACCTAGCGATCGATCCGAGGATACGGCATTAGTCGCTTTCAAATGAACGCAATTAGGCCGATCCAACCAACGAGCAAGAATATGGCAATGTCGTCTTCCGCGACGCTGGTCCTGGAGACTAAGGATTTGACTGTTAGCTACCGTCCGTACGGTCTACCGCCAGTCCAGGCCCTACGAAAGGTTAACGTCAAGATTGCGCTCGGTGAAATTCTTGGATTGGTCGGCGAATCCGGAGCGGGCAAAACCACTCTGGCCAAGGCGATCATGGGAGTAATTCCACAGCCCGGCGCAGTGGAATTCGGGCAGATTCTTTTTAATGGAACGGATCTGGTTCGACAGCCCGAAAATAAGTTAAATCAGCTGAGGGGGCGCGCAATCTCTATCATCGTTGCTAACCCGCGCGGAGAATTGAACCCGCTTCTTCCGGTTGGTGAACAGTTAACCAATCTCGCTCGCTTTCATCTTCATGCGTCGGTGCGCCAAGCGCGACAGCTCGCGTTGGACATGCTTAGCGCGGTTAAAATACCCGATCCAGCGCGTCGGTTCCGAGCCTATCCCCACGAGTTAAGCGGTGGGATGGCTCAGCGTGTTGTGATTGCCGCGGGACTGATCTGTTCGCCGCAGCTGGTCATTTCTGACGATGCAACCAGCGGGCTCGACGTCACGGTTCAGGTGCAAATCCTTGACCTTCTGAAAAAGCTGGCGCGCGAAAGGCAGACATCGATGCTCTACATCACTCGGGACGTCGGAGTAGCCGCGAACTTTTGTGATCGAATAGCGATTCTGTACCAAGGCGAGATCGTTGAGGAGGCGCCTACCGCCACTTTTTTTGCCGGACCTGCCCACCCCTACAGCAATCTATTGTTGGCTGCTTTTTCTCATCATTCCGCTCTGCGCAAACGTTGGTCACGTGAAGTAGAGCCGCTCGCCAAAGATGAGATTGGAGGCTCTGCTTGTTTGTTCGCTGACCGTTGCCTGCTCCGTCAAGGAAGATGTTTCCATGAGCACCCGGAACTCCGGGAGCTGGCTCCAGGCCGATTCGTACGTTGCCATTTCCCGGTGGAACGCCCCTCATCATGAAACCAGTAATAGAGGTAGAGAATCTGGTAAAACATTTCCCGATTCCGGGAAGCCGAGCGGTAGTGCAGGCGGTCAACGACGTTAGCTTTTCGATCCAAAGGGGAGAGACGCTTTCGATCGTCGGAGAGTCGGGCTCCGGAAAGACGACCGTCGGCCGCTGCGTCCTCGGCCTGATTAAGCCGACCAGCGGGTCTATCCGATTCGAAGGGCGCGAGATGGGGCATCACTGGAACGTCCGTTCGCGCAGCCTTCGCGGAAAAGTACAGCTCGTCTTTCAAGAACCGGGCGAATCCTTGGATCCCCTGCTGCCGGTATGGAGATCGGTTGAAGAACCGATCCAGGCGATGATTCATTCGAGAAGAGAGCGGGATAAGAAAGTTCGGAGAGTGATCGAGCTTGTGAAGCTTCCTTCCTCGATTCTACAGCAATATCCGGCAGAGATGAGCGCCGGTCAGCAGCAGCGTGTCGCAATTGCACGCGCCATTATCACCGACCCCGAACTACTGGTGTTAGACGAACCTACCTCGGCGCTTTCTCCCACGGCGCGAGCCGAGATTATCGATTTGCTGATCCAAATACAGCGAGAGCTGTCCACCGCCTACCTGTTCATCTCGCATGACTTGAGCACGGTGTACCACATAAGCCACCGGATCGCGATCATGTATCTCGGAAAGATCGTCGAAGAGGGCGATTCCCGGGAGGTATTCCGCACACCGCATCATCCGTACAGTGTAGGATTGTTGTCTTCTGTCCTGTTGCCGAGTCCGAATCTGCGGCGAGAGACAACATTCGTGCTCGAAGGAGAAACCCCGAGCCCAGTCAATCTGCCAGATTGTTGTCCATTGGTCTCCCGTTGTCCTTTTCGCATTGATCGTTGCGGGCAAGCATTCCCGGCGGCGGAGGTCGTTACATCGGGCCATCGCGTTCATTGTTTTCGGCATGCCGAGGTCGCGGCAACAGAGCGCGCAACCGACACATTCGAACTCTTTCAGACCATAGCAGAGGAGATCCTGTCGGTGCCAGCCGTCTCGGGCAACTAGTTCAATTAATACCTGCATGAACAATATAGGAGATAAACAATGGCAAAGCTCGCTGGAAAGATAAGCGCCGTAACTGGAGCCGCGCAGGGAATTGGGCGAGAAATCGCTCTGCTGTTCGCTCGCGAGGGCGCAGACGTTGCAATCGTCGATCGGAATAAAAAAAGTGGTGAGGACGTGGCCGAACAAATCCGGTCGCTGGGCCGGCGTTCGATTAGCATCGTCGCGGATATCGGCGAAGAAGATCAAATAGAAGAAGGGTTCCGAAACATTTTACGAGAACTCGGTCCAGTCGATATTCTCGTTAATAACGCCGGCATCGATACGACTTCACTCGTTGTGGATATGCCAACATCGCTCTGGGACGAGATGTTTCGAATCAACTTGCGAAGTGTCTTTTTGTGCACTCGAGCCGTGCTACCTGGAATGATCGAAAAGAGGTCTGGTCGAATCATCAATCTCGCGTCGCAGCTTGCATACAAGGGAGGACGAGAAATGGCTCACTACGCTGCTGCCAAGGCCGGTGTCATCGGCTTTACCCGTTCGCTCGCCTACGAAGTGGCGGAGCACGGCATTACAGTCAATGCCATTGCCCCTGGTCCAATTGATACCGAACTTTTCCGCAAACTTCCCGAGGAATGGCGCAAGCGAAAGCTCGCGGAACTTCCGATCGGTCGAGCGGGCAGGGTGGAGGAAATAGCGCCCACAGCATTGCTCCTTGCATCAGAGGATGGCGCCTATTACCTCGGCGCTACCTTAAATCCAAACGGAGGGGACGTGATGGTTTGAAGGATTCCCGCTGGTACAGCGGACATCTTCAGGAAGTACAAACCCTTACCATATCAGAAAATGAACCTGAACCAACAGATCGTTATTGTCGGCACTGGTGGTACGATTTCATCGCGTTACGATCCATCCCAGGGCCGGTCCGTTGCTTCTCAACAAGTCGAAAAGATCGTCGCTTTGCTTCCGGACCAAACGGGATTGCCTCGTCTTGAGTTTCAAAATTTCGCCACGATCGGGAGCTTTGAGATGACAATGGAAATAGCGCACAAGCTAGTTAAGTACGTTGCAGAATTACTCGCTAGAACCGACGTCGGTGGCGTAGTGGTAACCCAGGGAACAGATACCATGGAGGAAACCAGCTTTTTGGCGGACCTCTTACTACCGCCAGGTAAACCGGTCGTATTCACTGGTGCGCAGTTGCCACACGATCATCCACAGACTGATGGTCCTCGGAATCTCGAAGATTCGATCCGAGCAGCAGCTTCTCCTAACACTTATGGACTTGGGGTCATGGTCTGTTTCAATGGACAATTGCATGCTGCTCGCGATGTTACCAAGGTTCACACCAGCGCGTTGGAAACATTCCAATCTTACGAACATGGTGCGCTGGGTTGCGTTGATGCCGGGCACGTGGTGATCTTCCGGCGACCAGAACTGAGGCTTTCTCTTTCGGCGGATAAATTGGACAAGAGAGTCGATCTGATTGAGGTGGGTCTCGGTATTGATGCGCGACCTATCGACACTGCGCTGGCGGCTGGGGTAGACGGAATTGTTGTCGAAGCGTTCGGCCGAGGAAACGCGACGACTGACTTCGGCCGTGGCGTAAGCCGAGCTTGTGCCGCAGGTGTACCCGTGGTCGTTACCTCGCGCTGTCCAAGCGGACGGGTTAAGGCCATTTACGGCAGCGGAGGGGGTGGCGGCCGCGATCTGGAGGATGCCGGCGCAATCTTTGCCGGAGATCTTAAGGGTCCCAAGGCCCGAATTTTGTTGACGGTTGCCCTGAGTGACCCAAACACGCGCACCCGCCTACGTGAACTGTTGCAGACAATATCGCCTTAGCCTTGAGCAAGCCTTCCGGCCAAGCTGGAAGGTTTCCTCAAGGACTGATGACAGTCCAACCTAGACAAGTAGCCGGCGTAGGCCGGCATCAACCAAAGATAAATCGATTATGCCAAAAGAAATATTGTGTGCCTTCGGAGTGGATGTCGATGCTGTAGCGGGGTGGCTTGGCTCGTACGGTGGAGAAGATTCTCCAGATGATATCTCACGCGGATTATTTGCTGGTGAAGTAGGTTCTCCACGATTAGTCGGGCTTTTCAAAAAATATGACCTTCGGACGACCTGGTTTATCCCGGGCCATTCTGCAGAAACCTTTCCGGACCAAATGAAGGCCGTGGCCAACGCTGGACATGAGATCGGAGTGCACGGCTATAGTCACGAAAACCCGATTGCCATGACTCGGGAACAGGAGGAGGCCATCCTCGATAAATGCCTCGACGTGTTGAGCAAGCTTTCTGGAAAACGGCCGACTGGCTATGTTGCTCCCTGGTGGGAATTCAGCCCTGTCACCAACGAGCTGCTCTTAGAGAGAGGGATCAAATATGATCACAGTTTGATGCACAAGGATTTCCATCCTTACTATGTTAGGGTTGGTGATACGTGGACCAAGATCGACTACAGCAAGCATCCGGATGCTTGGATGAAACCACTGGTGAGAGGTAAGGAAACCGATCTTATCGAGATTCCGGCGAGCTGGTACCTGGATGATTTGCCGCCGATGATGTTCATTAAAAAGGCTCCCAATAGTCATGGGTTTGTCAACCCACGGCACCTGGAGGAATCCTGGCGTGATCAGTTCGACTGGGTCTATCGAGAAAACGACTACGCAGTCTTTACCATGACCATCCATCCAGATGTATCCGGTCGGCCGCAGGTGCTCCTAATGCTCGAGAGACTGATCGAGCACATCCAGAAGCATGATGGAATCAAGTTCCTGACATTCGACGAAATCGCCGATGATTATAAGCGCCGCTTCCCCCGGAAAAAATGACTTAGGTAAGAGGCATTTGCTATGGAAACTAACAAGATCCCCCCCTTTGCTCAATTCTCGGGCCGAATTGAACCAAAAGACGTTAAGTATGCTACCATAATCGCGTTTCTGGCATGGGTGTTCGCAGTGTATGATTTCATTCTATTCGGAACGCTGTTGCCGGAGATTGGGAAGTTCTACCACTGGAATAGCGCGGAGCAGGCAGCTCTGGCTACCTGGGTGGCGGTTGGGACCGCGATTGTTGCCGTGTGGGTTGGCCCGGTAGTAGATAAATTGGGCCGTCGAGCGGGCATCATTTTTACCGTTACCGGGGCCGCTATTTGTTCATTCCTAACTGCTGTTGGCGGATCTTTGGGAAAGGGCGTTCTTACATTGATCCGTTCGTTGGCCGGGACTGGGTACGCGGAACAAACCGTCAACGCGACTTATCTCACCGAAATGTACGTTGCTGCCGGTGACCCAGCCTTAGATCGCCGAAAGGGCTTCATCTACAGCCTGGTCCAGGGAGGATGGCCGATCGGCGCGCTCATCGCGGCCGGCCTAACTGCTGTGCTGCTACCTCTCATCGGCTGGCAAGGTTGTTTTGTATTCGCGGCCGTTCCATCGTTAATCATTGCTTTCCTCGCGCGTAAACTCAAAGAGACACCTCAGTTTGAAGCCAGCCGAGAAATAGCGCGATTGCGAAAGGCCGGAAGGGAAGCCGAAGCTCGAGGTCTGGCTCAAAAGCTGAAGGTAAATTACGAAGAGCATCAGGCCGCTGGGTTCGGGGCGGTATTTCGGGGCGAGGCGCTTCGGGCTACGCTAGCAATAGGCGGAGCTTTCTTACTTAACTGGTTTGCGATCCAGGTTTTTGCGGTTCTCGGAACCACCGTTATCACGAGCGTTCACAACGTCACATTCCAGAATTCGTTAATCGTATTGTTGCTGTCGAACGTGATTGGCTATTGCGGGTATCTGGTGCACGGATTTGTTGGAGATAAAATCGGGAGACGTAACGCGATCGCGATTGGCTGGATGATCAGCGGCTTAGTGTTTGCCGGAATGCTGTATGGTCCGAGTAATTTTGGAGTTGTGGTCCTTCTTTACAGTATCGGCCTCTTCTTCCTGATTGGGCCTTACGCAGCCCTGTTATTTTTTATCGGGGAAAGTTATCCTACCGTGATCCGGGCGACCGGCGGATCTTTGATTAATGCGACCGGCCCAATCGGGGCGATTCTAGCCGGTCTTGGAGCGACGGCGCTCCTGAGTAACGGCAGCAATTGGCAGACCGCTGGGTTATTCTTCGGTGCGTTACCCTGTTTCATCTCAGGAATCTTGGTGTTGTTTGCCCGACAGGTCAGGTCAAGCGTCTAACTCAGGAGGGGAAAATGTGCGCGCTCTGCGGACTACTTGGAACGGAACGTGATTGGTCAGGTTCGATGGCCAGTAGTCTGCCGGTCAGACAACAGCGCTTCTTAAGAATTGCCCAAGCTAATCGGATCTTAGGTTTCTTCCGCTTAAAATTGGAAGATTTTCAGGGAGTTTCTTATGTTTTGAGCAGCGCAACTGGCCGGCGTGAAATCGTTTCAGATTTTGGACAACTCTGGCCGGTAGCCGAAACTTTGGCTGGCCGTCCGATTGACCCTTTAGACCCGGCTCTCCTGACTTGGCTGAGTTCAATTCCACAATGAAGCCGACAACTTCCGATCTTATCCCACTCATTGTCATTACCGGATTCTTGGGGAGCGGTAAGACGACATTGTTGCGAAAATTACTGACTACGGATCTCGGCGGCGAAACGGCGGTATTGATTAATGAATTGGGGGAAATTGGAATAGATCATCTACTGGTCGGCGAAATCGCTCCGGACACAGTGCTTCTAAAAAGCGGCTGCGTTTGCTGCTCGATTAGGGGTGATCTCAAAGATGCACTGGTTCAACTTTTTTCGAGAAGACAAAAGGAAGAAATCCCGAGATTCCGGCGAATTATTTTGGAGACTACCGGTCTGGCAGATCCAGCTCCTATCTTCGCGACAGTGCTCGCCGACCCGATGCTACGGCATCACTTCAGGCTAGGCGTGATTATTGCCGTGGTGGATTCATTCAATGCAACTCTGCATGAGCAGTTGCATCCAGAATGGATGGCCCAAGTTACTTCCGCGGATCGATTGATTTTGACCAAGACCGACCTCGTTCCGGAGCAGAATCACGATACGCTGCGGAAGCATCTCCGAAAGATCAATCCGACTGCAGTGATCATGGCCAATGTAGAAGTGCAGGAGCGGGATCCTTTACTCCTTAGTGCCGGACTGCATGAAGGCAGCCCGGAAAGCGAGGCCGAACGATGGATTCGAAATTTCACGCACCCAATCCGGCGAGAAGATGAGGGTGCGGATATCCATAAGGGACACGCGGATTCCGAACATTCCGGTGTCAACTCGTTTTGCCTGGTTTTTGATCACCAGATTGATTGGACCGCATTCGGACTATGGCTATCCATGCTGCTGAATCGACATGGTCGCAGCATTCTCCGGGTGAAAGGGATTCTGCACCTCAGCGGAAGTGCTTATCCGATAGCGATTCACGGCGTGCAGCATTTGGTGCATCCCCCAGTGCACCTTTCCGTGTGGCCAGACTCAGATCGCCGTTCGAGAATCGTTTTCATCGCTCGCGGCATTGAACGGGACGCCGTCGAAAGATCACTCAAAACTTTTTGCCGATATTTGGGTTCAAGCTCGTTTTAGTTCGCCAATACCATGGATTCATCCGCTCCAATCCTCCAAGCAACTAATCTACGCAAGCGTTATGGAGCGACGACCGCACTGGATGAAGTCTCGTTTTCTCTGTACCCGGGCGAGGTCTGCGGATTATTGGGGGAAAATGGTGCTGGTAAGTCCACACTAGTCAAAATCCTGAGCGGCATCGTCATTCCGGATGCCGGTGAAATCATTCTCGACCGACTAGCGTATCGCCCGCGCAATATTCTAGACGCCAAAGCCGCCGGCTTGTCGACTGCATTTCAGGAGTTAAGTCTCATCCCTACCTTGTCCGTGACAGTGAATCTTTTTCTGCCAAAACCGAAGGTAAACGCGCTTCGGTTGGTCTCAATGCGGAGCTTGGAAGAGGATGCGAGCGCGATCTTGAATCAGTACGGGATTACCGGTGTGTCACCATCCGCATTGATCGGCGATCTACCTTTAGCAGCGCGACAGCGCATCGAGATAGTCCGGGCTATGCTGCGAAAGCCACGGGTTCTACTCCTGGATGAACCGACCGCCGCTCTATCCGAGCGCGAATGGCTCTTCGGCTTAATTGATGTGCTGATCGCTCGGGGGACCTCAATTCTTTACGTCACTCATCGGCTAGACGAGGTACGACGCCTTTGTAAGCGATGCGTTATCCTGCGCAACGGAAAAAAGGTATTAGACGCGTCTACCGTCGGAATGACGGACGAAGACGTATTTAGCAAAATGGCGGGGCGATCGGTGGTGGAGAGTTACCCCGTCCGTGAATCGAGTATTAACGATTCCGCGCCTCCCGTTTTGGATGTTCGCCACCTTTCTGCGGCCCGCGTTAATGAAATCTCGTTTGCGGTCCGGCGAGGCGAGATCTTGGGCGTGGCAGCTCTGGAAGGTCAAGGACAATCGGCCTTGTTCAAAGCCCTGGTGGGGCTCGCTCCATTGAAGCAAGGCCAACTGGTAGTCGATGGTAAACGAGTTCTCATTCGGTCACCGCGTGCGGCTCGCGCTGCCGGCATCGTTCTTGTGCCCGAAGAACGGAAGAGCGAAGGAATATTTAATGATCTGAGTACTGCGGCTAACATATCTATTCCGATCATTAATCGGGCGGCATCATTTGATTTTATTCGAGGAAAGAGAGAGCGACGACTGGTTGAGCGCGGGGCGGCTCTGGTTGATTTGCACAGTCGCTATCTACCGCCGAATATAGATGCCCTTTCTGGAGGTAATCAGCAAAAGGCGATTCTTGCCCGCTCTTTACTGACCGAACCGAAATGTCTGCTGCTCTTTGACCCAACCCGTGGCGTGGATGTCGGCACAAAACACAATATCTATCGAGTGATTCGTGCGTTCGTCCGAGAAGGCGGTGCGGCCCTCTTTTACTCGACCGAGTTAGACGAACTGGTCCATCTCTGCGACCGCTGCATCGTGATCTATCGGGGCACCATCGTCGCGGAGGTCGGTGAGAAGGAATTATCACCGCACGTATTATTGTCCTTGGCTGCCGGACACGTGAGTGATGCTAGCCAGTCACTGATACCGGGTAACTCTACCAATGGTACGTCGATATGAGTCAAGGGACACGTGAGAAAGGAAGACCGATCCCCAGTAGCGCATTTGCGGCGCTTCTGTACGTGATCATGTTCGTAATATATCTACTGAACTCACCTTCCGCGATCACATTGGC
>DATNNZ010000367.1:0-27524 GCA_035601575.1 Chthoniobacterales bacterium
GGAATTACGAGTGAGAGGCGGGGCAGAATCTGTGTGGACATGTCGCGGAGTTCGCATAATATCACCGCCTCTGTGCAGGGAGGCGCACACGACGCGCTCCGTGCGTGCCGAGTCAACGCCTCCTAAACGCAAGAAATGACCAAACGTCAACTCTTAATTCCACTCCTCATTCTGCTGGTGGCGGCAATCGTTCGATTGATTTTCTTAGATATCAAACCGCCGCACTTCGACGAAGGAATCAATGGTTGGTGGTGCGATCAGATGGCTGCGCAAGGATTCTACCGGTACGATCCAGCGAATTACCACGGTCCTCTTCACTTCTATGTGCTCCGGCTTTTTCTGACCTTATTTGGCCGGAATCTGTGGGCTCTGCGACTGCCGACTGTCTTGGTCGGAACCGCGAGTATTGGATTCACTTTTCTTTTCGGTCGCTTCTTTGGAAAGGTAACCACCTATTTGGCCGCGTTCGCGATGGCGATCTCGCCGGCATTCATCTTTTACGAACGCTATGCGATTCATGAAGCCTGGCTGGTCCTTTTTCTACTGATCACACTTTGGGGTCTGCTGAGTTGGTACTCAGGTGCAACTCCGTGGAGTGTCTGGGCGACCATCCTGGGAATCGCCGGCATGATTCTCACCAAGGAAACGTACGTCCTTCATCTGGTTGCTTTCGCGCTCGCAGGATTGTGCGCATGGATAATCGGACTAGTTCGGCCTCCTTCGGAACCGATCATTCGAACCCCTACCCGCACTCCTTGGGCGCACGTAGGCGCCGCGGTCGCGGTTGGACTTGCCTTAATTATCTTCTTCTATTCCGGGAACTTTTTGAATTGGTCTGGAGTTACGGGCTTGTATCGGACATTCGCCCATTGGGCAAATACCGGAGTGGGCGCTCAATCCGGTCACGAAAAACCGGCTTACGACATCTCGATCGTGCCACACTTTCTTCAGCACGTTCCGGTTTTTGCTGCCTTGGCCAAAATCAAAATAAATTGGTATTGGATTAAGTTGTTGGCGGTCTACGAATGGTTCGCAATTGCCGGACTTATCTTTTCTGTTCGTTATCTTTTTGGCGGCAACGGCGCTCTTCGTTACCTGGCGATCTACGCTCTCGGGGTCTTGGCCGCGTATAGCATCATCGCCTACAAGACGCCTTGGTGCATCATTTCTATCGAATGGCCGTTTCTGTTTTTAGGTGGAGCATGCCTGGTTTTCCTTTGGGAGATTTTCCCGAAGTATCTCAAGCCATTCGCCATTGCCGGAGCTCTCCCGTTGTTCGGGTTTATGGGGTACCGCTCCTATATTCTAAACTACGTCCGGTACGATGATCCAAAGGAAATGTACGCCTACGTACAAACGTTTCGGGATTATCAGAAGTTCGTCGATCCGATCCTGGAAAAAGGCCGTAAAGATCCTGCCGCCAAGACCAGGCTCCAAGGCCTCATTCTACTAAAAAGCTATTTCCCGGTACCGTGGGTACTCGACGAGTTTACTCACATTGGATATTACGAGACCGGTGACGAGAGATGGCCGGCGGACGTGGACGCCGATTTCATCGCTGTGGATGGTTCAGAATTCGAGAATCTTGAGTATCGGCTCAAACATCCCTATTTCGTTACGGAATTTCGGCTGAGAGATGGCATGGATCCGTGCAAAGCCTATTTCCGATACGAAACCTTTAAGGATATATTTCCGGGGCGCGCTCCCGAATTCCAACCGGTAGCAACGGGATCTTCGGAATGAAGTTTTCGCTGGTTGTTCTGGCCTGGATAGCGCTCTCCAGCTGTTTCGGCATCGCCTTTGGCCACTCGCCATTGGGACTTACCCCCCTGACCTCAAGTATTTCGCTGTCCGGTGGATTTATTCTTGCGGTAGCCGGAGTACTGTTGCAGCGGAAGCCATTCTTCACCCCGTTCGAGAAAGTACAAGTCACCAGCGTAATTTGCGCATCGGTCTTCCTGGCATTTGCGGCCCGCGTTTTCCTATCGCTGATCTGGACACAAGACGGCACGATCAAGGTACTCTCACCAAACAATCTCGGCGACATCTGCTTGCACTTGTCGCATATCAATTTTCTCGCATCCAATCCTCACTTCTGGCCGGAAAATCCGATCTACGCATTTGATAAACTCCGTTATCCGATCGGGATAAATCTTTTCAACGCGGAGCTGAAACTGGTTGGCATTGAGCCCCGATCCGGGATCATCATCATCGCGTTACTTAGCTCGGTTCTTACTCTCCGTTCGCTGTTCCTCTTTGGCGGACCGTTTATCGTGGCTGCCTTTTTGTTCAATGGTGGCCTGGCTGGACTGCAATTTTTTCACAGCTGGGAGCTGCAAGATTTCCAGGCAAAGTTGCCATGGGCATCGATCCCCTTGGCCTTGTTCGTGACCCAGCGCGGATTGCTCTATGCCATTCCAGCTGGGTTATTGTTGCTCACTCATTGGCGCGGGCTCTTTTCGGATCGGCCCGAAGTGGTTCGGTTGCCGGGATGGGGAGAATGGCTGCTGTATGCGACTATGCCCTTGTTTCATCTGCACACTTTCATCTTTCTTTCCTTCCTGCTCCTCTGGTGGTTTCTATTCGGAAACCCCAACTGGCGGCTGCACTTGGTTAAACTCGTAGCGCTATCGGTTATTCCGGCAACTTTTTTGGTCTATTGTGTTACCGGCTTCGGAAAGACCAGTGCGCTCGCCTGGCAGCCCGGCTGGATGAATCCACCCGGCCAATCGCCCTGGTGGTTCTGGTTCAATAATTTCGGCTTCGTTTTACCGCTCTCGCTCCTTCTTCTTGTCTACCTTTGTATCCCGGAGCGCAGCGATGTCTACCATCGAAAAATCCCGCTTCGCCGTCTGTTCTTTCCGGCAGCAATAGCCTTTGTTGCCTGTGGGTTGATTCGTTTTGCGCCGTGGGCCTGGGACAACACGAAACTGTTCTTCTGGGCATACCTGCTATTGATGTACTGTATCTGGGAAGCGTTTCTCCGCCGCTGGCATCTACTGATTCGCATCCCAATTTTCGTGGCCTTATTTCTCTCCGGCTTTATCAGCCTGCTAGGAGGGTTGCTTCCCGGCCAAGAGAACGGTTACGATATCGGTGACCAAGCAGAATGGAACGGTGTCGCGGAGCAGCTCAAAGATTTTCCGCCAAAAACAGTTTTTGCGACCTATCCCACTTATAACCATCCGGTTTTGGTGAACGGACACCGGGTCGTCTTAGGCTACGAAGGTCATCTCTGGAGCCACGGCCTGGGTTACCGGCCGTATCTCGAATTGCTGAATAAGGCAATGTTAGGCGAATCGGGCTGGGAAGATGCGTTTCGGCAGTTGCATGCCGACTATCTCTTCTGGGGCAATTTCGAGGGCCAGAATTATCCCGGCACGACCCGTGCTTGGGAACATCTGCCCGTTGTTGGGGAATCACCATGGGGCCGAATTTACGATTTGCGTGGTTTACGGTAGGCGTGCGCTCCCGACTTCGTTCGGCGGCTGCCCACGGGCGTCAATATAAGGCCTAGGATCCGGCGTCGGGGACACGCAGGAGCGTGTCCCTTCCTGCCATCAAATCGCTTTCTGGCCATCCGCTAAATCGTTCGCAGCGGGCGGAAAGAGCACCAGTTGTTTCATCGACGACTTCTGACTCACGTAATTCGGAATACCAAATCCGCCTTTCACATGGCCGCGGCCAGTAAACACCAGGAGCTTCGTTTTCGGATATTTTTGGTGAAATTCTAAGATCGTTTTGGCCATCGTTTGGTCCCACAAGTTTTGGGCCGCGAAGAAGCGAGAGAGATCGCTTTCTTGCATCCCCGGATGGTCTCCTAACGATTGCACAAAATTCTCGTACGCACCTGCCGGGACACTGAATTCTTTCGGGATTTCGTTCTCTTCGATCGGAGATAAAGACTCTCCGCGAGCGAGCTTGTGGGCCAGGGACGAAGTGGCATTTAAAGCCACGTTCTTAATTTTTGATCTTCCGGCGGTCCGCAGCATTTCCCGGTAAAGCGGGGAATATCTGCCCCACGATTTTTCGAAGTCAGTCTGCGCCACCAAGTCGTCGAGCGAAAGCTTGTGCTGATCGAATCGATCCAAATCCGGTTGCTGGCTTCGATCAAACATTTCCCAACCGACGGCAAACCGTATTCCCCGACGAGCCATTCCGCGGATCAAATCGAGCTCATACTCGTGATTGGCGCGGTCGCCGTGGAACTCGCCGACGTAAACCACGTCTGCAACCGCAACTCCACGCCAGAACTCTTCGTCGCTGGGTGAGAATGCCGACGATTTCGCTCCGTTGTGAACGGCACAAGACGAAAGAATAACCCACGTAATAAGTAGTATCGGAAATAAGCACCATCGTTTCATAATTGCTGGCAAAACGCCTAGCAACCTGTCGGATTTGCATGTCCGGCTCAATTGCTATTGCAACGGGCTGTTACCTTGATTGCGGCCTCCTTTCGGTAAACCGTAGGTCATGGCGTCTTTCGATCTGATTGTCCTTGGCGGTGGCCCGGCTGGATACACCGGCGCAATTCGAGCGGCCCAACTAGGTCTGAACACCGCGATAATCGACAAACGCGAAGTGCTTGGCGGTACTTGCCTTAACATCGGGTGCATCCCGAGCAAGGCACTTCTCGTTTCTTCTGATCATGTCCGTTTCGCTCAGCATCTAGCTGAACGGCACGGGTTGAAGTTTGAAAAAGTAAGCGTCGATATCGCGAAAATGATGCAACGCAAGAAGAACGTTGTTCGACAACTCACCCAAGGATTGGAATTTCTGATGAAGAAAAACAAGATCACCCGACTGCGTGGTTCGGGTCAGGTGGTCGCTCCGGGGAAAGTGGCGCTGACGACGCAGGATAATAGCCTCGAAGAGCACACCGCCAGACATATTGTTCTGGCGACGGGCAGCGTTCCGATGGAACTGCCCAAAGTCACCCTGGATGGAGAGACCGTAGTCAGCAGCGATGAAGCGCTCTCCTTTGCCCAGGTACCGGAGCAATTGGTCGTGATTGGTGCCGGAGCAATTGGCTTGGAGATGGGTTCGGTCTGGTCTCGACTTGGCAGCAAGGTCACGATTCTCGAGTTTCTGCCGCAAATCGCCGCTTTTCTCGACGTTGATGTTTCTCAGGCCTTGCAGAAGAGTTTGGAAACGGAAGGGATCACCTTCCACCTCGAGACGCTCGTCGATGCCGTCATAGTACAAAAAGGTGTGGCCACAATCTCCGCTCAGAACAAAGGAAAACAACCGCTCCAATTGACCGCCAGCAAAGTATTGGTGGCAGTGGGCCGGAAACCGTATTTGGACGGAGCCGTCGCAAAGGATCTTGGACTACGGCTCACCGAACGAGGCCGAGTTGCAGTAGACGAACACTTTCGAACGAATCTCCCAGGAATATATGCCGTCGGCGACATAATTGACGGCCCGATGCTGGCGCACAAAGGGGAGGAGGAGGGAAGCGCTTGCGCTGAATTCATCGCTGGCAAACCAGGCCACGTGAACTACGACATAATTCCGAACATCATTTACACCAATCCAGAGGCGGCCGCGGTGGGTTTAACTGAGGATGCAGCAAGAAAGGCGAACCGAAATGTGAGAGTTGGGAAGTTCCCTTTCGTTGCCAATGGTCGCGCACTCGCAAATGACCAAACTCTTGGTTTCGCGAAAATTTTGGCAGATGCCCGGACCGATAAGCTGCTTGGCGCTCAAATATTAGGCAGTGGCGCGTCGGAGCTAATTCCTGAAGTGGTCAGCGTAATGGAATTCGGCGGTAGCGCAGAGGATATCGGGCGTACGATTCACGCTCACCCAACGATGAGCGAAGCTGTCAAAGAAGCGGCGTTGGCAGTCGATAATCTTGCGTTCTCCATTCCGCCCAACCCGAAGGGGTAACGCCGGGGACGGTGATTGGTGATCGGTGATTAGTGAGATACGTGTCCGGAGCAGTGGCTATTCTCTACCGCGAAAGCGGTTACAGGACTCAGCAGGGTAGAGGCTTTGCGGAACCGGGAAATGGATCCGGCCAGGCTGCCAGAAGAGATCGCAAAACGCCAAGAGTGGAACCTGGTCTGTACGGCTTACAATTTGAAACGGCTCCATAAGCTCCTAAACCCTGCCAACCAGAAGCCCAAAGCGCCGAAAACTCCCAAACCAATGCCCTCAGCACTTGTTCAGTTGCTGGGTCAACTCCTCAGTTACCGTTGCCTGGCCTTTCAGTAAACTCCTCCGCGTAGCGGAGCTTAAGGAGCCTGTCGAGAGGGCCACACGCTTTTGGATCAGATGAACAAGTTACCGTTCAGCTCCGCTTCAAATCCGACAGGCTCCTGGGCGCACTCCTGTAACCGCTTCGCGGTAGAGAAACAGCCACACCGCTCGACACGTATCTTACTTCTCACCTCTCACTTCTCACGCATCACTGATCACCAATCACCGTCCCCGGCGTTCCCGGTTGCGAACCCAACCTATTTCGGATAGCTCTCGCAAATGACCGCGGAAACGCTGCATGCAATTCTGCTGCGTCGAATACGCTTTTCCGATACTAGTCTCATCGTTTCCTGGTTCAGCCAGGAACGGGGGAAACTAAAGACTGTGGCGAAAGGTGCGCTTCGGGCGAACAGCAGTTTTGCCGGAAAACTCGACCTCTTTTTTCAATGTGAGTTAACCGTCGGTTGGTCACAGCGAAGCGAGCTGCACTCTCTGCGCGAAACAGTGTTGATTAAGCCCTTTGCCGGAATCCGGCGGAATTATCCAAACACATTAGCTGCCGGATATTTCTCGGAGCTCGTGGAAGAAACAACTGAACCGGAACATCCCGAGGCCGCCATTTATGAGTTACTGGTTCGTGCGTTTCTCTATCTGGAAGAGAAACCAGCGACGGCTCGCGCTGTTCATTTTTTTGAGCACGAATTGGCTAAAAATCTTGGTCTCGAGAGTCGAACACCGGGTCAAGCCGCGGATCACCTGCTCCATTCGCTCCAACGCAGCCGCGCGACTCGGGCCAAGTTGTTGATAGTGCTGAACCAATAGAACGCTGCATTTGGTAGGGCAAGGCTCCGGCTGGGTCCGGGTCTCGCCCTACCAAATCCCGTCGTCGGAACACACTATCTCTACTGCTTCTTGCGCGGACCCGGTTTGCTTCGGTGAGCAACGGTAACCAACGGACTTCTTCCTTTGGCCAAACTATGGATCTGTTCTTGCTCAAACGTATTGATCATCTGCTTGAGACCCGGCTCCATCCGCCGCATTTCCGCACAAACCGAGTAATAATAGGCGCGCAGAAAGTTTTTCCGCGCTTCGTCGGTCAACGCACTCCGCGATTCTTCAAGCAAAAAGATCGGCCGAACACCCCGCATTGCCGAACTTCGAATTTCGGCGAAGCGAGCTTCGTTCCGCTTCTGCTCCTCTGGAGAAATTGGCGTGGGTGTCGCGCTGGCATTGGGAATGGGATCAAACGCACCCGCTCCGGTCCCGGGCAGCGCATCTGATTTAGGTAGAAGTTCGGGGACGTTTTGCTGTTGCTGGGCGCCTTCCGGCATCCCGGAATCATCATGATGTGGGCGCAATGGAAGCCTGCCCGCCGTGGGTGACGGCGTAGGTTCTTGCGCCTGCAAAATCAAGGCGCCAAATATGGACCCGACAAGATATTTGGTCGGATAGTCCATGGTCCACATCCTCCTGGTTCTTGCGTTGCCGTTGGCACGTTCGTCTTAGCAAAAAAACCCATCGCATGCTTCTTCGCAACCGATAGCGTTGAAGATTTCACAAGGCTGCGAGGCCGCGCCCCATGCCATGGCAGATTCGCGTCACAATTGCCAATGATACCGGCCTGATACGCTCTCTCCCATTGAATAGTGACTGGCCAGTCGGCTGTGTCCGGGTCGAATTCGAAAAGTCCCGGTTGCATTTCCGCCCTTCCAGAAATCGGGACACCATTCAACTTACCGGAAAGTAGATGGCCCTTGCTCAAAAACACATAGGAACCGCCCAGCGAAAGGTTGAATCGAAAAGAGCCCCCGGCATTTTCATGTACCTCCAGGCCAGCGATCAAAAGCCGGCCGCTCCAAAGATAGTTTTCATGTAAGAATCGCCGGGTACGTTCCGGATAACGATCGGAACGAACCGCCACCATCGTATGATGGGCGACAAGCTGCTCGGGAATTCGATCGGTTAATAGCTGATCGCGGTACTTTTCCATCGTGAACACCTCCAGAACATCATAGATTGGTCGGGGCCGGAGAACGACGTCACCCTTCGGATCCAGGACGGTTTCTCCCGGTTTCGTCAATCGAAGAACTTCACCTATTCGATCCGCCGCAATCGGATCCAGGCTCCGCTTGCGGAGCAAAATGTTCGTAATCCAGTCAACCTCTACCAGGAACAGAATCGCGAAACAAACCAACGCGGCTAGGTGAGACGACGCGATTGGCCGAGGCAAACGCCTCCAGAAAGAGAGCGCCAGTGGCGACAGGCAGGTGAACAGCAACGGGTAAAAAGGAAGAAAGTCTTGGCGGGTAATGACCGGCCATCCACAGAAAAGGAGCAATGGATAAAACCCAAAGAGCAGCACAACAAAAGCGACCCGGAAATGCTGTTCGGATCGGCTCCGTTGGCCGAGCACAAACCGCACAAAATAAACTGCCGGAAGAAAAACCCAAAAGCGCGGATCCCGGAATCCTTTGAGGAGGCGATGGAGAAAATCGACATTGTCTCCCCCCAGGTTATGCTCAATGGCGCAACGGTACATCGCCGGTCCAGCACCTAGCGCAATAAATACGCAAACAACGCTTAGAGCGAGAATTGAGAAGCCGGCCAAGGCAAGGGCAGATCCTTTAAAAACAGCGGCGTGTGGTTATCAAACACGTCGCGATATTGAACGAATCCATGCACCCAGGCCCAAGCAACATGGGCGTGCTGAGATTCATCCGAACCGATTGTCTGATGCCAGGCAAGAACCACTCGAGAGGCGACGAACAGTCCAACCACCAAACGAAAAAGCCAAATCTGCCAAACCGGCTCGGCTCGATCTTCTGCAATCGGCAACGCCCCTCCGTAGAGGTTTTGCAATCTCTGCTCCATTGTTGGTCAGAATGCGCTTAAAGCGCCTCCGGATCCAACGGAGTCTCGCTCAACGAGAGCTGTTTTGCTTCAGAACTGATCGCCAGTTCTCGAGCAACTTGGTCGGCCTCCATCCGGCTGGGAAGCGCGATCTTGAACCAACCAAACCGGTCAAAAAAGAGCGCCCGAGTGACTATTTTCAAGTACGCGGTCTGGGATTCGGGTAACAGCGCGATCGGCAGCGAAATTTCTAAATACTTCGAGTTCTTCTTACCTTCTATTTGCCGCAGGAAGGCTCCCGTCCCGGCATCTTCAAGAACCAAAGGTTTGCGCCGAAACCTGAGATTAATTCGCCAGGTAATCGGGTCGACGTCGCAAGGGGAAAAAACGAAGAGAATCTCTCGCGCCCGCCTCAGCAGCTGAGGCGCATCAATTTCCAGATTCAGATTAAGCGACGTACGACTCATTTCAAAGCCATACCGTGTTGCTACCGTTTCCGGAGGATCTGGCTCGTAATAGATTTCCGTGGATCGAGCGAACCGAGTAAATCTCTCGGGAAACAGATGGAGCTGGCTGCGGTAACAATCGATCGCAGCCCGTTTTTTATGTCGTTCCCCGTCGGTCAGACGAAGTGCTCGGATCTGTGACCGGGGCATCTTTCGAGGGGGATGAATAATGTAAAAGTAACACCGAGTAGACGGGCGCTCGGACCTCTCTAATGCCAGTCCGATGGCCACACTCAAAGAGCTGTGATCAGGATGCGCATCGTAAACGGAGGGCGCTATCACCAGGGTCGGCTTAAATTGATCAATCTCTTCCCGAAGAATCGCAGACAACCGTGCCGGAACTTTGCGCAATAATGAGGTTATCTCTTGATCCGGAAGATTCAAATATCGCAAGCTCGTCTTCTTGCCAAGCGACATCGCCTGCACTGCGGCCCGCACTTCTCGCTTACGAAGCTCTCCCCACCGAAGTCGGTCGCTCTCGGCAATCTGCCATCTCCGCTCGACATAGCGTTGGGCCCAGACGTTATTGTCTCCGTTGGTAGCAAAGACAAGACGAACCCGCGTCCCGACCAATGCCGCCCGCTGCAATAGACCTGCGGCGGCTAAGCCTTCGTCGTCCGGGTGGGGAGCAAGAAATAATACCCGATCAGATTCGGAAAGAGGAATCGTCATTCAGAGAATTCTGACCCTGTTTCGCTGTTTTCGTTCAACCCAGCAAATGACTATTTTGTTATCGGACAGCGGTATCGGCCAGAACTGTCGTCCCAAAATCCGCTGCGCGAAGCCCTTATTTTCAGTCAATCAGCCAACACTCTTTGGACTGGATGGAACCGCGCTTCGCCCGCGAGCGTCTCGCCAGTGTTTTCTCCAGGTTTTATAGTCAGTTCGTATGAGGTCGATCATGGTTTCCGTTGTTTTCCGAAAAGTTGGAACTCGGAATTCCGCAATTGCTTTTTTCAATCGGTCGGCCGAAGCCGAAAGAAGATGGAGATTGGCGATTTCAAACCCCATCGCGGTCAGTAAGCGATCTTGGTCGAGGTTAACCGAGGTCTGGTCAGCGTCCACATTCAAGAGCGAGAGATCGATCTTGCCACAGTCCGACATCAATGGCCGAATCAGCCACCCGTTGCGAATCATCGTCCCGGGACTGAATGGTCGAGCTTCCGGCCGCAACAGCTTTTCCATTTGGATTTCCCCGTTAGTCTGCCCGCTGGCCCAAACCGCGGCCGATAAGGCTACACTCTTCCCCTCCGCCGCCATTGGTCCTCCCTGGTGCTCGGCATAGCTGAAGAAACGATCGTGACCAAGGCTGCCGAGGCCCTTGGTAACCCCGGGTTTCATTTCCCTAAATTGGATCTCGGCTTCGGCAGGAAGCGCTTCCCGCAATAAGATCGCCAGCGATTGGGGAACCCTCTCCTCTGCGACCAGTTGAGTCTTATCCTGCAACCATGCCTTCCAAAACCGTTTGGGCTCTTTCAGGATGGACCGGACCAATCGCAATAACCAGGCGTGTCTTCGCTCCAAAACAAATGGCTCGCCTGCCCCCTCCAGTCCGGCGATATATCCATCCCGAACCACTTCACAGATTTCGCTTAGCGTGAGTTCACAATCCGGAATGATCTCGGAGGCAAATTCTGCACTGGCCGACAAACGCACTAAGTCGATCGCAAATGACATAGTGGCTACTTCGTCATAGTCATTGACTCCCCAAATCAAGCGGCCCCGCCCATCGCGCCAACTGCCAAAATTCTGGATATGCAGATCACCAACGGCAACCACCGGTTCCGCGCGAGCCCACTCTGTGCAAGCGTCGTTCCACCGCTCACACCATCGATAAAAAGTTGCTCGAAAAAACTCGAAGAGCTGTTCGCTCATCATGTCGTGTTTCGCCTGCAAGTGATCGTCACGCAGGCTGATCTGTGTTCGCAGCCAACTCTCAAAATCAGCGGTCGATTGTACGATGTCGCGCATAGAGATTGGTCATCTCCTTTCCTCGACGAACGCAGACATAGGCCACCAACGCCGTGATGTCGAACCAATTTCGTCGCGAAATTTCAACGAATAATCCAAAGCAAGTAACCACCGATTAGGCAGACTACCGACGAGATCGAACCGTAACCAAAAATGTTGGAGAAAACCGCAGTTTTTGGGTTCGCCAGCCTCTTAGCGGTGGAGCCCGGACGCAATCTGTTTGCTCAATTCCGTCACCTCATCGGCCAGGAGCGCAGCCAAACTCGGATAGTGTCCGGGTTGCCAACCGCTCCGGTGTACGGCAAAAGGTTTACTACCAATGATACTATCGCCGCTCGCAGAACGAAGCTCCCAGACGCCGGAGAGAACGACCTCACCAGTTTCATACCCTCCACATTGAGTAATCCGGATAGTCACGTCGTAAGAGTGAGGCGGTGCGCTCGCCATCGGGTCGAATCCGACCGCGGAAACTCCAAACCTCTTCAAATTCAGCGCCACCGCCTGTGCGATTTCTTGATCCAAGGGTGCAGCCCAAAACGCAGAACTTGAGTACTGTACGCGGTTGTTACGAAAGCTAGCGAGATTCGTTCGGTAGAGAGAGGAAGGTAAAATTACACGATTGACATAGACCCGCACCGACCAGGCGGTTGATTGCTTGGCTTTGGATTGAACGTCTCCTCCCGGACCGAGTGTATAGAAACTCGGAAGTGGTTCGGTCGTCGCGCAACCGCTGACCATAACCAAAATCAGCAGCTGGCGGCGGGCCTTGCCAATCATTGCGGTTGTTTCGCCGGTTTACGCCCGAAAATGATCGAATTCGGATTGCGTTCGAGAAATTCTGATAGTCTGCGCAATGAGTCAGCCGCTGTACCGATTTGGGACAGTGCGTTGTCTAACTGATAACGAAAAGGCGAGTTGGTGCTAAGCATTTTGTCTAGATGAGCGGTTGCCGACTGCAGCTGAGCCATTGTCTTTTTTGCTTCTTCCAATGTTGGATTTAAGTTGTTGGAGATAGGATCCAGCTCCTTATCCAATTTCTTCAGGGTAGCGTCCAGCTGATCGAAAGACGTTTTGACGCTACTTAACGCGCCTTTCAGGTCCGGACCATTAACCAGGTTATCGATTGATTTGCCCAGATCAGCCAGGTTTAACGCAATGATGCCGTCGCGCGCACTTAGAATCAGAGACTGCAGGTCTTTCGAAATGGCGAGGAAATCCACATTGCCAAGGTTTCCGATGGCTTTGGTGAGATTGGCCAAGATCGCGTCAATGTCAGAGGGTTGAACTGGAATCTCTAGAGCCTTTTCATCGGTCTCAGCACGATGAAACTCGGCCGCTGCCGCGCCGGTCTTAATAAAATCCAGAGCGACGTAAAGCTGACCGCTGATTAAACTTTCGAAATCGAGCCGAGCCCTCAACCCTTGTTCGATCCGTTTAGCATGCGCTTCCGGATCAGACAGATCCACATTGAATCCTCCGGTGCCAAACTCTTTGACCACAAAGTTTTCATCGACCTCATAAAATACTTTGGCATAAACGGGATTATTTTCGCCAACAAAGCCAAGCTGTACTTTGGTTACTTTGCCGACGGTAACCCCTTTGAACTTCACATTCGAACCAATCGACAATCCACTGACCGATTGATTGAAATAGGAAACAAAAATTTGTTTTTTGGCAAAGAAATCGGCCGATCCAAAAAAGACTGCCGCTCCGACAGCAATCAATATAGCTCCAAAGACAAAGACGCCGATTAACGTGGGATTTGCTTTTTGACTCATCTATTTGCTTGTCGATTTTCCGCCGAAAGTTGTTTGGCATCCGCTTGGACCGAAACTTCCTGGCCACGAAGCAAAAAAGTTCTCACTTTTGGAGGACCTTCTTTAACCAATACCTTTGGATCGCCTTGAACCAGCATGCGTTTCGTCTCCGCGTCCAGAAAAATGGCGGTATCAGCGATGGCGAAGATTGACGGTAACTCGTGGGTAACAACCACGACCGTGGTGCCAAGGCTGTCGCGCAATTGCAAAATCAGCTCATCTAAACGACGGGAGCTAATCGGATCCAAGCCGGCCGAAGGTTCATCGAAGAATAGAATTTCCGGATCCAATGCCATAGCACGCGCAAGCCCTGCTCGTTTGCGCATTCCTCCGCTGATCTCTGAAGGATAGAAATCCTCAAAACCTTTCAGACCAACCAAAGAGAGTTTGAGCGAGGCCAACTCGCGGATCTCTTTTGCGGAAAGCTTCGTATACTCTTCGAGCGGAAGCCCTATGTTCTCGGCCAGGGTTCTCGAACTCCACAAAGCGCCAGCCTGATACAATACCCCGAAAGTGCGCTGAACTTCCTCGCGCTCCTCTTGACTAGCTTTGACAAAACTCTCGCCTTTGTACAGGACATCGCCGTGCGTCACTTCTTTCAAACCAATCATATATTTCAACAACGTACTTTTGCCGCACCCACTCCCTCCCATGATGACCAGCACCTGACCCTTTGCGACCGTGAAATTAATATCTCGCATTACGACGTATGAGCCATAGCTCATTTCGAGATCACGCACCTCGATTTCCGGAGAGACTTTGGCCGATGACAAAATCCCGGAGTTGGAGCCGCCCAATGCTGTGGATTCAGATCTCATCTACTTGGTGTTGAGGCGCAACTAGCTATATCTTGAGTACCTCGATCAGCACGTCGATTACGGCATCAGAAGCGACAATCCCAGTAATCGCTAAGACGACGGCAGAGGTCGCCGCATTCCCAACAGCCGCCGCGTTATTTTCACATTTCATGCCGCGCTGACAGCCGGTTAGCGCAACGATCACTCCAAAGATTGAACACTTGACGACACCAATGACGATGTCGGTCAAGCCCATTGACCCAACCGTCTGATTCCAATACTGCACCAACGATATCTTGAGCAGACCGGTGCCGACGACTGCTCCGCCCGCAATACCAATCAGAACAGAATAAAGGCAAAGCAACGGCATCATCAAGAAGAGCGCAACCACCCGCGGACTAACCAGAAAATCCATCGGCGAAATTGCAAGCGTGCTCAGCGCGTCGATTTCCTCTGAAACTTTCATGCTGCCAATTTGCGCCGCGAAAGCTGCTCCGGTGCGGCCGGCCATAATGATCCCTGTCATGATTGCTCCCATTTCCCGAGCCATCGCTACTGCCACCAGATTCGCTACGTAAATTCCGGCGCCAAATTGCCGTAATTGGATGGCACCGACGAAGGCAAGAATTAAGCCGGTCAAAAAACTGATCAAACCCACGATGGGCAAAGCTTCCGCACTACACTCCTGCAACGTGAGCCAATACAGCCGCCAGTCGACTTTCCCGCGTCTAGCAAGAATCCGCCGAAAACTAAGGATGCACTCGCCGATGAATTCGAACGCGGCCAGCATCATGTCGATTTGGCCAAGAACCCAGCTTCCGAGCCGATAAAAAAGGGAGCGCCGACCCCTGGACCCTCGTCCGGTTTGCTGCTCCGGAACCGAAGTAGCCAGGTCAAGCAAACTAGAAATTTCTTTCGGCAAGTCGTCCTCAGCAAACTTAATCTGACGGCTTTTACACCACTCTTCGACTTCCCATAGGAAGACGAGCAGGCTGCTATCCCAAGATTTTACCTCGTTCGTCACACAATGGATCGACCTGAGGCCAGACTCCTGCTCAAGATCGGCGAGGACCGTTCCCGAGCGCAAACGCTCAGGTGATTTGAGACTCCAATCACCACCCAGCACCAACTTGAGCTGGTCGCCCGTCCGTTCCATTTTGACCGCGGGCCGCTCGATATCGGGGGTCGCCGTTGCTTGTTTCATAGAATTGATCTTCGCCAGTGAGCAGGACCTCCGGCCCGCAACTACAACATCATCGTATGTTTTGCAGCCTCAATTTCGCCACTGGGTGCGTTTCCAACTGCTTGACCGAACGGTACAACTCTTCCTTGCTACTATTCTTTTTCTAAGACAGGTTGCGCCTTTCCGATCGGATTACAGGTGAAAACTAGGTCCTCTCAGCGCAGGCTTCCGAACCACTCTCTCCACTACGCGTGGATCGTCGCTGCGGTCACCTTCGTCACCCTTCTTCTTACCGCGGCAATTCGCGCGACACCAAGCGTCCTGATCGTTCCTTTTGAAAACGAATTTCGGTGGACTCCTGCCTCGATTTCTAACGCTAACCGCCAACCGCTAACCCCTCCGAACTGGTCACGCGACTTGGTCCGATGCTGATGAATAGAATCGATACCGCGGCGGTGGGCGGTTCCCTCGCGGCTCCGATCTCTACGCGGCGCTTGTGTTCTTCGCTAGCGGCGACTGTCCCGTTATGCTCCTGGCTCTGCCTGTAAGAAGGTTTAAACCGAAGCGAATGCCTCGAGCGATCTCAACGTGCAGTCGCCATCCCTTTCGAGCGGACAACGGTGTGGCGACTGCGGTTTTTGATCGTGCCCTACTATTCGCTTCGGTTTGGCCTTCGGCCGGGCAGAGCCAGGAGCCTAACGGGACAGTCGCCGCTGAGGTCACCCCTGAGGCTGACCTGTCCGCCGAAGTTGGGGATATGGGGAACGAAGGAGGAAGCATCAGGCTACTTTTCCTTCTCCGCGCCTGCTTTTTCCTCTTCCTCTTCCTCCTCTTCTTCCGGAAGAGTCACCATGTCGGTATTTGCGTTGTAGTCCATCAAACCGGCATAACGTCCCCAGGCGACCATGGTCTGGAGGATCTTCTCCGGGTTTTCGTAAGGAAGCGCGGTTGCAATATCGTGCGTTACTGTTTCCGCGGACACCTCTTCCTGGGTTTCGAGATAAGCGAGAATGATATGGAAAAGGCGTAACTTCTGCACTTGTTCAGCGAAAATCTGTTGGCGAGTCGCGCGGTCCGATTGAAAGAATCTTCGACCTAGTTCGGTGAATTCGACCCGGTCCTTCGGGGTGTTGACAAACTCCAAAATTTCCGCCGCTTTGACGATTGCGATCGTCTCGCCGAATTCTTTGCCGATTTCGTCCGAGATATCGTAAACGTTATTCAGGTCTGGCTGGTCGTGGAGAATACTGAGCAAACCAAGAATTTGGCTGACTCCCACCGTGGGAATCGATTCCATCCGGGCTCGGGCGCGCGAAATGGGTCGCCCGGCTGGCGGCGGCGGTTCGGGAGGCAGATCGGGCAAAGCTTGCAATGTGATCGTTTCATGAATGACTTTCATCAAGCGCTGAAATTCCGGATCACTTGGGTTGCGCGGGTAGGGCAAATTGTTTTCCAACACGATTCCGAGGCGGCCAGGATGCGGGAACAGAACGCAAATGCGCGTGGCCATCTCGACTGCTTCTTCAATGTTGTGAGTCACCATGAAGATACTCTTCAAACCGGTACCTTCGCCCTGCCATAATCCGACGACCTCTTTACGCAGGTTTTCGGCGGTAAGCACGTCGAGCGCACTGAAAGCTTCGTCGAGACAGAGGATCTTTGGCTTAGATACGAGTGCACGCGCAATTCCGACTCGCTGTCTCATTCCACCGGAGATTTCGCGCGGGAACGCCGAATGGTAGTTGTTGAGCCCGATGAGATCGATTGCTTTTTCCACGGCATCCGTTTTCTCGGTCCGAGTCATTTTCTTCGCCATCAAACCGACTTCGACGTTTTGCTCGACTGTCAGCCAGGGATAGAGGGCAAAAGTCTGGAAAACGATCGACGCGTGAGGATTAATCCCCTCCAAGGACTTTCCATAACATAGTACCCGCCCGGAACTCGGTTTGGTCAGACCGGTGAGACAACGTAATAGGGTCGATTTACCTGATCCGGATTGACCGAGGAGCGCCAGCAGTTCTCCCTCGTGAATGGCTAGATCGATTTGATCCAGAACTTTGAGTTCTCGACCGCGCCCCACATTGAACGTTTTCGAAACGCCCCGCAATTCGGCAATCGGCGGACTGTCGGTCTGGACGATTTTGGGAGGTGATGTGAGCTCGGTTGACATTGGAGTTAATCGAGATGAAAGCGATGTTCGGCGTAACCGTATAATCGTCTCCACACCAGCTTGTTAATTACAACCACAAAGAGCGCCATAATCGCTGTCCCAACGATCAGCGCCGGAGTGCCAGTGCCGCCCTCTTGAGAACTAACTTCGTTGATGAAGGCACCCAACCCCGTCGCTTTCAACGTTTTATCTCCCCAAGTAGCGATCTCAGCCAAAATCGTCGCATTCCAGGCACCTCCCGCTGCAGTACAAGCACCGGTAATCCAGAACGGAAATATCGCCGGTAAAATCAGCGTCTTCCAGAGCGGCCATCCCCGCAGTCCATAATTTTTGGCCGCCTCCTTAAGATCATTTGGGATCGCCATAGCGCCGGCGATTACATTGAACAGGATGTACCATTGGGCGCCCATTGCGATCAATAAAATGCAACCCCAATTCATGTCGATGTTGTAGCGAATGAACAATCCGACGACCAAAGGAAACGTCATGTTTACCGGGAATGAAGCAAATATTTGGACGAGCGGCTGAGCGAATTGCGCCACTCGCTGCCTCGACCCAATCCAAACCCCAACCGGCGTCCAGATCAGCGTCGCCAAAATCGTCACCGCTAACACCCTCAGCAGTGTCACGAACCCAAGTCCGACGATGTGCAAAATTTCCGCCCCGGAAATGTGCCGGTACACGGCGTCAAAGCCAGCCATGACACCAACGATAACTTCAAATAGAAGTCCTAACAGGACTACGATACCAATGGCCAGCCAGACATAGCTGCTAAGCTTGTTTGGCTTGGCACGGTCGACAGCAACCCCCAAGGAAAGCTTCCCCCGCAGATCGGCATAAAATGCGCCGAGCGGGAGTAGCACATGCTCCCCGGTCCATTCAAAAATGTAGGCTCGCCGCAGCAAATTATAAAACCAGGAAGTAGGTGGATGAGCGGATTCAGTCAGTTCCATTTTGAACTTGTCCGCCCATACCAACAAAGGACGCCAGACGAGTTGATCGGTCGCCAGGATCACGGCCAGCATCGAAACGATCGCCCAAAAGGCCGCCCAGTAATCGCCGGTACCTACCGCAGTCGCCATGAAAGAACCCAGGCCTGGCAGCTGAATATTTTTGCCAAGTACCGTAATCGCCTCGCTGGCACTCACGGCGAACCACCCCGCGCCGAAAGACATCATGCAATTCCAGATCAGGCTATGCATCGAGGCCGGCACTTCGAGCGTTTGGAAACGTTGCCAAGCAGTGAGCCGGTAGTTGGTCGCCGCCTCGTGCAGATCCTGCGGAATGGTTACCATCGAGTGATAGAACCCGAAGGTCATGTTCCAGACCTGAGCAGTAAAGACGGTTAAAACGCTGGCGCACTCTACGCCGAACAGACTTCCAGGGAAAAGCGAGACGAAAAATGTCACGAATATCGTGAGAAAACTGAGCACCGGGATGGACTGCATGATGTCCAGAAATGGAAGAATGATCGCGCGAGCGACTCTATTCTTCGCGGCCAGGTAGCCGACCGAAAATGTAAAGATCAACGAAAAGCCAAACGCAATCCACATCCGGAGCAGGGTTCTGCCAATGTAGTAAGGGATATGCCGAATATGGGTAGATATCGGCAGGGATTGCGAGGTGGCGTCGAAATGCACCATCATCCCGGCTCCAAACTCGAGAACGCTCCAGAGTAGGCCCAAGACGCCGGCAAAGATGAACAAATCGACCCAGTTAAACGTACGTTTGCTATCGGCAGCACCAAGCTGGGTGGCGGTCGATTTCATTGGCGTTTTTATCGTCTACCGCCAAAGGGAGTTCAAGGAACAATGGAGTGACGGCGTTTGGCGTTTGGCGTTTGGCGGTTGGCGGTTGGCGGTTGGCGTGTCCGACTTCGTCTGTAGTCGGAAACTCCGCAAGCTTCCTCCTACGCTAAAGCTTCGGAGAGCACCTCTTCGGACGAGTCGGCGTTCTGCCGCGCTTACAGCGCTCACCCTCATGTGGGGAACGGTTCCCGGGCCTGGGCTGCCCAGGCTAAAATCCCTGCTCTGCTTCGCGCCGGTATTCCCCACTCCTTGCGATCGCACCGCTCCCTCCTCACCAATCACCTTTCGGTGTTGTCGGCGCTCCCGGCGCTTCCCTACTCCCCATACTGCCCGACCAGCACGATCTGGCCGCGTGGCGCACTGGATCCGCCGGCCGGTTCGATGCTTACCGCGAATTTTGGAGTCCCGCCGACGGGTTTAGTCGGCCAAAAGGCGACGCGGCGCTCTTGATCTGTGCTCTTCGGCACCAGTCCAGCACTCACCGGCTGCGGCTGCTTCGGATCAATCACCCACATCTGGTAATCCTGATTAGCCGGCAACGCCGGTAACCGTTCGAATTGTAATACGCCATTTTGCTGGTCTGGATTCCAAACCACAATGGCAGATGTCTTTGCATACGCATCGACCTGCGACTGCAATGCGGCGATCCGAATCCGAGACAACAAGTCACGCTGCTCAAGCTTCGCAATCTCCCTTCTCGATTCCGTCCACAACGTGGCCAGAACCAGGCATCCAATCGCCAGGCACGCGGCCACCGCCCAGGGAATAAACGAGAACGGCACCATTTTCCGGGCCTCCTGGCGCAGGATTCTTTGCGGGATCGACGGCGGAGGCGACAGGGATTCAATTCCACCGCCAATTCGACCGAGCGTCTCGAACATCTCGCGAGTGAAGGTCTGGAGTTCAGCATCGTGATCGAGTTCCTGCTCAAACGAGGCGGTATCGGTGGCGGACATTTCGCCCAAGACGTAGTCGATTACCTGTTGCTGTTTATCCTCGTTGATCATACTCCGTCCTGAAAGAGGGCGCGCAATCGGAGAAGCCCACGGCGAATCCGGGCCTTGATGGTTCCCAACGGAGCGCCCAGCCGCTCCGCGATTTGCTCGTGGGTCAATCCAGAAAAAAAAGCCAGCTCAACTGCTTGGCGCTGCTCCGGAGCTATTTGTTTCAACGCCTCGTGCACCTGAACGTTCCGTTCTCGAGAAAGCGGCTCTTGCGCTGATGAATCATCCTGTTCCGCAAAGAGTCCGGCTTCGCTGCTTACCTTGTCGCGCAGCCTCTCGCCGCGTTGACGGGCACGAAGTTTGTCGATCGCTTTATTGCGAACGATCATCACCGCCCAAGCATGGGCACTGCTGCGACTTGGATCGTAAGTATTGGCTTTCCGCCAGATATATGTAAAACCTTCCTGCAACACGTCCTCCGCTTCTTTGGCGTCGTTCATCATTCGAAACGCCATTCCATAGAGCGCGGGAGCTAGACGGCTATAGAGGATACCAAAGGCCGCTTGGTCGCCGTTCGCCGCTAATTTCACTAAATCAGCGTTGTATTCCTGCTCGTCCACTCGGCGCATGCAGATTATCGCGCATACGAGCCAGCCATCATCTCGGGACCAAAGGATTATTGTCAAAGATTTTCCTGTCGAGATTCGAACGAACGACTAAAAGCGGGCTCATCACGGTCTTTCCTTTGAACTGCGCAAATTCCCTAAGATCAGATGCATGGGAAAGCCGGGAGCGGTGATTGGCGATTGGTGAGAGGCGAGAGAGCGGATCCCCGGGGATAAGCGATATCCAACGTTCCGTCATAGGGCTCATTTGCCCCATGGGTCCTATAGGTCCTATGGCGTATGGGGCAAATGGGCCCTACGAGCGCGGGCGCACAGCGCTAAACCCGTAACCAGCCAGTTGGCCTAAGGCAAGGCCAGCACCACTGCCCCGGAAACGATCAGTGCTGCGCCAATCGCTCCGCGCACGCTAAGACGTTCTCCCAGAAACGTGATCGAGAGCAACATGGCTGCTACCACACTCAGTTTGTCAATGGGCGCCACCTTCGCTACTTGGCCGAGCTGCAATGCTCGAAAATAACAGAGCCACGAAAGCCCGGTCGCCAAGCCCGAAAGCACCAGAAAAATCCAACTCTGTTTAGATACTTCCGTAAGGCCGCTAGTTCCGCCAGTTCCAAGCGCAATCGCCCAGGTGAAGATTAGAATGACGGTGGTGCGGATCGCGGTCGCGAGATTCGAGTTGATCGTCGAGATGCCGATTTTGGCCAAAACCGCAGTGAGTCCGGCGAACAGTGCTGACAGTAATGCCCAGGTAAGCCATCGCATCGCCTATCATCGCGAAAAGATCGAATTACGCCACCCGGGTTTGGCGGTCGGCGGTCGGCGGTCGGCGGTCGGCGTTTGGCGGTCGGCGGTCGGCAGGGTGCATAGGACCTATAGGACCTATAGGGAACGTTGGATATGCCGGGACCCGACCTCTCACCTCTCACCGTCGCTAAAGCCATGGCGGGCACGTCGTCGGGCAAGCCGGCGTTGCGACGTTTCGCCGTTGCACCTCGCCCCGCTCCATGCAACTCTCTCCACCCTAATGGCCGCGCGGAAGCACGATTACGACGAGAGCAAAATAAAGACGCTTTCCTCCCTGGAACATATCCGTCTTCGGACCGGAATGTATATCGGTCGGCTGGGCGATGGCGCGCACTATGACGACGGTATTTACGTCTTGCTCAAAGAGGTCGTCGATAACGCCATCGATGAATACATCATGGGTTACGGGAAAGAAGTTGATGTCTCGATCGAAAAAGAAACGGTCCGCGTTCGCGACTATGGACGGGGAATCCCACTCGGTAAGGTAATCGAATGTGTCTCTCGAATTAACACCGGCGCTAAATACAACGATGATGTTTTCCAGTTCAGCGTTGGCCTGAATGGGGTCGGTACCAAGGCAGTCAATGCCCTGGCCTCTCGATTCACCGTGGTGAGCTATCGCGATAAACAATTCTTCCGTGCAGATTTTGCGCGCGGCGTCCTGAACGCGCAGAAAAAAGGAAAACAGATTGAACCGGAAGGCACCGAGATCGTCTTCGAGCCCGATCGCTCGATCTTCAAAGATTTCCGGTTTCGGGAAGAGCACGTCGCGCGCCGGCTCCGCCTTTACACCTACCTCAACGCCGGTCTTAAAATCCTATACAATGGGACAACCTACACTTCCGCCAATGGTTTAAAGGACCTCCTGGAAGAAGAAGTCGGTGACGAAGCGATATATCCAATCCTTCATCATCGAGAAAAAACGATCGAGATCGCCTTCACGCATACCAACCGATTGTCCGAAGATCACTACTCATTCGTGAACGGCCAGTATACTACAGACGGAGGAACTCATCTGAGCGCCTTTCGCGAAGGCATGCTCAAAGCGATTAACGATTTTACCCAGGCGAAATTTGACGGCGACGACGTCCGTGAAGGTTTAGTCGGCGCCATATCGATTCGGCTAAAGGATCCGGTTTTTGAATCGCAAACGAAAAACAAGCTCGGCAACACTGAAATTCGAACGGAGCTGGTCGCGCGGGTTCGCGAGTTGGTAGCAACGCTGCTTCATCGCAACAGCGAAGCGGCCGAACGGCTCGTAGCCAAGATTCAGGAGACACAGCGAGTACGCAAGGAATTACAAGATGTTCGCAAACTCGCACGTGAACGTTCCGCTGCGATCTCATTGCGGATTCCCCAACTGAAAGATTGCAAAGTTCATCTGCATCTCGAAAAAGGAGCCGGCCGCGAATCGATGATCTTTATCACGGAAGGCCAGTCAGCAGCGGGTTCGATCACCAGTTGCCGCGATCCTAATACGCAAGCTGTCTTCACGTTGAAAGGCAAACCGCTCAATGTTTGGGATCTCAATCGTACCGTCGTGTACAAGAATGATGAGATCTTTAATCTGATGCGTACGCTAAACGTAGAAGAGAGCGTACAGAATCTACGGTATGGCAAAGTTATCTTAGCGACAGATGCCGACGTCGATGGTCTGCATATTCGCAATCTTTTGATCACCTGTTTTCTTCGATTTTTTCCGGACATCATCACCCACAATTATGTTTATATTCTCGAGACGCCGCTGTTCCGAGTGCGCGATAAGAAGCAAACCGTTTATTGCTACTCGGAAAAGGAACGAGACCAGGCGATGCAGCAGATCCGCAATCACGAAATAACCCGGTTTAAAGGTCTCGGCGAAATTTCACCTGCGGAATTTAAACACTTCATCGGGCCCGACATGCGCCTGACCGCAGTTACGGTCGATGACGGACACGCCGTCCAGCCGCTGCTGCAGTTTTATATGGGCAAAAATACGCCCCAGCGCCGAGAATACATTATGGATCATCTGGTGGTCGAGGAACCGGTCAGCACCTGACAAATCTCACGCCAAGAAGCAAGATAGAATTTAGAATCCAGAAGCCAGCGTCTCTAACTTGTGTATTCTCGTCTTGGCGTGAGATTCTCTGCCGTGAGTTTCCCTTTGCGTGACTCTCTTTAGTCCCATGCCGCAAAATTCTGCCGCACTACATTTGCCCGAAGATCCGCTGAAGGATCTGATCAACGAAAATTTCATCCAGTACGCTTCCTATGTTATTCGGGATCGCGCTATCCCTCAGCTAGAGGACGGACTCAAACCCGTGCAAAGGCGTATTCTCCATGCGCTTTACGAAAAAGACGACGGCCGATTCAGCAAGGTTGCCAACATCGTCGGACATTGCATGCAATACCATCCCCACGGGGATGCTTCGATTGAAGACGCGCTCGTTAACCTCACCAATCGAACCTATCTGATTGAGGGACAGGGAAACTTCGGAAACGTCCTGACTGGCGATCCGGCGGCGGCTTCCCGCTACATCGAATGCCGGCTGACTGAATTAGCCCGAAACCAGATATTCAATCCGAAACTCACCGAATACGTCCCGAGCTACGATGGTCGCAATCGCGAGCCCATTTTGCTTCCGGCCAAACTACCATTGCTCTTGATGCTCGGCTCGGAAGGAATTGCGGTCGGACTTTCCACCCGAATTTTGCCGCATAATTTTATCGAGCTAATTAAGGCCCAAGTGGCGGTCCTCCAAAACAAGCGTTTCCGCCTTCTGCCAGACTTCCCACAAGGCGGGTTGATGGACCCTTCTGACTACGACAAAGGAAACGGTAAGATCAAAGTTCGCGCCAAGATCGAGCAGCGAGACAATAACCGGTTAGTGATTCGTGAACTACCGTTTGGAACCACCACTGAGACATTGATTGCCTCGATCGAAGATGCCGCTCGCAAGAAGAAGATCAAGATCCGCTCGATCAGCGACTTTACGGCAGCAAATGTCGAGATCGTTATCACGCTTTCTCCGGGTGAAGACCCGGGAAAAGCAATTGCCGCTTTATATCACTTCTCGCAGTGCGAGATGACGATTCATTCCAACATTGTTGTCATTCGCGGCGACCGTCCCGTTCAGATGGACGTGGAACAAGTGATCCGAGCAAATACTGATCAGTTAGTTCATCTGCTTAAACGCGAATTGGAGATCAGCGAAAGCGAGCACCAAGACGAACTCCATCGTAAGTCGCTTATCCAACTCTTCATCGAGCACCGTATTTACAAGAAAATCGAGGACTGCGAGACATACGATGCGGTGCAGAAGGCAGTTCTCCGCGGGTTGACTCCATACCGCCAGCAGTTGACACGCGATATTGCTCCGGAGGATGTGGAGATGTTGCTGGCGCTTCCGATCAAACGCATCTCTAAATTCGATCTCCAGAAGAACAATGAGGAGAAGGCCAAGATCGTTCAGGAACTGCAAGAAATCCGCAAGAACCTGCGACGGCTGATTCCCTACACGATTGCCTACTTGGAAGAGTTGATTGCCAAGTACGCAAAGACTTACAAACGCCGCACGCAGTTGACCGAGGCAGAGGCTATTGACGTGCGCGAACTCACGGCTGAGGAACTGCCGATTGTCTATGATCGAGAGCGCGGCTTGCTCGGCTCCGAGGTGAAAGGCGAGGCCGCATTTCGCTGCTCGCCACTCGATCGATTGATGTTGGTGTGGGAAAACGGGCGTTACCAGATGATTCCTCCGCCGGAAAGAGGGTTTGTGGATAAAGATTTACTTTATTTCGGGATCTACGATCGGGATCGCATTTTCACGGTCGTCTATAACACGGCCAAGGCGACGTTCTTGAAACGCTTTGCCTTTGGCGGCGCGATCATGAATCGGGACTACTCGTGCACACAAGAAGGCGCAAAGATCCGTTTCATCACCGATAAGCCGGTAAAGGAGCTTCGGCTCCGATATCGCCACATCAAAGGTGCACGAATCGATGAGCAAACTTTTCCAACCGGCGACGTGCCGGTTCGGGGTCCGAAAGCTCGCGGGCTCCAAGTGACTAAACGAACGGTTACGAGCGTGATCGGAAGGTAGCTGATAGAAACGCCCTCCGGGCGCGTCGGTCATGCCAGGGAAACCGATCGGTAAGATCGCAAATGGCTCAAGCCGATTCCACTGACCTGTCCGCCATAGCGGTGTTCCAGTGACGATTCTTAACGAACAGTTAAGCGACAGCGGAGACGGAATCAGGCCGCCGTCGCTACGCTTTGGCCCGCCCGGACCGTGTGTTTGAGGAGCACTATAGAGTTGGCCGCGACGTAGGCTTTGCGTAGTCGGGCTTTCGCCCTGCCGTCTCCTGAGCTTTCGGATACATCTTGTCCAATTCCTCCGCCACCACTGCCAACTTCTCTTCTACCCCAGGATGCAGCTTCGGCCGCTCATGCGACACGACTAAGAAAATATCGTTGGCTTGAGTCGCCGTAAGAAATTCAGCCTCAACTTGGAACGTCACGATTTGCGTACACGCGTCCTTTCTTTGCTGCGTTCGATTCGGCCAACTACTGAACAATCGTTCATAGTCGCGACCAGGAGTTTTCAAGTGATCACTGAGACGCTCCGGCAAGCTCCCGGCCAAAACCACACCCCGCTGCCGAACCACCAATACGTTTTCGATTCCTGGAAGTTCTGCAACCAAATGAGTCACCCTATTCGCATCCAACGTCTCTTCCGTGAAGAACTCGCTTTCCAGTCGATAAGAATCCCACGCTGGGATCACGGCCGGCAACGGCTCACTAGTCAGAAGCGGGAGCGCGGGTTCCGGTTCAGGTTCCTTGGCGGCAAGTTCGTGCACTGGTTCGTTAAGTACAGGTTCTTGCCTTTGATCTTTGAGCACAGGCTCCTCAAGGCTGGATTTCTGCGTTGATTCTCTGTTCGCCGGTTCGTTCGTTAGCTCCTTGAACGCCAATTCCTGTGCGGGTTCTTCGACCGCAGGCTCTTGCCCAAGGGTATTCGCTTGATTGAGAATTAATTCTTCCGGTCTCTGATGTTGCTCCTCAACCGGTTCCACATTTACTTCCAGCGGCTTGGTCTCTTGCTCGCGAACGTGCTCCAACTTGGAAACCGCACGGTCATGCTCCTTCTCAGTGACTGCCAGGGCAGCGCGAGCCTCATCCAGCAGTTCAAGAGTCTCGGCATACGAAGATCGGGCCCAGTTCAACCGACTCTGCAGTCCGGCAAACTCCGCGATGTGCCGTTCCATCGTTGTTATCTGTTCGATAAGCGCCTCGCGGACCACTATTCGTTCGTCTAGCTCTTTCCGAATCGGTTCTACTTGTTGCAAGGCGCTATGCCGCTCCTCGTGCAAACCGGCAACTTGGCTCTGCAGGCTCTCGATCTCAGCGCGAACCGTACCCTGCCCGGCTTGCAACTCGGCTAAAACTTCGGTCGCTGCAGCCTTCTCACTTCGCGCTTGCTCGATCTCCTTCTTGATTGCGATGAGTTCATCCTGGAACTCAAGATACTTGGATCGCTCTGCCTGTAGTTCGGCTCGACCCCGTTCAATCTCGTCAGCCACTCGGTCTTGCTCAGCCAGGCGCGTGGTTAGCTCGTCTTCCCCCGCCGCGACTTGCCGCTTGACGCCCGCGACCTCTTGCCGTGCCCGCTCGATTTCGAGCACAGTGTTAGCAAGTGCCCGTTGCGCCTTCTCGTGTTCGATCTTATTCCGCATCAACGCCGCCAATGCGCCGAGGAGTTCCTCTTCAGTTTTCGATAAAACGGTCCGGCTCAATTCCGGATCCATGCGTAGCCACGGAGGTGCATAGCCCTCTTCTGAAAGATGCTGAGATTGTTCCGATCC
>DATNNZ010000368.1:0-3701 GCA_035601575.1 Chthoniobacterales bacterium
AGCATATACTCAAACGGCTCCCGCGAAATAGTTCTCCAACGGCAATAGTAGGGCGCTCCTCCCGAAATCAGGAAAAAAGACCGCTTTTTAATTAAGCTTTTGATCCATGGGCCCTTGTTCTCCCGTTCTTCAACCTCGACTTCACCAGACGTTGTCCAAATGAGAACTGGTTCGCTCACGGCCGGTGTGAGCACCGAGCCTTTTGATGGCGCAGTGAAGATCGAGGCCCTTATATCTCGCCAAGCTTCGCCGTGACCGGCGGCCCGGCAATTTCCATGGATATAATGTTCCAAACCTTCGGCAGACGTTGTCTCAGGAATCTGCATGAGGAAAACGGTCCACGGTAAAGACTTAGCGAGTCCACACCTTGCATGCAATCCACCACGACCTAAACGAATGCGTTTTTAAGCAATATCCCAACAGGTCGAGCAAGATTGGGGCGACCTTTACTCTAAGAGCAGGCGAAACTTACTGGGGGTCATACCCACCGTCCGCCGAAATATCTCCGCGAAATGGCTTGGACTAGTGTAGCCAATTTCCAGCGCGATTTCGATGAGGCTACGAGATGTTTCCCGAATCAATTGCTGAGCTAGCAGCATGCGTTCTCGGGTCACAAATTGCAGAGGAGTCATCCCGGTGGACTGCTTGAACACGCGGGAGAAATGGAACAGGCTCAGCTCTGCCAATTCAGCCAGCTTCTCGATCGAGACGCTCTCTGCAAGATGCGCGCGGACGTAGTCCTCGACCTTGCGGAGCCGTGCGATCGGTAAGCCGCCATGATAATCAGGCCTTTCCGATGCAATATTCGTATATTTCTCGGCGGTATAAATCGCGAGAAGGTGTGTGAACGCAGCGACACGCTTCGAGTCCGCTGGAGTTCGGGCAGATACCATGTCGGCGCAAGCTAGACTGAGATGCGTAAGCATTTCATCCCGGCCGAAGAATTCGGTCACCTCAACAGAGCCCGCTTTATCCTGGTAAACCATTTCGAACGCTGCCAGGCACTGGTCCACACCAAGATGGATGTGGATTACCTCAATCTCCGCTCCCAAAGGAGAGCGCCAGCGCAATTCGTACGGGGTCTTCGACCGGGTGACGAACAGGTCTCCACGTCGCACACGGCGGGGTAGCCAGGGGCCGCCAATCTCCCGTTCCTCGAATTCTGCCGAACCCGCTATATTACAAGCGATCAACGGCTCCGCTGTGGCGGGTACCAGAAATCCATCCACGACACGAGAATAGCGGTAGCGTCGCACGAAAAGCCCCGGCCACTTTAGTGTTGCACTGTCTGCGAGCACCTCGCCGCCGACGTACCGGGGAAAGACCTCCGCGGTAGTACGTTCAGGGGCTTTCATGGAAAACGAGGAAAGGCTTCTTTGTCAGTACGTGTAGCCATCAATCGGTAGTCGTTGCAACTTAATAGAACGAAGCGCGCGGCGACTGAAGCAGAGGTGAATAGGGCGCAGAGGTGAATAGGGTCACGCCTTAACGGGCTGTTGCCCGGTAGGTTTTTATTTTGAGCGAAATCTAAAACTAGCTTTTCTCGGTGATGAGGATTTCAGATTGGCAGAAGAGCTGGTAAACGATTCAGGAGAAGTCGGCTTAGCCGGCGGAGCCGTTCAGCGCAGCGGTAAGCTAGCTGCGGCTTAGTTTGGCAGAGGTACCTGACCAGTTTTCGCAAGTTCTGGATAGTGGCAATCAGCAGATCTTGAATTGACTGTTTCCAGAGTCCACGCCACCGGGCCCGTTTGAAGCCGTGACAGTTAGAAGCGTCGGCAAAGCTACGTTCGATCAAGTGTTGTTGACGTTTAAGATCCTCTTTAGCCGCCTTGGAGTTCGCAATTTTGCGAGCTCGATCCAGGAGCTCTTGATCTCGATGTCGATGGATGGTGCGACCGCTCCGCGAGCGTGTACAGAAGGTTCGCAACTCGCCTCGGTGGGAATCGCCCAGCAGCTTGAGGTGAGGACGGATCTGAGATTTTTGACATTCCACTAGGTTACTGAGGCTACCGTAACGTGCATCGGCGATGGCCGTTCTAACGGCCTGGCCGGTGCTATCTTCATGAGCCTCGATGAGCGCCGGCAGGCGTACCTTCGTCAACCGCACCGGTGGTGGTCTCTACGGCGGTGATAATCTCATGGTCATCATCGACTACTCGATGGCTCTTATAGCGCGGGCGACTCTTTAAGCCACCCTGCCGGACCAGTGTCGCATGTGGGTCAGTCGTGCTCTTAAAATTGGCGATTGGCTTCGGAGAACTTCCCAACTTCGCTCTGTCCTGAGCCACCGCCCCCGGAGTCCGCTGGCGGTTCATTCTCTTGCTCCTGCTCATCGAGCTTTTGAAGTTGCTCGCGCGCGGTTCGCTCAAATGGCACTGACCACCTCTGCCTCCAGCGGCTTAACCGAGCGCAAAGAGGCGTTGGCATCTACCAAACTGGCATCGACGTGGATTTTATTGCCCGACACCAGCCCCGCCTCGACGCATGCATAGGACGGATGTACCATTGGCCGGTGATTCCGCTGGATTAAGGCCACCGGTCGCTTCCAGCCAGTCCGCAATATAATCGATTTGTTCTTCGAGCGATCGCTCAGTAACATCAACTAACAATTTCGGGATAGCTGAATCTTTCACTAGCTGCTGGAAGATCTGCTGCTCGCGGATAAATATCGTGAGATCGTCATATTGCGAGGAATTACTGGAGATCAGCAAGCGTTTTGCGCGCGCTTCAGCGAAGGACTCTGGGTTTCGCCAACAGAAGATCAGCCGAAACCCGAGAGCTGACAGACGCGACTCTAACCATCGAAACTGGTATTTCCTCCCGCGATAAGCGGCTTGCCACATCTGAGTGGAAATATGGAACCGGTCGATGATCCACGAGTAGTATCGGTAAAGCTCAAATAGACTCAGCCAGGGCCAGGTCCGTTTTACCGGTCAAACGAGTGCCTTCGATAATCAATTTTGGACAAAGTTTTACTATTGGCGCGGTCATTATGTGATTGTTGGACATATAACGGAGACCGGACCTACAACGGCTACATCTTCCAGCGGTTCATCTCGAGAAGCAGGCGACTGTTGTCGAGCTGAACCAAAGTGGCAGTCTTGCCCGCGTCGACACAAGCCGCTACTTAGGACGTTTCTCAAAAACACCTTTCACGACCGGTATTGCGGAAAAAACCTTGGGCCAACCGGCATAGAAGGCCAACTGGATGAGCATCTCAGAGGCTTGGGCTTTCGTTAAACCATTATCCATTGCCCTATTAAGGTGATACGTGATTTGCGCGGCTTGGCCTGAGGCAATGAGAGCGCTGACAGTAACCAGGCTCCGGTCCCGGGACGCTAGCGCCGGACGTAGCCAGAGATCATGGAAAAGCACGTCACTGGTGTACTGCACAAGTCCCGGAGCCACCGGACCGACATCCTGCTCAACACGGGCCGCGCGTTGCGCCTCGGCAGCCTCATCGATGGGCAGAAGCTCACCCGAGGTAGGCTGATCGGATCGGATTCCACGCTTGGCAAAGACATCTTTCGCGACCGCAACTGCCGACGTGGCATCCGCCCAGCCGGAGTAGAACGCGAGATGCGTAATGATCTCAGAAAGTTCGCTTGGCTTGACGCCATTATCGAGCGCCAGGTTGAAATGATATGGCATCTCAATCGTCTGATTACGCGTGATCAAGGCTGCGACGGTTATGATGCTGC
>DATNNZ010000369.1:0-4801 GCA_035601575.1 Chthoniobacterales bacterium
TCGTCAGGGTAGGTCACGACGTCACCGGGCATTCGGTCGCCTATTTCCAAGTAAACGGCCATGGTATCGCTTCTATTGCGAAGCTGGTGGGCATTATCACTTCCCGCCTTGAAGCCCGCGCACATACCGGGACGCAGCGGCATCTCACCGGCACTTGTTACCAAGATTGGCGTGCCCTCAAGAATGTACACAAATTCATCTTGATGCGAATGGGAATGGCGCGGCGCCGAGACGCTCCCTGGTGGAAGGTATGTCAAGTTCACTCCGAAATTGGTAATCCCGAAATGGGTACCGAGAGGATGCCTGATCCGATCCTTCATGAGTGACGCGAGGGGCTCTGGGAATGTCAGCACAGGCGCCCTTGCTGGCGCGGATACGGCCTCGATGGCTGCAGTTGGGAAATCAGCAGGCATTGCTACTCCCAGATAGATCGGTTGGACACACATCCATTCTCTCTCAAACCTTCAACCACATTGAATCAACCTTCCGAGACCCGGTTCGAATGTCGGCATTGTTGCGCCCACTTTGGGCGTCGCACCGGCCGGTCCTGGCCGGTTGCCGACGGATTGACCCGAACCGCCGGTTTCGACCCTGTGCTGACACTCACAGATGACCGCTTCCGGGAGACTCGATTCTCAAATCGATATGACGCTACTGTCACTGACGCTCGCAGGAGCGCCCTTTTCGAACGTTAGCTAACATTCATTTCGCTTAACGAACGCGCTCAGCCTCGCAAGAATGCTATAGCCGAAATCGGCCAATTCCTTATCGTCAAAAGCCATTCTCTCGAAAGCGTCCTCCGGCACGAGCTTATTGGTGAAATGATCTTTCTGCACCCAAGTGTCAACAGCAAATTCTCGCATTACGTCATCAAGCCGAATGCGTAACCCGCCGCTCTCCTTCTCCACAGAGACCAAAACGGCTCGTCTAGGTTTAGACGATTGATTCATTGACCACCTGTACGGTTTGATTGTTGGAAGGAAAGAAAACTCAACTTGGTCACCGTCTGATGCCGACCCTGAGCGGCCTTTTGCGACCGGCAGCTTTGCGCCTATCAAGAATGCGCTAACACTGGCCGGCATTTAGTCAGCAAAGGAAAACGCGGACCGCTTCACCACCCCATTTTCAGTGTCCACGCGGCATCCATACCGACCAAAGGTTCGCGATTCAACCAGATAGTTCACCCCGGAGCGTTGGGATGGGTACTTCATGCCATGTGAGGCTGCAAAAGATCGCAGCGAATCAATGCTCATCCCCGGGCTAATTTCAGCACACAGCGCGCGGACCCGCTGTTCCGCGGTTGCGTATCCATATCCGCAATAGGCCAGACTCCCGAGAATCAGAATACCGATGACGGTATTTGCAGCTTGACGTGGAGTTTGCATATTGCGTCCTGCGTTTATCTGTCGCGTACATTGCAGCAATGACTGCTCCGCGCCAACTATTTTGATAACTGCACTGACTGGACTTGGTCGATCCGAGCCGCTAGATACCACCCGTGTAAAGGAACAAGTAAAGAGGTATCAACGCAACCTGCACTATCAAAACTATAGTAACCAGCGGTTTCGGCATCCTCGTTACAAACATGGCGAAAAAAGCGCTGAGTAAGGTCATCGCTTCGGGAAAGAACACATAGAATCGTAGCTGGCCAGTGTTCGGGTGTCCCGCGACACCTTGCCGGAATGCATTGGCGATGACCGTAACGCCAAGATATAGGAGAGCCCCCCAAAGTATGGCACCCATGATTGATACGGCGCTTCTTTTTTGCACAATTCCCTTCTGGTCGTTTAAGAGCGAATACTATCGCACGTTGCCGCCGTCCGGTAATCGGTTCCGCATGCCGTATGGCCGCCTGCCGCCCGACGCCGCCAGGACCGACGTCCATAGAAGGGTCGCGACCCGAAGTGGCCGCCCGCGAACGGCGGCTATTGCTAGGGTCGATACCTAAATTTACGCTTGGCGACGTCGATCAAGAGATCGTAAACCTTCTGGCCCTCTTCCTTTTTTCGCTCTTTCGCGCGGTATAGGGCGGTCAGGTTCATCCAGCCTGCGATAGTCGGGTTAGCACCGGCATCCACCAATAGTTTCGCCATCTCGTAGGAGCAGGAAGCCGCTACAGCACCGAGCGGAGTCTCGCCGATATGATCTTCATCGTGTGCGTTAACATCCGCACCCGCTGCAATCAGATATTGTGCAACGGCAAAACACTCCCCTTTCGCAGCGTAGTGCAATGGTGCGTAGCTAAGGTCATCAAACAAATTGACGTCATAGCCAGATTCGACGAGTTGTTTGACGCGCGGAAGATCGCCGTCGCTTGCTGCGAAGTGTAGCTGCTCCTTTTCGTACCAGTCGTCTTCCACTTGATGCGATCTTTGAACTTGATTGCCGTGCTTGGGTTGGCGGGAAGTATAACTGGCTCGGCGGATGACCGCATTTGGCCCAGGGCGCTGCCCGTCGCGGACACTACCGCAACCCGGAGGCTCGTCTCGACCCCTTGCGGTCTATCGCGAGCGTCAGCAACCGGGCATCCAATCCTTACTCTGCGCGACCCATGCGACGCCTTATGTTGGTGATGGTCTCGACCGTGACGGCCTTTGCAATAAAGACCGCGACTCCCACAGCAATGAGAAAGATGCCGCCTACGACACGCGTCCAGCGATCTGCTTCGAACATGTATGCGCCTACCAGGCTGAAACCACCAACCACGAACGCAATCGCACCGAATAATCGCGCGAAGAGATTAATGAGAAATACGTATGTTCCGTAAAACGTCATCACAATGCTCCGAAGGCAAGTCTCGACCCGTTTGCGACAGTCACGGCCGTCTGCTTCAATGTCTGTCCAGAACTGCGCCAGATCACGGAATAATAGGGAGCCGTCGTTATACTGCGCTGAAATCAGAGGTGAAATTGACATGGGCGTAGAACCGTGGACAGTCGCGGCCTTCAAAGAGCGACGACGCCAGACATGGAAGGCCAATCGGTATTGGTGGCTCCTACTCGTCATCGGCTTGATCGGTTTCGAGGTGCCATTCTACTTGGAGCGTGCGCACGTGCACACAGCGCGCTCTGGCTTTAAGGTCAAGCAATCCCTTTCAATTGACGACATGACGGAGGGTGAATTTACAATTGGCCTTGTGTCACTGGTTACCGTGTTTGCAGCCGGATTGGGGATTACCGTAGGTACTCGCCGCCATTACCGCTGCCCGCGGTGCGATGAAATGCCGATGGGATCATGGACCAGTTTGGGCCCGACCTCATTTGGCCGGAAATCGGGTGTTGAAATATTTCCTTCCGTCTGCCGCAATTGCGGTGCAAAGCTTCGCTAGCCCATCGGCGTACTTTCGACCCCAAGCCGCCTTCTTCGGGCGGCCGCCTCCGTCAGTGATGCGTGCGCGACTCGAAGATATGGCCCGCAATCAGACATGCAATCGGTCCAACAATAATCGCGATGCAGAGGACATTTCGGAAGCGAGAAGGCCCTTGAGCGGAGGAAGCGCGTCGGACTAACACGACGCCGGCAATTCCACCAAGCCATACGCCTTCAAGGAGGCCGTTTGCCCAGTGATAACCAGAATAAGCATTGCTATACAGCAAAGTAGCATCCGGCGATCCTGGGAATGCAGACGGTCCCATCGGTTTCCAACCCATCCAGAGCCAAAGTGCCCAGCTAAAGATGACCATAATGAAGACTTGAAGGGCGAGGTAAACGGAAAGCACGCGGGTCATAGGGGTTGGCCTGAGCTTAGAGTTCGCGTACGACCAGTGAAAAGATGCCCAATGTGTTGAGCTAGCTTCCTACTCATCAAAATAGCCCTCGCCACTTGGAAAGTAGAAGTCGTAATGTTTGCTGAGACGTTTGAGTACCGGCTCGATATCGACCGCGAGTTGCAGCGCCTGTATTGAATCTGCGCCGTAAATTGCGCCCATGTTGGCACCGGGAATTCCGTCGAATTCAACAATGCAGCTTGAAGCGTCGGCGTCAACTCGAAATCGAACGGAGCCGGCATCGACCGGTTGCGGAGCAAACACCCGAATCTTTAACGGTTTGCGCTCCGCTTTACCTTTTTCGCTGAATTCGAGCCTTCGCTCAGCAATCGGAATTCTTTCCATGGGCTCCATACTAATGCAGTGGCTGAATATCGGCTAACTGGAACTCCGTCTCGACCGGTCAGCGCCCGCTATTGGCCGCCTCCAGCCTGATGCGGTCAATTCCCGGACTCGACCTATTCTGTTGAAAAACTCCATGCGGAGATTTGACCGGAAAATTAAAAGGCTTTAGAAAGGCCGGAATTTGAACGACGCGAAGGACCAGCGGCCTCCCACGATCTCCGCGCTCAATTGCCATATGTATGCTAGAGAGCGTGTCTATGCCTGGTTTTCGGCCGCAGAGTGATTCATCTGCAAAAATCGCCAGCGCACAGGAAATTAGTTTTTCAACAGAATAGACCCCTTGCTGACGCCTACGAGCGGCAGCTAAGCGGCGCTCCGTACTCCGATTACCGCACGTACAGGGTCACGAAGCCCAACGCACATTCGTCATGACCATGAACGTAAATCCGTTTCCTTTCGGAGTGCGATACGCTCCACGTGCATTTAGGAGAAATGCTGCGATGGATACCATTTCCCAGCCGTCAACTCCGTGGGCGTGCCACTTTTTACTTGTGAGATGCTCAAAGCCGCTTTTCTCCCCAAATTCTCGTACTACTGACAGAGCTGCCGAAAGTTTTGGATCAACAGAGTCATTCGCCCAGGCCCAAAGCCAAGTGTCCGATTCGGTCGATATTGAACCGACAAATTGA
>DATNNZ010000370.1:0-2306 GCA_035601575.1 Chthoniobacterales bacterium
TATCGCCAGTTCCTCCTGGTAGAACGAGCCCTTTCACTGGAGACCGCTAACGGTTGGGTGCGGTTCATCGACAATTTCCTCTCCGAACTGTTTGGTGCCAATGCGTTGAAACTCTCCGAGCTCTGCGCTACGGATGTGACCGCGTTCATTCAGCGGCATGCACATCGAAACAGTCCATCGCGCGCGAGAAGGCTCGTCACTTCGATGCGGTCATTCTTGCGGTACTTGCGCCGCCAGGGACTGATCAATGTCGATCTGGATAGAGCTGTACCTAAAGCGGCTCGGCGGTCACTGTCCAGTCTTCCGAAACACCTCCCGACGGCTGCAGTGCAGCGAGTGCTGGACACGACTCGCCAGGGAACAGCGTTCCGCAAACCGGGCAGGCGGGTCTGCCTTTCGTAATCACGGCCCTAACCGACCTTCGGAGGCAATGAGTACCTCGCAGAGAGCGAGAATGTACCTTAGCCTTGGCGACGACTGATTTACCGATCACGGTCGCCGAGATTTAAATTAGTTTACTTCGTTGACGCGTAGGGGCGTGTTTGGTCAGGCTCTAGTTGTGCTTGCGCTTTCGAGGCTCCGAATGCCGGATCACTCATACTGTCGTATCCAGTCTCCAGATGACCCGCTAGACGCCGTTGGAAGCTCGGGTCTGACTCGGTCTCTATTGTGAAATCGTACCAGCCATAGGAGTTCTCTAGCGAGTAGAATTCAGTGAGCTTTTGGTTCGAATCCAATTCGAATTCGGTCGTTCGGTTCTTGTAGAAATCAAATACATGCACTCGGGAAGACTTTCTGCCACGATTGTGAATCTCCAGGATAACGCCGTAGCGACGGACGTCATAGATAATGGTGCTCTCCAGATTCGCTTTGATGCTTTCAGAGAAGCTTCCCTCGAATACGCGCAGGAACCCGTTCGGGCCGAAGACTGAAAGATCGTATTCGGTTTGGCCGCTTGCGGTAATATCCCAAGTATCGAAAGTCTCGGAGTGCGGCGCAACGGTATACGTCCATGGTCCGGTCTGACCATCGCCGGAGTAGACTTGATACACCGCAGCGGCTTTACCGGTGTTACCGAAATGGATCTTCACCTCGCCATCTGCCAAATCGGCATGTGCGCGGACATGCAACTCATAGGGTACGGCGCGCGAAGGACGGACGCCCGGCTCCTGCACCGGCAGCGCCTGATTGACCGGCGGAACCGGAACGTAATCCGGATGCCTGATGTTATCGGGCGGAATGTAAGCAATAGTACTGGGCAGCGGAACCTTTCCGCTGTTGGGCGAAGCGAAGTTAAAGGCAGATGTGAGGTCCCCGATCACGGCGCGACGCCAAGTGGTGATGTTGTTTTCTCGTAATCCGGGATATTGCGCCCCAAATCGCCGTTCGATAAATCGAATCAGCGAGGTGTGGTCGAGCACTTCCGAATTGACCCAGCCGCCCTTGCTCCAAGGCGAGATGACAACCATGGGCACGCGCACGCCTAATCCGTACGGACCGGCGGCGTATTTCGGACTTCCTGGAAAGATTTCGTTGGTTGTGTCGATTGTGGATATACCTTGGGCTCGGGATTGCGGCACGGTCGGTGGTACAACGTGGTCAAAGAAACCGTCGTTCTCGTCATAGGTAAGAAAGAACGCCGTTTTGCTCCAAACATCTGGAACATCGGTCAACGCGTCGAGTATCTGCGAGACGTACCAGGCGCCGTAATTCGCGGGCCAATTTGGATGCTCCGTGTACGCCTCTGGTGCGACCACCCACGAGACTTGCGGTAATGTTCCGGTCGCAACGTCCTGTCGGAAAATGTCGAATAGAGTTCCTCCCGCCAGGATGTTAGTTCCGGTTTTCGCTCCGTCGTAAAGCGGACTTCCCGGTTGCGCGTTTTGATACTGATGGAAATAGAGAAGCGAATTGTCTCCATAGTTGCCGATATAGGCGTCGCTGGTGAAACCCCATGATCCGGCGGCAGTCAAGCCGAGGCCAATATCCTGATAGATCTTCCACGATACGCCCGCCTTTTGCAGAAGCTCCGGATAGGTCGACCAGTCGTAGCCGACTTCGGCATTATCGACCACGGGACCACCTCCGCTCCCATCGTTGCCGACCCAGCCTGTCCACATGTAGTACCGGTTCGGATCGGTTGGCCCCAGCAACGAGCAATGGTAGGCGTCGCAAATCGTGAATGCATCAGCCAAAGCGTAATGGAATGGAATATCGCTTCTTACCAGGTGTGCCATCGATGTAGTGCCTTTGTTCGGCACCCACTGGTCATACTTACCTTCGTTCCATGCTCCGTGCGTGCTTGT
>DATNNZ010000371.1:0-3228 GCA_035601575.1 Chthoniobacterales bacterium
CTGCAAGGTTTGGGCACGGCCTTGATTTTGGCCATTGCCGAGTAGGTCCGTAACCGTGACGAGCAAACCCGAGTGGCGGCTTCGGCCGAGGGTGTGCTCTGCAAACGCGCATGAATCCTCATTTTTGTTCAATGCTATGAAACCTGTTGTCATGTGGATCCGGATCCGAGCTGTAATTGTCGAAGATGAGCCGTTGGCCGCCCAGTATCTGGCAGCGTTGCTAGACGATACCTACCAGGTAGAGGTGGTCGGTTCGGCCACAGAGAGCGAGGCAGGCCTGCGTCTTTGCGCCGAGTTGCGGCCGGACGCGGTCTTTCTGGACATCAATCTGCCAGGTAGAGACGGTGTTTCGCTGGCGACGCAACTGGCCATGCTTCCGCAGCCGCCGCGTCTGGTCTTTACTACGGGAGACGCGAACCGCGCGACCGACGCCTTCCGGTTGGAGGCAGTGGATTATCTGCTTAAGCCATTGGATCCGGAGCAAGTCACTGAAGCGGTCAATCGCTTGCTGGCATATCTGCGGCCCTTTAAGCTCGGCTCTTTCTCGAGTTCCGGTGATCACGCCAACGAAGGCTCACCGAACAAAACGCGTTTTACTGGCACTGCCAATGAGCTGCTGCCGGTCAGGGATGTGGACGCCGACCAGATCCGGCTACTCACCCGCCGCGAGGTTGCAGCGGTGCTGCGGCGGGAACGCCGCACTTGGGTCCATACCGTGCGGGAAGAGTTTGCCACTTATTATGCGTTGGCTGATCTCACGCGATGGCTAGGCGGCGATCCTTTTATCCAGATCGGCAGGCATGCCACTGTGAATCTGCATGCAATCGATCACATAATCCATTACGGTGACCGCCTTTACCGCGTGCGGCTCCGCGACCGGGTGGGAACCGAAATCAAGGTCTCGCGCACAGGGGCTGCCCAGCTCGCTGCGGTGTTCAAGACGCAACGCTGAAACGGGGCTACGAATCGACAAAAATATGGGTAATAACTACTCTATAGGGAAGTAGCGGGCTTTCCAGCATAGATACAAATGGACCCCAGGGGAAACGTCATCCTGGGGCAACATTACTGTTAGTCCGCGTAGCTAGCTTCAGAGGACAGCTCATGAAAAACACTCGATGCAATCAGAATGAAATTCGTCATATGTTAACAACGGAAACAGCAATCGTTACGGGTGCGTCACAAGGAATCGGAGCGAGCCTCGTGACTCGTTTTTTGGAAAAGGGTTTTAACGTGGTCGGGAATTCACGTGCCATCAGCGATTCAACACACTTAACTCCATCATCGCAGCTGGCTCTGGTGGAGGGCGATATCGCTGATTCCGCTACGGCCCAAAAGATCACTGACACTGCTATCGCGCGGTTTGGCCGCATTGACATCCTGGTCAACAATGCTGGCTTGTTGGTGTCTAAGCCTTTTATTGATTACACTCCTGATGATTTCGAAGCGCTGGTATCGACGATTTTAGCGGGCTTCTTTTATATTAGTCAAAGCGCTGCTAGGCAGATGCTTCGCCAGCAGTCTGGACATATCGTTAATATTTCGACCTCTGTGGTCGATCAGCCGATCGCCGGCGTTCCGTGTGCATTACAGGTGTTGACCAAAGGTGGGTTGCACGCCGTTACCCGCGCACTCGCAATTGAATATGCCGGACAGGGCATACGCATCAACACCGTCGCTCTCGGAGCCATAAAAACGCCGATGCACAAAATCGAAGCCCATGACTTTTTGAAGAGTCTTCAACCCATCGGCAGAATGGGCAATATCGGTGAGGTCGTTGATGCGGTGATGTACCTGAACGATGCAAAGTTCGTCACCGGTGAAGTGCTTCACGTTGACGGCGGCGCGCATGCCGGAAAATGGTAATTAGAAAAATGTACCTATAAGCGCGGAACGGTTTACTCTGAGTCTCTGATCTAAAAGCACATAAGAACCATCCGGATGGCGATCAATGATGCGTAAGAACCTGAACTGATTTAAAGAAAACATGGACGAGCTAGAGTTGCTAGATTCGCAGAGTCCGAGAGGTCGAGCGATGGCGTTTTGTCAGCAGTATGGTCTGCGAATACCAATTCTTCAGGCGCCAATGGCCGGCTCCTGCCCGGTTAGCTTAGCCGTTGCCGTCGCGGACGCGGGTGGTATGGGCGCTATGGGTGCTCTTATGTCGAGCCCGGATGCGATCGCCAACTGGGCGTCCGAATTTCGGTCGCGGAGCCCGGGACCTTTTCAACTGAATCTTTGGATTCCGGACCTAGCGCCCACACGTGATTTCACCGCCGAGCAGCGGGTGCGAGAGTTCCTTTCAAGCTGGGGGCCCACAGTTCCAGCCGAGGTCAGCGGAATCCGGTTGCCGGATTTTGAGAAGCAGTGCGACACCTTGATCACCATCAGACCCACCGTTGTTTCTTCGATCATGGGTCTGTATCCCTCGCCATTTGTCGCAAAGTTGAAGGATCATGGAATCGCATGGTTTGCCTGTGCAACGACTTTGGCTGAGGCACAAGAGGCGGAGCGGGTCGGGGCCGACGCAATCGTAGCCCAGGGGTACGAAGCTGGCGGCCATCGCGGCTCTTTTGATCGAGCGGCTGCGGAGCGCCAATGTGTCGGCCTTTTCGCATTGCTGCCACGGTTAGCGGATAAACTCTCCGTTCCGATTATCGCTGCGGGTGGCATTGCCGAAGGGCGAGGGATCGCCGCCGCGTTAACTTTGGGCGCGAGCGCGGTCCAGATCGGCACCGCTTTCCTCCGCTGTCCGGAAGCGGGCACGAATGCAGTGTGGGCGGATGCCTTAGCCGATTTAGAGCCGGAAGCAACCACCATGACGCGCGCGTTCACCGGCCGGCTTGGCCGTTCAATCGAGACCGAATACGTTCGTGCCGCCAATTCGCCTGATGCACCGAAACCGGCTCCCTTTCCGGTTCAGTTCGAGCTAACTGCGGCCATGCGCCAGACCGGATTAGACGCGAAGGACATTCACCGGATGCAACTTTGGGCGGGACAAAGCGCAGCCTTCGCGCGCCGCGAATCTGCGGTGGACTTCGTGCGACGCACCTGGATTCAAGCCCAAGAGCTTCTACCCTAATGCAAACTTTCCGTCCGAGGATTACTCTCGACGGAGAAATGCCGTCGCCTATAACCCATCTTCAATGCCGGGCATGGAATCAAGCCAACCGGGCCGGTGCCGATGAGAATCCAAAAGCCGACGCGGTATTCGCTCTATCTGCGCCT
>DATNNZ010000372.1:0-7986 GCA_035601575.1 Chthoniobacterales bacterium
CCAAGAGCGCGCACGACGACGGTCGCGCTGTCGAGGTCTCCAATGATGAACCCACTGATTAGCACATTATCGCCCGTGCCGACAAAACCGCGGCCGCTGACGTTCGTCAGTTGAGCGTTAATCCCGGGCTGTGGGGTTTCATAAACCTCGGCCAAGCTAATCCCAGGGGTGGAGTCTTTGCCGGTAACCACCACGGTGTAGGCGCCCGGTGCCAGGTTTGTTAGTAGAGCCGCTGATTCAGATGGATTGCTTGGCGCCAACCCATTCTGCGCCATAAATCCGGCGCCGATATCGTCTTGCGAGTTGTCATTGCTTGCGATGAGAACGCCAGAAGAGTTATACACGTTGAGAACCGGGTCGGCGAGAATACCAGAAAGCCCGAAGCTGCTGAGCGATGGGCCCAGCGCGCGGACCACTACTGTCTTGGGGTCAGTCCCGGTGATGATAAAACCATTAATCAGGACATTGTCACCGCCTGAGACTGTCCCGCGCGTCGAAAGATTTTGGACTCGAGCCGGAACTGCCGGAAACTTGGTACTTTCCAAATGAATGGGAATGGAGTTGTATGCAGTGCTACAGCCGACGGTGGGGTATTGATAATAGAAAATCGTGTTCTCGGCGGCGTCCAAGCCCAGGAGTTGAGCAAACGTGGGAACGCCCGGCACTCCGCCGCCAACGAACGCATAATCAATTAGATAGTTGTGTGGCGCATCCTCGTAGACGCTTCCGCAGAATGGGCAGTGGACACTCTGGTTCATTGGGAAGTTCCACACCTCAGTCGCGATCTTTCCTACCAGATCCAGGTTATACTTCCGGGGACTGGCGTACTCGCGGTGATCCCCTGCAGGCATCTGGAAACTACTGTTTGCCCCATTGTCAAAGACCATAAGATCTTGATCATAAGTAATCGAGGGGGAGTGTTGGCCAATCGGGGGCAGACTGCCAGGCGCGAGGGTGAGCGCAAATTTTCTCAACGAAGGAAACTGGTACCATTTTTTGGTCGGATCTCCAAGGATCCACTTGATCGCGCTTGTTTCATAATCGAGACAGATGACAAAGTTCTCGCGGCTTGAAACGATCAAAGAGTCGTCGGCCCGGTTGTATGCGGCGCCGTTGTTGTGGAACCAATCGGTCGGGGAAGGATAAACGAACTGGCTGGGATCGTCTCCTCCGGCCCTCATGGCTGCGCTGATAATATCGGCCATGTTAAACGTTTTTAGCACCCTGCCGTCCGAACTATCAACTTCCAAGACTTCAGATTCGAAGTAGCCCGTGGGGATATCTGGTTCAATGAGTAGCCCCGTTTTACCGGGATCGATGTTATGATGTAGGTTCCCTACGCCGATGTCGCTATAATCTGCAACCAAGCGGGCACTTCCATCATCAAGCTCAATTCGAAACAACTGACTGAGTTGTGTTACGTATACCGCGTTATCGAAGAAAGTGGAAGACGCAAAAAGAGCGTTCATTGTTGGCAGTGTGCTAACCCAGCGCAAATTTCCGTCGCTGTCGAGAATAACAGGCGAGAAATTGCCGCAAGCAGATCTATCGAACAGATAATCATAGCTCAAATCAGTGCTGCTGGTCCTGGGTTGAAGCTTGGTCGGGTTGTTGTAGCCGCAGCCTTGATCATCGAAGGTGGAGGTCGTAGTTGTGAAGTTAGCTTGTTTCGATGAACCGTCATTAAACCGATAAGTCAGTGTGACGGTATTTGCACGCCCGGCATAGAGTCCATAGACCGGCAACATGATGTTCCCAGTTTGCGGGTTTTCAAATCCGCGGTCCACGAGGTAGTAATTGGCATAAGTGCCTGAAAGCGGCCGGGCAAAGGAGCCTGGTTTTGGAGTGATTGTGAACTGGATGCTCTTCAGAACAGCCGTATTGCTGGCTATAAGATTCAGCTTACCGACGAACGGCGTGACGCCTGGCGTGTAACCGGTGATTGTTATCGTGGTGTCATCTGCCTGATTGGACCCTGCAAACGGGACGAAGAGGAGGACGAGACCTGTAACGATAGTGATTGACGCGAATAGATTTTTCATAGCTGATATTTGGCAAAACGGCTTGGATCGTCTCAAAAGAGGGTGACCTGTGTCCAGAAAAAACTTCAAATTTTATGAATTCTCAAACGCGCAATGAAATCACACCGTGAACGAATCAATGAAGATGCTCGGGGCGCTCGAATCCACGACCACCCGAATGCCGCTATTGGCGGTGACTCCGTGGGAAATCTCCGCTTAAAGTCAATCATCCTGTGTCCCAAAGAGAACCGCGAGTCCCGTTACTCCGCCGCCATCTAAAGCGTGACCCCAGAAAAATCGGCTCGTGCAGCACGCCATCCCGCAAATTTTGCAACGCGCTTTTTCTGTGCCAATTTTTGTTACCACGTATGAGCGTTGAACGGCGAACACGGCGCGTTGCAGAATGACATCCAAAGACAAACCGGAAGACCAGGACCCCCAAAAAACGATTACCCCAGTCTTGGCACCCGCTCTCCGTCCATTTCCGATTCGGGCAGCAACCGGTGTTCTTTGCTTTGTTCTGGCGCTTTTCTTTTACTATGGCACGGTTCTTCGAGTGCAGTTGAAGCGGACGGACTTACTCGATCTCGATCCTTATCCGGATGCGGTAGAATATTTCGCGCAGGCCAATTCGATCTTGAAGGAAGGCGCGCCCGCCATCCAGATTGGTTACGACAGATTGCCTTCCCGCTACCCTCCGGGCTACCCCCTCTTGATGGTTCCTTGGCTGACATTTTTGCCGCACAACGAGATTTTGGCTCCTTTTAGGACAAATCAAACAGTCGGCCTGTTGTTGTTAACAGGCAGCTTCGCGTTTTATTTTGCGATTGGAAGACCCATGGCCGGAGGATTGGCACCCTTGTTGCTCGTAACTCAGCCAGCGTTCAGTAGCTTCAGCCGGTCATCGATGAGTGACCTTAGCGGTGCCGCTGGCGCAGTGCTTTCCTTTGCACTGGTTTACTTTGGGCTTAGCCGGGTACGCCGCTGGCCGATTTACTGCGGAGCCATTGTTCTGGGCCTGTCTTTGTGTATACGGCCACAGTTATTGTTCATGGCTCCGTTATTACTCGGTATGGCTTTGTTTCCGGCCAGAGGTTCCTGGCCCAAATGGCTTATGCATTGCTGTCTTGTTCTTGTAGTATTTGCGGCAGCCGCGGCTCCGTATTTCGTTTTTAACACGTTGAAATTTGGGCATCCATTAAAGACCGGCTACGATTTCTGGGTGCCTGCATGGACCGAGAGTCAACGGCTCTTTTCTTTACGGAATGTGCCTTCGCAGCTTTTAATGATCTGGTTCGAGATTACTGCCAGCTGGGATCAATTTCGAGTCGCGAATCTCTTCGGCACTGGAACTTACGTAGTCCCGGCCTTCATTTGTCTCTCTGCCCTTGGTCTGGCTTTTGTTCGGGTGACCCGGTTTACAGTCAGCGTATTTCTGGCAGGAACCACCTATTTTATCGCGACGCTGACCTATGCCTTCGTGGATGGGAGGTTCTACCTGCCTATCCTTTTTCTCCTGATTGCGCTGGCCGTTTTGCCTACCGAGTGGGCGGTGTCGCAGGCTCTCAAGCTACGCTTTTCCATCTCAACTGTTGGAGTGCTGACGATATTTCTAATCACCTGTATTGGCTATCCATCACAATCAGGCTTTAAGCCGAAGAGGAATCGATCCCAAGCCTGGGACGCCCTTCATTACGGAAACGGCAATGGAAAGTCTCCCCGTTACGAGGCGCAAAAGGAATTTAGCCGCGCGTTCCGAGACGCTCCTGGTATTGTTTTGTCCGACATCGACCCTCCGTACTTAAACGTGCTGTTGCCGAAGCCATTCGTAGCAGCGCCAATCGACAATCACCATAACTATTGTTACAGCCGGCTGTGGCATTACGGGAAAGCCGAAGCGATCGGATTAGTCCAAAGTGGCCTCGGCCACGCCACACCTGTGTACGCTATTCTTCTACCCTCCAACCATGATGAGCAGGACGTTCAGCGTTTGCCGTCGATCCAGGGTTATAGTTGGAGAGGAAGTGAGAAATCCAGTACAAGAGCTGTAATCATGACATTAACAAAGGATGCAGCTGCTCCAACTCAGGACTCGGCGTCCGTCCCGATGCGAATGACAGCCCGATGAAGCTCTCCGTCGTAATTCCTTGTTATAACGAGCGACAGACAATTGAAGCTTTGGTTAAAGCGGTTCGCGCGGCCCCGGTCGAGGATATCGAAATTATCGTTGTGGACGACGGATCGACTGATGGCCCGAGAGAACTTCTGCAAGCGAAGGCTCCGGGATGGGTTGATAAGATCGTGCTGCAGGAACGCAATTTTGGAAAGGGAGCGGCGTTGCGCTCGGGCTTTCAGGCAGCTACGGGTGACCTGGTCATCATTCAAGACGCGGACCTCGAGTATGACCCAAAGGAATATCCCATCCTCATTGCCCCGATATTGGAGAATCGTGCCGACGTGGTCTTCGGTTCCCGGTTTCTAGGCGGTCGAGCTCATCGTGTGGTTTACTTCTGGCATATGGTGGGAAACCGGTTTCTCACATTGCTTTCTAACATGTTTACCAATCTGAACATCACGGATATGGAGACTTGTTATAAAGTTTTTCGGCGAGAGTTCCTGGATCGCATTACTCTCGAAGAGAACCGGTTCGGCGTCGAACCTGAACTTGTCGCGAAGATTGCGCGGACTGGAGCGCGGATTTATGAGGTGGGCATTTCCTACTACGGCAGAACATACGCCCAGGGAAAAAAAATTGGCTGGAAGGACGGAATCGCTGCCATTTATGCAATCGTGAAACATAACCTCTTTTGCGCATAGGATTTCATGTGTCGGAGAAAAAGAACCGCAGCCGTTTAATCGCTCTCAGCTTACTCTTAATAGTAGCTCTTTCTGCATACCTTCGGCTTTTGGGGATAATCTGGGGGCTGGAAAGCGGTTACGACCATTACCTTAACTTTCAACCTGATGAATACGTCAGTATTCGAGGAATGTTGCCAACTAACTTGCTCAGTGGCAAGCTGCAAGCGCCTCATGCGTACTTTGAAGGCACTTTCAACTACTATCTTTGGGCACTGCCTGAAATGCTCTACGAATTATGCGGTGGAGCGCGTGCTGGGGTGGGGCGGAATATGCCGGCTGGCCACTTTAAGTTTGTGCTTCTCTCCGGAAAAAAACTACGTCGACCCGCTGTTATCCTACTGGGCACCGCCGCCATTTGCGTTTTCGCTGTCAACGTCCATAACACCAGCGACTATCTTCTCCATTTCCGAAGCAATCCCCACTACGACGCGCGATGGTCGCCGGAAATTTACTCTCTCTCTCATTACGTCAACGAACAGGGCCCCGCGTTTAGATCGATTATCAGCGTGGACTGGGGACTGTATAACCAAATCTACGCACTTGGTCCAAAGAATTTGCGAAAACACATGCGCGATTACCGGCCGATTTTCAGAGAACTGGGAAAGAAAACTCAGCAGGAGCAGAGCACGACGCTAAACTACGTTTTCCCGGAAGGTAAAAGCCTTGTTCTTACATTTGCAGCTTCGAAGGAAACCTTCCCCGAGACACGGCGAAACTTCCTCGCGTCAATGGCGGCATTCCCGAAGCTGAAGTCGCGTCTGTTAAAGAAATTCCAATATGGAAACGAGGAGATCTACGAAGTCTATGAAATCGTTCGCCCGTCTGATTGCGCGCTGTAACACTACAGTCTTTGTTCTGGCCCGGTTATCGCCACGGGTGCGAGATCCGGTTTACAATCAGACACACCGCTGCATGCTCCTTACTCCAACCGTTGCGCGATATGGATGATCAAAAAAAAAGTGAGTTGCACTTGAAGAAATTCTGCCGACCCGCCATACTTGATGCGCTTTTGGTGAGCGTGCTTATCGTCTACTTCCTCCACTTTGCCCTTCCGTCGTTGGGCAGGCGTTTCAACGACGACGAAATGATGAACATGTGGCTTTATTGGCGTTCGGGAGCCTTAAAATCGCTTTGGGCAAACGTATGCTTCTGGACGCCATTTTATCGGCCAGGGGGCGCGCTTTACTATCTGCCGCTTTATCATTTTTTTGCACTAAATCCTCGACCCTATCAAATCGTCCAGATCAGCATTCTGGCTGCTTCAATTCCGATGTTGTATCATTTAAGCTGGTTCCTCGCCTCCTCACGCTCGGTTGCATTTCTCGCTGTTTTTGCTCTATGTTACCACGCTCAACTGGCGAACCTCGTGTTTGTCGGTTCGTTCATTTACGACGTACTATGCGGGTTCTTCTACTTTGCGGCATTGACCTACTATATTCATATCCGCGAGAAAGAAGTCTATCTGCGTCCCCTGCAATTATTCGGATTTCTGGCATTATATGTCTGCGCGCTAAACTGCAAAGAGATGGCGGTTACACTTCCCGTGATCGTTTTGATTTATGAACTCCTGAAATGTCCGCGCTGGCCCGGCTGGAAACAGTTCGCTCGCTGGAGCAGGTCTTCTGCGGCGCCGTCTTTGATAGCGGGCCTGATCACGGCCCTTTATATCTACGGCAAGACACATGGCCCAGGCTCGCTGATAAAACTAGACGCTTACCGGCCGAGATATTCATGGACTAATTTCGCGACGTCCAACGCAAGTTTCGTTAGCGAGCTGTTCTACAGATTCCCTGATCACATCATCTCGCAAAACGTGTTGCTCGCCTTGTGGGCGCTTGTTTTTATTTATGCTTTCTTGCGACGGGATCGCACGCTTCGGCTGATGGCCTTCTGGATCGTGATCGTGCCTCTGCCGTTAGCGTTTATCGCAATTCGCGGCGGCGCATGTCTTTACCTTCTCTTGTTCGGATGGGCAATGATCTTCGCTAAGCTCGCATCTGATTTAATCACGCTCACATCGAAATCTTCGACGTTAATTAAAGTGTCCACCCCGATTTCTCGAGCTGTTGCAACGCTTATCGTGGCGTCTATTCTGGCAATTCTGACTCAGAGGGAAAATCAGCGCCTTGGGCTGCACTGGCTCAACCTGGGGCAAAAGACATCTCATGTTATCCAAGCGTTCCGCTCGTTAGATCTCCATCCAGTGCCAGGAAGCACGATTCTGGTGAAAGGAAACCCTTTTGGAGACAGCTTGGATCCCCTGTTCATCGCTTCTCTGGTCTGGAATGATCATTCCCTGCAAATTTGGCTGGAGGGCAAAAACCAACTCACACCACAGCAGCTGGCAGACGTCAATTACGTGATTTCGCTCAGTGAATTTCAAGCGGAAATTGTCCGTGCCCCTGAACAGTTCTCCAGGCAAAGCTATCGACGATGAGTCCGGGTTGCGCCAAGGCTCTCGGCCTGCAGACCGACGACTCCGCAAAGTGCGAGGTAATTCTGCCAAGCACGTGCCGTCTGCTTTGCCATACGTGCCGGGGCACAGGGAAACTGGAAAACCTCTTTTTTCCAGCCAAAATCATTTGATGAATATTCAGGCGAACTCTCAGGCCGAGAGGCGGAGCCGCCACTTAGAGGGGCGGGCTTTCCGCTGTGCATTTGGCCGCTACGCCATCGACTTCGACACTGGCGAGCAGCGTCGTCTGATCAGTATCTTCGTAAATGGAAAATCGGTAGTTGAACCCACTTGATCCACGGGACCAGCTGTGTCCGGCAGCTCGTTCCGCAAGCAGTTTTTCCTCACCTCCGTCGCAAGCGACGAAAACTTGGCCCACCTGCCCGGTGCCCGTCGACGACGAGACCGTCGTGGCGCCGAGGTTGTCTTTCGCGACAACGGCATTCGGCGTCGCCGTGAGGGGACCGCTTCGCCGGTTTCGGCCGTCGGGAAAGAAATTTAGCAAAGAGGGCGTGCGCGACATACCAAAGTTCCCAGAGGAAATGGAAATTATCCGCGGGACCTCCTAAGACCTTTGTGCGGAGAAAAAAAACAGCCGGATAAGTCAGCGCTACCGTCAGCAAAGCGTAGAATAGAAAAACCAGCATCGTC
>DATNNZ010000373.1:0-7193 GCA_035601575.1 Chthoniobacterales bacterium
GCGAGTTTACGAGCGTACCGCGACGGAATTTTTTTCTGTTTCGCGCACGGACCTCCATTAAAACCGGATAAGAAGCCGCCTGAAACCGAGATGTTCGATCGCCGCCGCCCGTTTGGCCTCTGTCACCTTCGTCCAGGGAGCCCTGACCTGATTCGATTACCTCGCTGCGAATCCATTCACCCATTTTGGGAAATCGCGCGCAGGAAAATCAAACCAGGAAGGTTCCCCATGACGCCCGGACCGCGGACGCGGATGTTGTGGCGTCCCAGTTCGGCAGCGCCGTCTTGGATTTGCCGATGATTCAATCAAGCTTGCCAACCAACAAACCGCGGCGATCAAACAGCTAGTCTCGGAAAGAAGACGGAGCCTGGGAGACGCTTGTCAGTTCTCGGTACTCTTCGTCCGTCAGTCGCAAGGAAGCTGCTTGCACATTTTCCTCGAGATGTTCAATCGATGAGGTCCCAGGAATAGGCAGCATGATTGGCGACCGCTTCAACAGCCACGCCAGCGCAACTTGCTTTGGCGTTTTTTGGTGATTCTTCGCAATTCCTTCAAGCAGCATGTTCGCAACCCTGCCTGACGCCAGCGGGAACCACGGGATGAACGCAATCCCGTGGCGCTCGCAATAGTCTACGACATAATCCCATTCACGATCGGCAAAGCTATAACGGTTTTGCACCGACACAATAGACACAATCTTCCGCGCGCGTTCGATTTGGTCCATAGCTATATTGGACAGTGCGACGAAACGGATTTTACCTTCTGCCTGCAACCGGGCCAGCGCTTCCACGGACGCTTCCAAAGACACTGCGGGATCGGGGATATGCAATTGGTAAACGTCGATGCGATCGAGACGCAACCTCCTTAAGCTACCTTCAACAGCTTCGCGAAGGTGCTTCGGACTAGCGTCGTGGGTCCATTGATCCGGTCCGGGCCGATTCCATCCACCTTTGGTCGCGATCACCAGATCCGGAGGGTAAGGCGCCAGTGCTTTGGCTATCAATTCTTCGCTAACGTAAGGACCGTACGAATCTGCTGTATCTATGAAATTGACGCCCAGCTCCACGGCGCGGCGAAGAACGCGTAGCGCCGAATCGGGGTTCTTAGGAGGCCCCCAAATTCCGTCGCCAGTTATACGCATAGCTCCGAAACCAAGGCGACGCACCTCCAATTCACCACCTAGCGAGAGAGTTCCAGCGAGACCTGCAGGATTTTCTGTTTTTTCTGTTTTTTCTTTCATTTTTTTCTCCGGACACTGAGAATAGACGCCAAGAATCCAGTGCAATCGATTCTTGTGTCACAATTAGGTTTTAAGTTTCCGAGTTTGAATCAGAGCCAACTACCAAACCTGTTGGTCCGACGAACTCGGCAGCCAGCATAAAAATATCGTTGGCACCACAACCCAAGTCCAGGATACGCATACCTGGGCTGATCTTCAAGCTCCTCAGCAGGCGCTCTGGCACCGGTCTGAGGATGGCAGGCGGAGATATCCGATGCTGAATTTCTCTCTGCGAATGTAGTTTTTATCCGCTTATTGGATTGGATCCCTTTCACCCGCCGTACGCGTCCACACTTTCGTTGCGGACCTGTCGGCTGTTGTTCGCAACGCCAGCGATCAGCCAGCGTTCGTCGCGGCGAACGAGGTTGAACACGTTGGTGCCGTAATGGTGGATCCCGCCGTGAACGAGGAATTCATAACGTGCCCAGACCATCGCGATGTCCCATCTATTCGGATCAACGGATCCCAAACCGTCGCGATCTCATCATCCATTTGGATCAAGGACTCATAGATACGTTCCTCGCTTCGTTCGGTGTGGCAGGCAGTCGCCTCGACTAACGCGCGAAGGTTGAACTCAAGAATCTGGCCGTTCCTGATGATCGTCGCACCACCATCAGGCAGAAGAACCTCAAGCATGGCGGTCTTGTCACGCTGGGCGATACCGTCGCGTTTCTTGTCCCGGTTGGCGTATTTGTAACTCTCCACCGTTCGAATAGCGATTACGGCAATTGGGACAAGAAACCGCCGGTCTCCCAGATCCTATCGCCTATTATCCGCTGACTAAGCCGCTTTGCCCAATCTTGGGTTTCGCACGCTGAAGAGAAAAAGAAAACGCGGACTGATTTCAAAATCGAGCTTGAGCAAATCTACAAGAACATCCTGTGAGCTGACCGTTAGTGAGACAGCCGGTCCGATCGATGATGAGGTTTACTCATTAACCGGTAAACCGAGCGAGACGGAACCGTTGGTATGAAGAGGCGCACAGCGGCGATTTTAGAATCGGCTGGGGCGGCCCAAACACACTCTCACCGTAGGAATTTCCGCGTGTATCACTGACTGCGGATCCCGGGCTCGGTCAAAATGAAATGGTTACTAGGCAAGCGATGAAAATACCAAACATTCTTATCGGTCTGCAGGATATCAAACGCGAATGTAGCTGGATTGCGCAGATTTTATTTCTACTGCGGAGGCTAACCCAGATTGGCTGCTGTCTCACAGTGACGGCGCTTGCTGAATCGCCCGAAACCAGCAGATATCCTGGCGCTAGTCATGTGCCCGATTCGCAGCCCGGCTGGGAAGCGTTTGTGACCAAGGTAGATCCCAACGCGGCCAAGGACGAGCCGCAAGGCGGACGCACCGCTCAGGGCACACCCGTGGAAAAACGGATCGAAGAATGTTTTCCGGCCGAGCCGCGTAATCTGTTTTGGGAAGTAGACAAAGTGGCGAGCGGTCCCGGGGGGGCGTTGGAGCGACTTAACTATGACGTTAATGGCGACGGAAAGATTAGCGACCAGGAACGAGACGCTATCCGCGGTCAGAACACCTGGATGCTTTGGGGGGAAGGTAACGAGACTTTTTGGGATTGGCTGCAAGAGCATGGCTATGGTCTGGCTGACTTCTTGGTGCTGTTAGATTCGCGGCAGCGGGACCATCGCTTCCGAGACAGCGGTCTCATGAATCAACCCGGCATGAAAAAACAAACTGACCGGGGAAAACGCATTCTCGGTCTTTACCTGGATCAAGCCGATGGAGATCAGATTAGGTTAAAACAACCGCCGGAAGGAGAGTTTGACGGCAACGGAAAACCGCTGGTTCACCCGCCGCAAGCTCCTCCTGGACATCCTCAACAGATTTTCAAGCCGGGTGACAAAGAGTTATATGACAAAGTGTTAGCACAACTACCCAAGGATGGTGTCGACTACAGCATCTACGGGTACCCGAGTGGGATCATCGGGCTCCGACTCATGCCGAATCCCGATTTTTTCGGTGATACTCCGGCAGCGGCCATGGCCCGCGCATACTGGAAGCAGCGAGTAGAAGATTCATCTAACGATGCCTACTATACTGACACTAACACTAACGCCGATCCAAAGCTGATTCGCCCGTTCCGTCCGAGTATGGCGTGTGCCTTCTGCCATATCGGTCCGCATCCGCTGAATGCACCCGCTGATCCGGAAAATCCTCAATGGGAGAATCTGTCGTCCATCATTGGGAACCAGTACTGGACACCAAAAACGGGCTTCGCGAACCTCCTCAAGGCTAACAACTTTCTGCACCATATCATTGCGAGCCAACAGCCCGGCACGATCGATACCTCTCTCGTTAGTACCGATCACATTAACAACCCAAACACGATTAATGCCATTTTCGAGATCCCTGAACGCCTTGAACGCGCGGCAGAGAACCCACCAGAGAACCAGAGCGCTGCCAACTTGTTAATGACCAGCGTCGAAGACGGTAATTCGGCCACCAATCCGCGACATATCCCGCGAGTCCTGTTAGATGGAGCGGATAGTATCGGCATTTTTGGGGCGCTGTCTCGAGTGTATCTCAACATCGGGACATTCTCCGAGGAATGGAGACGTTGTCACAACCCGATTGTCGGCTTCAGGCCTCAGAAACCGTTCTCGATCGCTGCTTGCGAAGCTAATTCTGTATTTTGGCGAGCCGCTGAGAAATACCGGATCAGGTATTTGCAAGCGTTCTTCACGTTGAAGAGTGGCCGGGCGCCGGACAAGGAACATCTGCCGCCTGATTCGGACGCGCCAAGCAATGTCCCGGTACAGAACGAGAGCACCGCTCCGATGAAACTCGTCTTTGCTGGGCCGGAGGGGAAAGCGATCATCGAGCAGGAAAAGGAGCAGGCATTGGCGGGACGCAAGGTGTTTTTGGAAAACTGTGCGATCTGCCACTCGAGCAAGCAACCGGAAGGCTTTCAGCTCAACTTTTCGCTCAATTGGGCCAAGCAGGCCGACGTTCCTTCGGACAGTGGAAATCCCGCGCATTTCACTCTGCCTATGAGCTTCGCCGACTGGGAACTATTTAGGAAAAGCCAAGCCTTCAAAGAGTACGGTCGACGCATCGCAGCGATCGCTGGCCAACCTGAGAACGGCGAGGACGCGTTTATTAAAGGTAATTATTTATCCACCGATATCCGGGTGCCGATAACTTTGGTCGGTACCAACTCGGGTCGAGCCGTCGCCACCAACGCGATGCGTGGACAGGTCTGGGACAACTTCTCTTCCGAGGACTATAAGAGTCTGCCGGCGGTCGGGCCAGTGCGCTTTTACAATCCTTACTCTGGTGTCCAGCCCGATAGCATGGGTATGAACGATGCCTACTATCCACCTGGAGGCGGTCCGGGTTATTATCGCCCAGCTTCCCTGGTTAGCCTGTGGGCAACCGCGCCCTATCTACATAACAACGCACTTGGCCTCTATAACCAGGATCCGTCGGTCAGAGGACGACTGGCTGCCTTTGCGGACGGCATTACGAAGCTGCTGTGGAACTCGAAACGGGTACCGGACCGGAATCATGTGATGGGCGATCTGCGCTGGGATCACGAGGAACTCACCAAAGGCGATCCTGGTTTCATCTACCGCACACCGGAAGAGACCTACGTTAGCATTCCGGGTAAGTTCATCGAGCCATTAATAGCCGGGATCATCGGCTCGTTCTGGACATCTTTTCTTAGTCTTTATCTGTGGATTCTTTTGTTCGCGCTGCTCGCGCTGTTAGCATGGTGGAGCGCACCTCGGATGGCGGCTTTAGTATTCTTGCTTCTTGGGTTGATCATCGCTGCAGCTATCGTCATTACTCGATTCGATCGAGTCTACTGGTTATTGTGGCTGCTACCCGTGATTCTGTTAGGCGGGGCGCTTTGGTTCTGGCTGAGCGGGCCCAAGCCACTCATAGCACGCATCAGCCTCGGCATTTTCGCATTGCTGAGTCTCTTTGCCGGGTTCGCTGCTAATCGATTCATCACCGGTGGATTCGGTCCGCTGCAAGTGGGACCGATTCCGCAAGGCACCCCGGTGAATTTGATCGCGAACATGAATCCGGAAGCGCCATTCGATGTGTTGCTGAATGCGGAAACAGCTCTGTTACGAGGCGCTTTGATGGTCAAAGCGCATCATCTCAAAGGCGAACCGGCGCTGCGCACATTTGAGCGAGAGGCCGGGTTACCGTTGCTCAAGGCCAGCAAGTGTCCCGACTTCGTGCTCGACCGTGGTCACTGGTTCGGTGAAGCACTGTCGGATGACGAAAAACAGCAGTTAATTGTGTTCTTGAAAACCCTTTGAGCGCGAGCCGAACTCAGAACCCAACTTTGACTTTAATGTGAACATAACTCCAATCGAATTTCAGAAGCTGCTCGACGCGGCCGCTGATCCGGAAAAGACGCCTTTTCACTATATTATCGTCGGCTCCGGTGCAGGTGGCGGACCGCTGGCGGCGGCTCTGGCCCGTGCCGGCAAACGCGTGCTCTTGCTCGAGGCAGGTAGGGATCCGGCTCTGCCCGACCAGGAAGATCTGAGTAAACCGACTGACCCAAATAAACTACGGGAAATGTATCAGGTGCCGGCCTATTACGCGGCGGCCACGGAAGATCCCGAGATGAGCTGGGGTTTCTCGGTTCGGCATTACGCAGATGATGCGAGCCAGGCGAAAGATACAAAGTACAACGCTGAGCACGACCCATCAAAAAAAGGTGGCACAGGCAAAGGCGGAATTTTTTATCCGCGTTGCGCGGCATTAGGCGGCTGCACCGCACATCACGCGATGATCATTATCGCTCCGAACGACCGGGATTGGAACGCGATAGCAGAACGGACAGGAGATAATTCCTGGCGAGCGGAATCGATGCAAGGTTACTTTACCCGGATCGAGAAATGTTTGTATCGCTCGATATACCAGGGCTTTTTCCGGCGAATCCTGGGATTCATTTATGACGTTACACGATGGTTTGTCGGCCGGATTAATCCACGTGCAGTCTTCGATCCGGGTGGACACGGCGATCACGGCTGGCAACCGACCAGCTTTCTTAATCCAGACCTGGTTGCCAGCATCAGAAAGGGCGACCCGATTTTCCGCCGAGTGCTGGTCGATTCCCTTGAATCGCTGTTCCAGCAGAAGGGCGCATTACCGCCCCTGAAACGAGCGCTGCTTCGCCTGCGATTAGTCGAATTCCTGGATCCGAACGATCGGAACAACCGACGGGAAAAACCAGAGGGAGTAGCGTTCATTCCGCTTGGGACCGACGGTACCAGGCGGATGGGTCTGCGCGAGCTGCTACTTCAGACTCGCCGGGAGTATCCTGACCGGTTGGTGATCGTAACCGGAGTTCATGCCACGAAGATTCTGTTTAGTAACGAGTCCGGCGGCGCTCCAACTGCTCGGGGAGTCGAGGTAGCAGAAGGCGTGCATCTCTATGAGGCTAGCCCGTTAGCTGCGAAAAATCTGTCGAACGGAGCCGAACCACCGCGCCGGCGCTATTTTGCAAATCGCGAAGTGATTATCTGCGGTGGTTCATTCAATACCCCGCAATTGCTCATGCTCAGCGGGATCGGCGATGGCGCCCACTTGAAGAAATTTGGAATCGAGCAACTGCAGGGCACCGACGGAAAGCCGATTAGCCCAGTGATCGATCTTCCAGGTGTCGGGCTAAATCTTCAGGATCGGTATGAGGTCAGCGTCATCAGTGAGCTAAAAGAGGAGTTCCTTACGCTCAAAGGGATTTCCTTTCAGCCAGGCGATGCCAACGACCCTGCGCGGGCCGAATGGTTGAAGTCGGGCACTGGTTTGTACAGTACTAACGGTGGAACCTTAGCGATTCTCAAGCGCTCCGAAGTCGACCCGCAACCTGAACCGGACCTTTTCATCTTTGGCGTACCCGCTGCGTTCCGCGGCTATTACC
>DATNNZ010000374.1:0-2737 GCA_035601575.1 Chthoniobacterales bacterium
AGATCGCGCAAATGCGCGATCTCGTCTTCAATAGACGGCTCGGTCGTGGTGCGACCATTGCGACGCTTCTGCCCCATCGCATCAGGCCGCCTGCTTCACGCGATCCGGGGTTCCGGACGAAGTTTTGCTATCCTTGATTCGGTAGACTCGGCCCTTGTCCGTCGATTCGGAAACAAGATTCAAACGGAGTTTCTTGCGGACTACGCCGGCGAGAAAACCGCGCACCGAATGCTGCTGCCATTCCGTCGCCGTCATGATCGCGGCGATCGTAGCACCGGCCGGTGTCCGCAGCATTGCAAGAATGCGGGCGTGCTTGGTGTCAGGGCGCGTCGAGGTCTTTGGAGATGAATGTGCGGATCGCGAGCGAGGCTTGGATTTGCTGCTCGTTCGTGCAGCCGGGCGAGTCGAGGCTTTGGGCTTGGATTTCGATTTGGATTTCGTCATGGGATCCTCTGAGGTCATGCGACGCCATCCGCCGCACCACCTCAGCCCCGCCCAGGCAAAACCCCGGCAGGGCAGGACCCTGGAGCGCGCCTTAGCCGCCCAAGTCACCACAGCAACGCTCCGATCAAGACCGAAAGCCAGTCAATTCTGAGCAAGATAATTGCTCATTTCCCGCAATCGTTAAAAGCGCATCAGAGTAGGGGAATCCGCGCGGATGGCGCACCTTGCGATAAATCAAGATTGGCAACTGTGGCCGTGTGCTGGATTACCTGGATCGTAATGTACATTGAAGGAGGTCCATGATCCTGCTAGAAAAAGTTCCATGCGTCAGCTCCCGAAAATATCTGGCACTATGCTAGCGACAGAGCCGACTCCCGCGAACGACAATTACAAGCAAACTTTTAATAATAAGAATTCATTTGAAATTGAGCGCATTACGTTTGTCAAAGACTACAGCGAAACGAAAGTGCCGCTCGGGCGCCTGGCTCTTCTGATGGGATATCTCGCCGCTCTCGCGATCATCGCGGTGCGATTAGCAATCTAACTCGGGCCTCATGGTGCGGCGCTTCGATAAATCCCGGTTTCGGGTTAAGCTTGCACGATGGGGTTTAGATCAGCGCTGCAAATATTCATCGCGCTTTCGATCGGGTTGCGCCCGTACCTGTAGTGGGCACGTTCGTAGGGGTTATCACTAAAGGCGGCCCCACCTTTTTCCGCGGCTCAGGAGGTTGCGAGGCGCTTTCTAGATCTGCCTGCAGAAGAGTTTTTTGCTTTTCAGCGGCCGCGATAGCGCTTCGTCGCTGAGCGTCCAAATAAATCAGATACTCTTTGTCGATCTCCTTCAGTTCATCCGGTGATGGGGTTGGACCTGCAATATCAAAATGTCGGTTCTGCATGAAATCGTAGTACGAATAACCACCGTCCACTTTACGTCTGCCTGCAAACCGCGCGTTGCACTGACCAAGCATTGATGCGCGCTCTTTTGATGAAGGCGTGGACCCAGCTAGCTCGGAACACTCTTCGTAGTCGCGTGGAACATGAGCAAGCAATCGCTGCGCTCCGAGCCAATCCATGGCCAAGGTGAGACAGCCCAGGAATACAAGTACGGAAATTCCTGACTTAAAATAGTTCCGCAACTACGCGCTCCTTCCGAACATTTCTCCCGATGCAATCTGAACACGACTACCTAGCGGAGATATTGCCACTGTTTGATAGTGAATTCTCCCCTCAAAAACAAACCAATGTTGCGCCGCGGTCACAGCCAGCCGGATTGTTTGTTTGTACGGTGGTTCCGTCTTTACAGCTCAGATCGCTAGAAGAAAATAGGAACGGAAAGTGAATTGTGGCCTCGTTAGATGCAACAGGTCAAAATTATTGGAACTGTCTTTTCACTGGCAGCTATTGTCTGTTCGATATTGGCTGTCAGCTGGATAGGCCTCGCCCTTCTGGGCTTTTGAGTGCAAGAAGTGCTGACGAAAGGGCAATTTGCCTCGGTGCGTGGCGATGCCGTAATTCTCGAAACGCAAGGGCCTCGCAATGCGATTTGAAACAGTCATCTTCTGACCGAGCAAAACAGTCGCTTCACAAAGCCAGCTCCACTGCCATGCAAGTTTCTGATTGGCTCAGCCACCGCCCGCTTGCCTAGATTATGCCTCACTTGGGCTCCCATGATGTAGGTTGTCGAACCGGGGGCGGATGGATGGCTGACGTTGCTGCGACCGCTGACATGCTTGGGTCAGGTTGTAGCACTTCATTCTTTGCCAAGATCGCGTTGGTCATTGCTGCATTGGCTTCGGCATCGGGAGCGGCAGCCTTGATTGCCGATTTCGATCCAATTACTTGGACCGCCGAGTCCGCTCCCAAAGAGATCATAACGGCGTCGTTCGATGCCCGCTTCTTCCCGGGTTCGGCGCCGGATCTGCCTTCGACAAACTACCCCGTGCCCCTTGTTCAATCTTTGCCTTCAGAGATCGAAATAAAATTTCAGGAAGCCAAGGGCCGACTTGCTCAAAGACTGCAGACTCAGGGTTGGCAAGCGGACCTTTCTGAACAATCGAAATCATCCGTCGCCGCCACTGTTCCGCTTCCCAGGTCTCGTCCGGTTGAGGCAGACCTCAATTCAAAGAACGCCCCTGCAACTGCCCAGCAGGACAATCGCACGCTCCTGCAAAAGCTTTCCGACCTGCTCCCGGCGCGTTACATGCTCGCGTCACTGGATCCTCTGCTCCGACCACATAGTAAGGCGGTCCTTCTTTCTTTGGGCCAACTGGCGGCTCCCGCACGATCCGGGCGA
>DATNNZ010000375.1:0-4377 GCA_035601575.1 Chthoniobacterales bacterium
GCGAAACGGCTATTCACTACGGATCTCGCGGGAGATATGTGTTTGAACAGAATCAGGAGCCGTTCCTGGCTGTTGCGGCGTTGCTAGAGTCTGTTGGAAACGAGGGTGTTACTAAACTGCTGAGTCCCAAACTGAAAAAATGCCCGGAAGACCTCCCGTTCTACGACCCAGAGGGCTGGTCGCTCGCCGCCAGTGGCGAATCATTAAATCAGAAGGGTTGGCCTGATCCCGGAAAAGTGGACAGTTGAAAAGTGTAGTTCTGCTCAAGTTCTGTCTACCAACCTTCTCTGGCGACCTGGAGGAGCTCGTCCTCTGCCGCACTCGTCTTTTGTATTTTTTCTGCGACTTATTCCTGCTGCGAGAGTCTTCACAATAGATGAGTATTACTGAACATCAGGACTCTTCCCTGCAAGCCATCACGGGGCAGTTTCGCGCTGAAATTTTTGCCTACATTCAAGGTAAAGTTCGGAACGCGACGACGGCGGAGGATCTGACACAGGAAACGTTCATCAAAGTCGGTGTTGCGTTGGCTAAAGGGACTACGCCGGAGCATTTTCGTGGATGGCTTTATCAAATCGCCCGAAACACAATAATCGACTTCCTTACAGAGTCGCGGCGGTTTCTGCCCTTGGAAGATTCGGTTGTCGATCGGGAGGTCAGTAAACCCGGAGCTTCTGATTTCGATGATGCCGAATTCCGCAAGAACCTATTTTCTTACGCGCTCAAAATCATTGAAACCTTTCCCCATGAGGACCGTGAGGTTCTTACGCTTACCGAGATCGACGGCCTGAGCCGAGAGGAACTTGCAACCGAACTAAAGATCTCTCTCACGGCTGCAAAATCCAGGGTTCAGCGGGCACGAGCTAAACTTCGCAATGCAGTAGAAGAGTGCTGCCGTTTGGTGACCGATCCTTACGGACGAGTAATCGATTGGCGCAAGCGTTCTCCTCGTTCTTGCAGGTAAAAAGATTCTCCGATCTAATCCGCTGTGCACGGTCTCATATGATTAGGGACGGGATAACGAAACTCGATCGTAGCAGCCAAGCCGTGTAAACCTTGGTGATGAGTTCGCCTGATTACGTGCAGGTCTATCCCAGAGCATATAAACCAGGACCCTTCGTCGACTGGGATCCACGACAGCGCGTCGACGAATTGGGCGATGCTCACTTCGGCGGCGACACAAATGCCCAAATGTAACCGTCAGGGTCAGCGACGAACGCTTCGGTACCCCAACCATATTTTCTTGGTTCCTGGACGATTCGATAACCCGCTTGCCGCGCTTTGTCGACGATCGCAGCTGCGTCACCGACTTCGAGATGGGGATAGATTCCCAGTCCTCGGCGTTCGCCGCTCGAGCGCGGTTTTTCCCAATTCCAGTGGTGGCTCCAAAGGAAGACACCGACATTCCCAGATTCCAGCATCGCAAAACCGAAGATCCGGGATTTCAGATGAAGACCAAGAAAGTCTCGGTAGAACCTAATCGAAGCGGCTAGATTCGAAACCTCCAGCAGGATATGATCTATCTTCGGCGGCGGGGACGCCTGGGATTTCGTGTCCTCCCCGAAAACAGCGATGGGACCAACGAAGATGTAACTTGCGCAGCCAGCTAAGCAAAGGATCAAACGACCGAGAGAACGGATCGGAACTTGAGGCATATCAATCGCTCAGTTGGGCGAATTAAGCTTTAGTTGACTGAGCCACGATCGGACACTTTACTCGAGTGTCCAGATGTCTCGCATTTCACCGGGATTCCGCGATCACTCGAATCCCCAGATTTTCAGAGTGCTCTACGAAGATCGGGAACCAGGGATCTTGATATTGTCCATGACCGGCATTTGAAACCGACTAGACTATAGTTTGATGCGCAAGACGATTTCTCAGCGGGTAAGCGTAGGTGAGCAGCCCCGGAAAGCTGATTTGGAAGAGTTAAAGAAGGATGGAGTGACGACTGTCGTAAATCTCCGGGTGGTTGGGGAAGAGACGCCGTTGACGCCGGCTGAAGAGCGTGCTCTCGCAGAACAACTAGGGCTTCAGTACCACCACCTCCCGATATCTTTGGACAAACTCAATGCGGCTCAAGTCAAAGAGCTACGGGAAATTCTTGAGAACAGCAAAGGCCAGGTTTTCGTTCATTGTGGATTGGGCCAGCGCGCATGCTCGCTCTCGCTTGCTGCTTCCGGTGTAAGTTCGGATTCGATTTTTGAACAGGCGCGTAAATTGGGTTTTCCCGTGCAGGATGAGAAGTTAAGGGCGTTTCTAAAAAGCCTCAAAGACTAGATTCTGTTCTGCGCAGTCCGAAAAGAAGCCGAGCCTTACTCCATCAGCTCATGAAAAAGCTCGCGGAGCTTCCGTTTGGCTGCAGTGAGCACTTTCTTGCCTTCTTTAGTGGCTGAATACTCGCGCCAAGCGCGCTTCCCCTCTCGTTTCAGTTCGACTGAGAGATAGCCTTTCTTCTGTAGACTGTGCAGTAGGGGATAAATCGTGCCTGGGCTCATTTCGTAGCCGTGGCGTCGAAGCTCTTCGATCATCCAGAAGCCCACCAAAGGTTCCTGCGCAGCGTGGTGGAGAATGTGCAACCGGATAAAACCGCTAACAAACTCGCGGTGATCAGGCTGCTTGCTAGCTTTTCTGAGTGGGGCTTTTCGGTGCATTCGGGCAATCCGCAATTTATGATCTTGACTTACAACCAAGAGGCACTTCAAGTGCAATCAGCGCTTTTGAATATCGTCCTTCGTTATTGACAAGCGTTAGCGGTCAGGTTGAGTCAAGGAGGTCTAATTTGTGGTTCAGGCTTTCGCTCATCCCGAGTGACGTCCTGATTTTGTTCCAGGAGGATCTGCGAACTATGAGAGAGCAGGAAGAAAATCGTTTTTCGCGACGGCAGTTCCTGCTAACGAGCGCCTTAGCCGGGGGTGGTTTAATGCTCCCGAGCCGTGCCGCAGCGCAGAACTCGATGCAGATGGCGTCGGCGACAGCAACGCCTCCGGTCAAGACCGGACCAGCAGAAGTCAGTTTGCGCATCGGTCCGGTGTTAGTCGACGTCACGAAGGACAAGGCCATCAGCACTATCGGCTATAATGGCCAAGTCCCAGGACCGCTGATCCGTTTACGGGAGGGCAAGCAAGTCTCGGTACAGATATTTAACGACACTGACACCCCCGAGTTCGTCCATTGGCATGGTCAGTTCATTCCTTCGGAAGTCGATGGCGCTGGGGAAGAGAGGAGCATCGTTGTTCCGCCTCGTGGGCAAGTCAGCTATCAATTCACGCCGAAGCCGGCCGGGATTCGCTGGGTGCACACCCACGTGATGCCCGGAAGCAATCTCTACGGTGGATTGTACACCGGAGAGTTCGGAATCGTTTACATCGAGCCGAATCACGATTCCGGTAGCTATGATCAGGAGGTATTTCTGGCCACACACGAGTTTGACCCTTTCTACAGCACTGGTGAGATGGAGGAAGAGGAGGGTAAACCAGAGGACCCAGCTCTCGAAGCCAAAGTAAATGCCGATAAGACTCAGAAATCCAACGGCTGGGAAATCGGTTACCAGACTTTTACCATCAATGGTCGATGCCTCGGATACGGCGATCCGATCCGAGTTAAGGAAGGTCAGCGAGTGATGTTTCGCATCCTCAACGCCAGTGCCACCGAGACCATCGGGCTAGCCTTGCCAGGCCACGAATTCTACGTCGTCGCACTGGACGGCAACCCTGTTCCTCGACCGAATAAGGTCAAAGTCCTTCAGCTCGGATCGGCCGAACGCATTGACGCGATTGTAGAGATGAAGAACCCCGGCATTTGGATCCTGGGCACTCCCATGGATGAAGATCGCAATCGCGGGATGGGGATCGTCGTGGAGTACGCGGGGCGAAAGGGCAAACCGCAGTGGCACCCTCCGGGCAAATCAGATTGGAATTACCTCCTGTTCGGTGAATCCAAATCAGCGATCGCGCCGGACGAAGTGATTCCAATGGAGATTGGGAAAATTAACGGAGGCAAAGGCGGATTCAACGTCTGGACGATCAACGGACAACCTTACGAGCAGAGCGAGCCAATCAAGATTCAACAGGGTCGCCGCTATCGATTCGCTTTCGTCAACAAAAGCGACGATATGCACCCGCTCCACCTGCATCGGCATAATTTCGAGATCACGAAGATCCACGGAAAAGAAACTTCCGGGATCTTTAAGGACACCGTTTTAGTGAAAGGCTTCAGCCGAGTTGATGTCGATTTTGTAGCCGACAATCCCGGCCTCACCTTGTTTCACTGCCACCAGAATCTCCACATGGATTTCGGCTTCATGCGACTCTTTGAATACGTTTGAGCCTCTAGCCGAAGATCGGGTTGCCGGATTCCTGAATGACTTCTGCGTGGTAT
>DATNNZ010000376.1:0-10522 GCA_035601575.1 Chthoniobacterales bacterium
TTGGTCTCGGGCCGAACCGATTTAATGCGGCGGCGTAAAGAGCCCATACCTCATCGGTAACCGCCGCTCCGTGAGTATCGATTAGCAGTGGATGGTCGACCGTCCCGCCATGTTCGTGTCCGGCGAGGTGGATTTCGCCGATTACATCCGCCGGGACCGCTGAAAGCCATTCGGCCGTGTCAATCCCCAGATTGAAGCCGCTGATGAACAGATTGTTGACGTCGAGCAGCAACCCACAACCGGTTCGCTCTGTGAGGCGCCTAAGAAACGTCGCCTCGCTCATGGTTGATTGTTCAAACTCGAGGTACCCCGAGGGGTTTTCGACGAGGATCGTCCGTCCCAGGCGATCCTGAGTCCGATCGATATTCGCGGAGACTACGTCGAGGGTTTCATCCGTCAGGGGCAGCGGGAGAAGTTCGTTATAATAGACCTCCCCCGACCGGCTCCAAGCCAGATGCTCGGACACCAGGCATGGACCAACATCCGCCACCAGTGAGGCCAGGCGTTCGAGGTGCTCCGAATCAAGCCCCTCCGGAGAACCAAGCGACAGCGCCACACCATGCACGCTGATCGGATAGCGCTCGGCTATCATGGCGAGCATCTTGTGGCGGATGCCACCCCGATCGAAATAATTCTCCGCAAGCACTTCGAGCCAGATGACTGGCGGGGGTGTATTCTGATCGAGGAAGCGTTCACAATGCGATGTCCGCAGGCCTATTCCCACCGAGTTCTCAAGGCCCATGACGGTCGGTCCCCTGAGACGCTTGTGGACGGCACACGGATTTCTGTGATTGGATTCCATGCCGATTGTTTTCACGATAGGTCGCTTCATCGTGACGGGGATAGTTTCCCACCGACGATCTTCTTGCAGGTTCCGACAGGCACATAGATCCACGCCTGGGGATCGTGATCCTTCTTGGAAGTGCTGCCACAGCTATTCCCCTGGCCGAAGCAATCGTTCTCGCCCGCCTTGGCGATGCCGTAACATTTCTCAAACGGGTATCTTGGCTTTGGAACATTGGTTTGAGCTTCGACATAGAAGACGGCTGCCGTGACGGCTGCTACCAGACTAGTCGTTGTGATCACGTTTGATATTTTCGGTTTGTGCATTTGCAGGTTTCCTTTCGGTTGGTTGAAGTTGATGAAGGGCTATTAGCTTCGGGTTGTACGAATCAGGTCAGAAGAAGGAAAAGCGGCCACCGATGACGAATACCGCCCCGTTTTGATCGGTTTGGACATTAGAAAACTGCGCGCCGCGAAAGCGGTAGTAGTAGACGCTCGCGAACAGCTTCACGTCGGTATAGTTGCCCATGCCGAGCAGGTTGTGGTTCTTGTCGATGAGACAGGAGAGGCCTAGTTCAGCAATATCAACGGTGTCGCGGCTGGAGTGCGGGGTGAGGCTGTCGGCCGTGGCATGCTGATAATACCCTCCGAACGTCCAGGGACCGCTGACGTAGTTCACGCTCGCCACCACACCATAAGGCGTCACCGAAGATCGATTGGCGCTGGAGTTCGTATGTCGCGTGGAGAACCCGTCATAGGTACCGCTCAGGCCGAATGTCCAGGCATCATATAACGTTGCCGAGATGCCCCCGCTGAGCGAATTCGATTCGGGAACCGTCGGATTCTGATGACTGCCCGCGCTGCCCCTGGCGTACGAATACGTCGATCCGATCGACAGGTCGACAGTGTCGGTCCGGTGGTTCCAAACCACGGCGGCCTGGACGATGTTGCGGAAAACGCCAGTACTGGCGGCGTCTTCGAATCTGCTGGCGGGCGTACGCGTGGTCCCGGCGAGCTCGAAGCCGCTCGATATGTCGGTGGACGGTGTATAAGAGACAGCACCGTAGAAGCCGCTGACGGAACGCGGAGTCAGATAGATCAGTTTAAATGATCGATCATCGTAGAAGCGTTCTGCGTAACCCAGATAGGTCAAGTCGTTGATACGATCGGCCAACGCGTGTGGCAAAAAAGTCGTTGGGAGACGACCATTGGGATCGAGTCTCACGCCCGAGTCCGGGCCGAATTCCGCACTGGTAAAGGCGATTTCCGACGGCGTAAAGCCGATCAAGCTCTGAGGAAACCCAGCCCGGTCTCCGACCTCGATTCGGCCGAAATCGCCAATCGCGAAGAAGCTCAGTTCTGGGACAGTGAGACTCCAGGCAGAACTGGCGCCACTGGCATTGCTGTCGGCCAGCAGATTGAGCACGCCGCGGGCCGCAAACACGGTTCCAGACGATGTCTTGTATTGCGGAGTGACCTCGATTTCAGATTCGGTACTCCCACCCGCGCCCCCTCCCCGGCCGACGGAAGCACCGCCACCAACGAGATTCTCGTATCCACTCAGTTTCACTCCGAACGTCCCCGGTTGCACGCTCGTTTGTGCAACCATTCGGATCGGGACCGTCAGCGAGACCAGCAGTCCAAGATAGGTCAGCAAGGCGTGAAATGGCCAGACAGGACACGAGCGGTGCAGTATCATTGGGCTGAGTCCTTGGCTACCATTTTAATTTAGTAGGACGAGGAGCAACAACCTTACAAAAAAACTAAAAAGAGGGGCTTCCTAGACCCTTCAAGAAGAGGATTGTTTGTAAAAAATTTCCGCTGGGTCCGGAAAAGATCGGCGAGGGTGAAGCCCGGCAGTTCCCACCTGCCGCAATCCCAATCCTGTTTGCGCCTCTGATGGACCCTCGAAGGACGATTTGTAAGGATTCAGGGTTTGCTCCGACGAATGAGCAAGCCGGAATTCTTTATGAGGAATCCGCATTTGATCCAAACTCCATCTCCGATTATGAAAACACCCTTCGACCTATTTCGCCGCGGATCCGAGCTTCTTGTGTCCGGGGCGAACTCCTGCAATCACCCTTTCTGGTGTTGCTGAGAGTCTATTTCTTTTGGCAGCTCTTTCAGACAGGGCAGGGCAAACTCGCTCACATCGAAAACAACTCCGACTATTTCGCGAGTCTCGGCATACCGCTGCCCACTTTAAATGCCTATATGGCCGGTGCGACCGAGACTTTCGGCAACTTACTATTGATTGTCGGGCTTTCATCCCGGCTTACGGCAATCCCAATAACTGTCGTTATGGCCGTAGCTTACCTGACTGCGGATCTCGAGGCAGTGACCGGCATCTTCAGCACGACATTTCGTGCCCACGAAATGTCGTGGGTTTTGCCCTCTATAACAATGTTTCTAATGAAACATATAAACGAATACAACTTTCTACTTACCAGAAAGTTACTGAACGAGTATGGCGAGCATTAGGGATTTGGCACGATCCCTGCAATTAGCAGCAGAATGCAAATGACACGATCACAGATCGAGTCCACGAAAGCCGGCAAGCATACCGCCTCAGAAGACATCGAGACTCATCGCGAATACCTTTTCGAAAGCGCGCTCGGTCGCTTGCGCAACCGAGAGCAGGCAGAAGACGCTGTTCAGGAAACCTTTTTGGCAGCTCTTACAAACGTTGGAAAATTCTCAGGTAACTCTACCAAGAAAACTTGGCTCACTGGCATCCTGAATCACAAAGTCTGTGACCAGTTGCGAAACACGTGTCGGAATCGCGTCCTTTTCCGAAATCTTTCAATGGATGATTATCGTGAGACGGACGCAGCTACTTTTGCGACTGTTGGATTCACGCTGCCTCCCTGCAATCCGCGAACGGAACTGGAATCGAAAGAATTACGAGAGGCGCTCAACGCCGCTCTGCAGAAATTGCCCCCTCGGGAGGCGAGAGTCCATCAGCTTTACGAGTCGGGATTTTGGAGCGGGCGCGAAATCTGCCAGGCGCTGCAAATTTCAGACCGGAACCTGTGGATTATCTTGCACCGGGCTAGAAAACATCTCCGGGAGTCTCTTTCGCAATGGCGATCCGTTAACATTAAGCGAAGCCAGCGAGAGCGGAACGCAATCTGAAAAGGCTTGGAAACCAATTGCGAGCTTTGCCGGGGAAGCTTCGCGTCCGCGACTCGTACCTGTTGTGGAGTTTTATGATCAGAATATCGAGGATTGAATCTTCACCAGCTCTACAGAAAGCCAACGTTAGATTGGCCGGTTGCTCACCGCTCCCGGAGCAGCTATCTAGCCCGCAATGAGTGGGTCGCTTCTGATTAACGCGTGAGATTTGCGGGCTAGGATGGCTGTCGCATAATTCCAAGTTTCTGCATTCGGCTACGGAGGGTATTGGGATGAACGCCGAGAATCTTGGCAGCTCCCTTGGGTCCCTCGATTATGCCGTCAGTCTGGGCCAGTACCGACAGGATGTGGCGCTTGGTTATGTCGTCCAACGACGAGGTTGCGCTGCTCAACGATGGGTCCGGATGCGCTAGTGCGTTTGGCCCCCCTGCCTCCGGCCTGGCAGCGAAGTGAAATTCGGCATCCAGAACGAGGATGGGGCCGTTGGACAAGATCACTGCCCGCTCGATGACGTTTTGCAATTCGCGAATGTTCCCAGGCCAATGGTAATTCACGAGACGCTGCATAGCCTCCGCTGGGATGCGATCTACCTTCTTGCCAAATTTCTTATTAAATTTGGCGAGAAAGAACATCACTAAGAGCCGTACGTCGCCCACCCGTTCGCGCAACGCGGGCACCTTTAGCGGAAAGACATTGAGCCGATAAAAAAGATCCTGCCGAAAACGCATTTCGCGGATAGCTACTTCGAGGTCGCGGTTGGTTGCTGCTATGATGCGTATGTCGACTCGAATTGTCCGACTACTGCCGATCGGCTCGAACTCTTGCTCTTGTAATACGCGGAGAATTTTGACCTGCGTGTCGAGTGGTAGTTCGCCGATTTCATCCAAAAAAAGAGTGCCGCCATCAGCGAGTTTGAATCGCCCATCTCGGTTGGTCAGCGCTCCGGTAAATGCCCCTTTAACGTGACCGAAGAGTTCACTTTCGACCAGACCAGCTGATATCGCGCCACAATTTACTTTCACTAGGGGCCGTCCTTTGCGCGAACTCCGGTCATGGATCGCGCGGGCAACCAGTTCTTTGCCGGAACCAGTTTCGCCGAGAATCAGAACCGTTGAATCCAGCGGTGCGACGACTTCGACCTTCCGCAGCACTTCGACCAACGCGGGGCTGTTGCCGATCATCTCCTCGAAGTTATGTTCGCGCCGAATCTCCTCCTGAAGATAAATGTTCTCGGCTTCGAGTCGGTTCTTTAAATCGTGCAATTCAGCGAGTGTACGATGGAGTTCGCTCTCAGCTTGGCTTCGGCGCGCCACTTCCCGTTTCATCTCGGCGTAGAGACTTGCGTTCGCTAAAGAAATGGCCGCTTGGCCGCAGAGCACATGAAGTACACGAACTCGCTCAGCGGTGAAGGCCTTTGCCGCGAGGTTGTTCTCTAGATACAGAATACCAGCCGATTTTCCCTGGTGAACGACGGGAACACAAAGAACTGACTGGGTGCCAGTCGCCGCTACGTACGGATCGTTGCCGAACCGGACATCTGTCACCGCGTCCTCAAGGACCAAGCTCTCGCCGGTCTTTCGAACGTATTGTGTAATGGACTGGGGCAACTGAGTAGCATAGTCCGGCCGGGCGGCATCGAGCAGGGAAGCGGAATCAGTCGTGCCTTCTGCCATCATTCGTAATTCACCGTCACTCTCTTGTAAGAAGATACCTCGCTGAGCACCGGCGTTCTCGATAGAAATTTGGATGAGCGTTTTCAGCAGCGTATCGAACTCGATCTCGCCTGCGATAGCCTGCGCTGCTTTTGTCAAGGTGGCAAAATCCAGTGGGATCGCCGCCTCTCCTCGGCTGCCTGCAACTGTGATGTCTTTCGACTCTCCGAGAAAAGTGAATTTAAGCAGATGCGGAAATTTTTCTTCCAACTGTCGCGCTTTTGCTATGGCGCCCCACTCGGCGTATCGATCAATTGCGGCACGCAGAAACAAAGATGCGACGATTGGATGACCGAGTTGGTTCCAGAACCGGGCAAGGAGCTCATTGGCCAGCGCGAGTTCGCGCGGACATTCCTGGCCGGCCGCGACGTCCAGGGCCGAGCCAAAAAGATCGAGGGCCTCGGCGTCACTCCCACGTACCCGTGCGATCTCGGCCGAGACGATGAGCGACTGAGCCCGAAAGTTTTCTGGTGCGTTATCCGCCCAATTGCGCAGCCTGGCGCTTAACGTATCGAGTTTCGCCCAGACATCTGGCGATTGGTCGAGAGCACCGGATCGTAAGCCGGCTTGTCCGGTCAAAAGCAGGGCATGGTAGAATACGGTAATCGCATCCCAGATTGTACCGGTGTAATCGCGCAAGACCCGGTCAAGCTCACCTAGGATCTCGGTTGCCGCCTGATAATCCTCAAAGGAATAAAACAGCATGAGCTTCGGGACAAGATAGAGCATTTCGAACAAGCCCTGATTTTTGTGTGTGCGGCAATAGGCAGTTTCATCAAAGCCGTCACCCGTAAGCGAGGTTGCTCTCTCGGTGTAACCCTGGAGGGCTCTGGCCCATTGGAGGATTACGCGTGGCGCGTCTTCGAATGCCTCCATTTTGACTCGTTTGAGGAAGGCGACGTTTTCGTCGCATGCCGGCTTCACCGCGGCAAGATCATGGCGGCTTAGGATTGTTAAATAGACCGCATTAAAAAGCGCGTATCCGGCCTCGGAGAACACGCCAGTCTGGTTGACCAGTTGCACGGTCTCTCGGATGTACGGAAAAGAATCGGCGAAGGGTTTGCGCCAAATGCTGATCGCCCACGAAAAATTCATTAAGACTTTTGCGCGGAACCCTGCATCGGGCAGGCGCTCGTTCAGGTGCAGCGCCAGCAAGCCAAACTCATACGCCGATGCGTAATCCCCTTTGATTGGGCCGAGCATCATTCCATATAGGACATAAGCGAGGGCGGACTCATTGATGTTACCGTGGGTGAGCGAGAGTCGCACCATCAAGGCTGTGTTTAGCAGTGTAAGGATTTTGTCTGCAGATAGGTAACAGGGTGTGTGCAGGCTTGCTAAAAGCTGCATTGCGGCACAAGTCTCCCGGTTGCTCATGACCGGCAGCTCGATGAGCGATTCGATGCTGCGCGCCCCAATTAGTTCCGCAATTGCAGTCAGCTCGGCGTCCAACGCGCTCGCTCGATCTTCCGGCGAGTCGGGAAACATCAGACCAAACAGTGCGAGGGCTTCCTGACCTACGCGAATTGCTTCGCTATATCGCGACAAATACTCGTAGCGCACGATTTTCATGCGGTGGATCCGCGCCTTATCGACTCGGGTACGGGCACGAGCCAACAGCTCGGTTATATCTTGTTCGGCCCGCTCAATGTCTCCACAGAGGTATTCGCATTCCGCCGCATCCAAGTGGAGTGCGAGCATGAATTCATAGTCTTTTTCCCAGCCCTCGGGCGGAGAAAGTTCCATTGCGATCCTAAAATAGTCACGTGCGGCCTGATAGGCGGTGGATACTTTAGCTTTGCGGCCAGCATCAAAATTCAGGCGCGAGAGCTGGAATTGTTCCCGGCTATCAGCGATGAGACCGCGTCCCAGATTGAGGTGAGAGACAATGCTATAAAGCTCTTCTTCGGGCGCATTACCTTCACCACGAGTCAGCAGCAGACGTCCGATTCGCAGATGCAATTGCTCGCGACGATCAGATGACACCAATCCGTAGGCTGCTTGTTGGACCCGGTCATGAAGCAAGGTGAAAACCGGCGTCTCTCGATTTTGCAGCCCGGCGCGGTTGAGCGGGAGAATCAATCCTTGGTCGATTGCTTCCTGTAAATTAGCCGCGGTTGTCTCAATCGGCTTTTGCTGAATTCCAGCTAGGGTTGCTAGATCGAAGTAGTCCCCAAAACAGGCGGCGAGCGTGATTACTTCTTGGGCCGGAACCGAGAGTTGGTGAATCCTTGCGGTCATCAGATCGACCACGTTATCCGTAATCGCCGCGTTTGCGATTGCTTCGATGCGGAACGTCCAACGGTTCTTTGCTTCGTCAAATTGCACCAGGCGTTCTTGATGTAGCGACTTGAGAAACTGAGTGACAAAGAAAGGATTCCCGTCGGTCTTCTCCTTAACCAGCCGAGCAAGCGGTGCGATTTCCGTGCGATCGCGGTGGAGCGTGTCGTGGATGAATTGTTCCAGAGCTCTCAAATCAAGTGGCCCCAGTTTTAACCGCTTGATCCGACTTGTTTCGTCGTTTTGCTCAGGAAGCAGGAACATCCGCGTTAACGGATGGGCTGAATCCACTTCGTTGTCGCGATATGCACCGATGATTAGCAGATGGCGGCTCTCGGAGTGCGTGAGCAAGCAGTCTAGCAAATGCAGGGTAGCAGGATCCGCCCATTGCAAATCGTCCAAAAAAATCACTAACGGATGCTCCTTCGTCGCGACCACTCCCAGGAGAGTTTGAAAGACAAGTCTAAAGCGGTTTTCCCGTTCGGTTGGATCGAGCGGGGGCGGGGCCTCATGTTCGCCAATAAGGTATCGTACGCGCGGGACCGCCTCAGCGACTACGCCAGCATTCGAGCCGAGCGCGGTGAGGATTCGTCGTCGCCATTCTCGTTGTGACTCCTCACTTTCGGCTAAGAGTTGATCAACTAACTCTCCAAATGCGCGGAATATGGCGCCAAAGGGAATCGCGCGGACGACCTGGTCGAACTTGCCGGTGATAAAATACCCGCGCCGACGAACAATTGGTCGATACAGTTCCTGGACGAAGGAGGTTTTTCCCACTCCGGAATATCCTGCTACCAGGATGAGCAACCCCTCACCGGTGCTTGCGCGATCGAACATCGAGAGCATCTTTTCGGCTTCTCCTTCACGGCCGTAAAGCTTCTGCGGAAGAAGAAAACGGTTCGCTATATCTTGTTGCGCAAGCGGAAATGACGCGATTTGCTGTCCGACGATCCAGTCTCGGCGGCAATGCTCGAGATCCACTCGGAGACCAAGTGCGCTTTGGTAGCGTTGAGGAGCGTTCTTCGATAACAATTTCATCACCAGCTCCGACAGTATGATTGGCAGTCGTTTGTCGATCTCGTGTGGCGGAACCGGGGTACATGCTAGCTGCCAATGAACGATCTCCAGCGCATCGCTCGAACTCACGGGTAACCGGCCGGTAAGCAATTCATAGAAGGTCATACCGAGCGAATAGAAATCCGTTCGATAATCCGCGTTCCGATTCATTCGGCCAGTTAGCTCGGGTGAGGCATACGGGAGCAGATCCGCTACCAGGGGAATCGCCGGAGCGCCAAAGCTCTCACGATCGCCAGTCGTGGCGAACTCAAAACCAAATAGCGTTACCTCACCAGTTTCAGGATGCTGAAAGACATGGCGTGGCTGAATCTGGCGATGAATTACTTCATGATGGTGTAATTCGCTAACAATCGCGCAGAGCGAGATCGCCAGATCAAAAAACTGCGTAAGACTTAAAGCGAGAAGGTTTGGCGTCTGACTAGTCAACGGTCGCTGGCCCTGGTCTTCGAACACTATACAGCACTGGCCTCGACGCCGAACAAACTCGATCGGCTTTGGAACGCCTGCACAATTTAGTGAATGCAGCAGCGCATATTCCCGTTCTAGCAATAATTCATCGGTGGCGCCAAACGGCGTAGCGCCAGGATACTTCAAGAGAACCGGCTGATGATCGCTGCGACGGTTTCCGTGGCTTAAAACAAAAAGCGGCGTTCGACTGAGTTCCTCGCAAACTTCATATGCGGTCGGGAGCATTTATTCTGCCAAACCAATCAGATCAATCTTGGCAGATCACCGATTCGAAATCAAACGGTCCGAAGACGAGGTGTCCCCATTCGGGTAGCGTGACGCTCCAGCCTCAGGGAGCGCTTGGTGGAATATTCTCCGCGCTAAGTTACTCGATGAAGATGCGATCTCCCAAAATCGAAGGGTGCGACACCCGCTGCCGCCGCCAGGGTCGATCCCGAGCGTTGGGTTGAGGAGCATGGTGATTACCTTTACCGATATGCTCTCCTTCGCGTGCGGCGACCCGAGATAGCGGAAGATCTGGTCCAGGAAACGTTCCTTGCCGCGGTCAGAACCTCCGGTTCCTTTCGCGGCAAATCGTCTGAACGAACCTGGCTTTGTGGTATCCTAAAGAACAAGATCTGCGATCACTTTCGAAAGATCGGACGAGAGACCTCTTTTACCGATCTGGAGTTCCTCAATGATGAACTCTCTCACAAATTTGTCCCACAAGGCTTTTGGAACCATGAACATGGTCCGCTCGAATGGGAGCCCGAGGCTGAGGTCGTAATGCATCGGGCGGAGTTCTGGGAAACGCTTAGAAACTGTCTATCAAAGCTTCCCGAGCGAGTAGCAGACGTGTTCATGCTCCGAGAAATGGAGGAAATGGAAACCGAGCAGATCTGCCGAGACTTGAATATTTCGCCAAGCAATCTTTGGGTTATGTTACACCGAGCACGGATGGCTTTACGCGAGTGCCTCGAAATGAACTGGTTTAAAGATCCCCGACAGGAGGGTGGATGAGCGGGGACTATAATCCGGCTCCGGAAGGTAACCCGTCAGTGCTGACGCGGCGGAATCGGTTCCAGACC
>DATNNZ010000377.1:0-5126 GCA_035601575.1 Chthoniobacterales bacterium
ACCGGTTGATTCTTTTTCTCAGGGGGGAGAGCAATTCCCGAGAATACGCATCTCTTTTGAAATGGTTCAACACTTTTTCAAAAAACGTATGATAAACAATGTTTGTGAGAATTACCAGTAATCTTGCCAGAACGTGGATCACGTTTCCGTTTCGGATGGCGGCAAGGGTACAATTGTCCGCTGGAGCTTTGATCATCCGTGGGAAAGTGTGCGAAGTGTTGTGCTAGACAACCTTTCTCGGCTGGCGCGACGACAAAAATCCGAAAGAAGTGGTGCTGAAGGTTTGATCGCCGGAAGAATCACTCTCGGCTTCCGCCCGAGTTGGAGCACGCCGCTACGATCAAGTCCCCCGGGGGGCGAGAAATCCGTATTTGGCCTTCAACAATTTTCGAGTCCTGAAATGTGATTTTGGCAACCCGGATCAAGACTTTGTATGTCCCGGATCCCGCCAAGGTTCGAAATCTCCCGCAACCCTTTTTCCCTCCGAAATGGGAGATTACCGAGATTTGCGCCCGGCTCCTCGTACCGAAACCTTGGTCCTCCATGCGCGTTTGACTGCCGCCGATGAGACGGCGGCTTAGTGGCGACCGGCGGGGTGCTTGGGTTCTGGAAAGAAATCCAGAAGATGAATCCAAAGCCGATGACGATCCCGAACAGTAAAGAGGGCATGTCTAATTAACAGGGGAGTGCGGGTGTGTTGTCACAGCGCAGAAGATTATAAAGAGTACTCCGAATCCGAACAGACTCCCGAAATACAGCCAATGGGTGGGAGTCATCCGAAAGGAACCGCGGGGATTATTCCAATCGTAATCTCGATCGGCAAACTCAAAGGCGTCAGCAATCATCTGGAAAAATGCCCAGACACCCGCGAGGTTGAGTGCTGTAATAGCCAACTTTTCAAAGGCCATTAGGAATCTATGCATACGAGTACATTTCGTGTTCAGCGGAGTCTTCGACGGGCGAAGAATTCGGAATCCAGCCGGTAAAACTCTGGTTCGGATAAGCTGCCCCGATATCGAGGAACGTGTTCCCGCTTTCGGAAGTGAAAACCTTGGCAATGACGCCTTCCACTGTTGCCCATTCGTTAATACGCGCTGTTGCTTCGTCGGATCAAACGTTCGCTTGATCTGTTTCAGGCACACTTCAAACTTCCGTGGGGTGCGCCTGTTAGCATTAATAACATGATGAAGGATTCAACTTTGGTGCAGGTTCTGCCGCTTAGGACTCCCTTCGAGTTTGATCGCACTCACCCGGTAGAGTTCAATCTGGATCGTTTACGGCATTTGCGCCAAGCATTCGCTGAGCTGCGCCCGGTGGTCGAAGCCGAGCCCGGCCTCGTGCTTCAATCGCCCGCGTCCGCACCAGAGTTGACCGATGTCAGCGCAGCAGCGTGATTCGCGATCGGTCAATGGTCGCATGGGTCAGCCGGCGGCCCTTGTCCGTTGGCCGGCGAGGCAGCGTGACGATCAATTCAGGCGCGTTTGCAACACCTTGTGATGGGATTTCGGTACACCTGACGAAAGCCGTTTGTACGGCTCGTGACAGCTTGCGAAGCTGGATCAGTGGCCCGGCCCACCCCCGGTGTTAACTGAACGTATTTGACTTGTGTTTCTACTCAGGTTCCGCCCTGGGCCTGCCACGGACCACAAAACCTCGGACATCAACCAAAATGTCCCACACTCTGCTCGGTCGAGAAGGCCCGCCGATTCTTCCACTCGCCGCGCACAGCAGTTGGAGCGGTAAAATCGGTCCTACTCCGGCTGCGGCCACCAGGCTCAAAACCGGGCGTAGTTCATTCTGCCACCTTTTAGGATCAGTGGCACCCGCTTGACGAAGAACGCTGTCGTAAATTTCGACTAGTTCTCCAGGCAGAGTCCCCTCAGCAGCGGTCGGCAACATCGATGCCAAGTCGGCAAGCAAACGAGCGACTAACCAGCTGCCGCCCGCTTTTCTAGTCGCAAGCGGAAAAAGGGCAATCGACCGTCGGTACGGAATAGCCGCGAGCACCCGGCTTTTTCACCCCTAGTGACCCCGAGTGACGCCTCCGCAGGTCAGGTCACTTTCAGGAAAACCTCGTCGCCGTTTCTCTCTGAATAGTCTTTGAGATAGGCTTGAAACGGCTCGCTGGCGAAGTAAACAGCAGCTGCGCTATTTCTGGGTGCTTCCAGACAGAGCTTCCCACCCTCCTCGTAAAAGCCCTTTAAGCCGCGCAAGAGGGAAAACTCCACAGGGTAGTAGGCTCTTAATTCGCTCTCTAATGGTCGAAAAACTTTTTCAATGTGTTTCATCGGATTGGTTAAGGTTTAGCCTCACCCTACGACTGTTTTGCAGCGGATCAACTATATATGGTATGCTGACATGCTGCAGGACACTACAGATGGTGTTCTAGTAATTTTTCTGCGGCAGACTCCTAATTTTGGTTCGGCAAAGACCTTTGCTACGGATTACGGAAGATGGACCCTCATCACTCGCACACACTTGATGACCAGCGAGGTTGCCCAATCGCGATAAGCCGTTATAGCGCAAGGCCACTTTATAGCGTGTGCTCTTTGTCTGATGGCGAAGATGCCTTCGCTCGGCGCTTCTTGAAACTCTCGATTTTGTCCCGGTAGGTGAATACATACTCAATCAGCGCCTCGGTAAATTCGAGCGTATCCTGAGCATCTTCTGGCGATACCACGAACTCGACTCCGTGAGCCGCTTCGTTGCCAATCGTTCTCAATGCCTCCGCCCATTCAAACAGCCTGCCCTCGATGACCCCATTCTCTTTCAGTTTCTTTAATTGAGCGGCCAGTGTGCCCGATTTTACTCCGTGCTCCGAGCAAACACCTTCCAAGGTTTTTCGACACATAATCGCGGCAGCAGTCGGAGCCTTGGAGCGAAGGCAAATGCGAGCCTCAGTAAAGGCTTGTCGTATTCTTTTTGGAACTGAGCAATGCAAACTCCTGTCCCTCGGTGGATAAATTCTGACCGGCGTTCCCCAGCCATCGCCTGGTTCTATGTTATCCTCATAGCCAAGACGGGTTATTCCGTGTCCACCCAAATACGAACGCCCGCGCAAGGGTGACCGGGTTAAACTCAAGTTGTGCTTGGAATTGAGGCCAGGTAAAAGACGACGGAGTTTGCGAACGTACATCATCCGCTTTCCTGGCGACGGTCTGGATCGAGAGAACATTCACGATATCACGGATTACGATTCATGATTCGTCAGCCAGAATACGAGAAAGAATGCCGATGGATACGAGCTTCAATGCGAGATTGGATTGGGGAAGAACGAGGGGAAGGAATTAAGACGCTTCTATCTGCTCGAAGCTGAATTCCGCATCGAGTGCGGCAAACTGTACTATTTGTTTCTTAACAATTTATTCGTTACAGACGAACCGATGCTGTTGTCCGAAGCCTTGACTCTGGCTAAGCAAATACTCACAGTTTCCGACGACAACCCCTCACTGAATTAGTCGTATGCCGACCAAGCCGAAACTCATCGCCGTAATCACGATCGGAGCGAACGTCTTGCTATTCGTCGCGTTGTACCTGTTACTCCGCCACTAGATTCCCTAGAGTACCGAATGTGAGCGCGACAATCAAAGAAAAGAGTGAAAGAAAACGCCCCCAGCTTCGTGGGTTATAAAGAAAACGGAGCACCACCTGGATGTCCCGCCTTCTATGGATGCCAGACGGACGCTACCGTAGAACGGGCGTCAGGGACGAATGGCCCAATATTTTAAGGCGTCTTCTTTCGTAACCACTTCCCAGTAATCCTTCCGTAGTATTTCGACGGAGTGATCCGCCTGAACCGCGCTCCACTCGAACCCCTTAGAAGCTACCGCGTACGAGCAGAAAGAGTGGCGTAGGGCGTTCTGGTGCCAGGGACGGTTATCGGAGTTCTGCGTCGCGTTTTCGAAAGCGAGCTGTAGTTTCTTGTGGGGCATCACAGAACCTTCGTTCTGTTCGTGTGGCTTTAACCAAGCGGCAAGGTTCTCGGGTACGTCGATCAGCTTTCGTTTCCCGTTCTTCGATTTGTGCCAGGGAAGATCGATAAGCGACCGGTCCAACTTTACCTCCGACCAATCGAGCAGGATGATTTCTGAGCGTCGGAGTCCGGTAAACGCGTTCATAGCAAAGAAAGGTAGGAAATCCGTGTCCGCGACTTTCAGGAACTTCTCCATTTTCTCTGGCGTAAGGATAGCCACCTGGGTCGTTTTAGCGCTCGGATCGTTAAAAGTGGAGACTTTGGCGAACGGATCGCCGTCTAAGAGATTCCATTCTTGGGCGATCCCGAGGATATTTCCGATGTAGCCAAGATGCCGATTACGGGTCTTAACGGCTAAAGGTTGCGCGGCGAGCCAAGACTTTACTTCTGTCCCTTCCAGAAGCTTGACCGGAGTTTCGGCGAACCGCCCACGGAACTTCTTCAAGGTCTCCTTCATCGATCCGAAATGTCGGTCCTGGATTTCCCGGCAGTCTAAACGGCGTTGGAATTCCTCGGTTACTCGGTCGCAAAGTTCCGCTACCGAGATCGAGGAAGCCTGCCGGTCTAAATACTGAGTGTAAAACGAAACCGCATCGGAAATGCTCTTACCGTAGGGTGCTAGTCTTTCAGCTGCATCTATGGCTTGTATCCTAGCAACCGGAGAAAGAGAGACCTGGGTTCCGTGCGCTTTAATATCCGCATTGCGAGCGTCTGCAGTTGCGTTTGCCGCTTTCTCCGACTTAAACCAAAGTTGGATACGCTTATCTCCGGTAAAACCCCACACGTACCAATGACGACCGCGAAACGGCTTTTCGGAGTGCTTTACTTGGAAGAGAACAGGGCGATGACGCGGCATCACTACCTGTACGCTGATTTCCGGCCAGCCGCTAACTTTAAGATAACGCTAAACTGTATTCTAGGCTCGTAAAACTCGTCTTTTCACCTAGGCCTACCGGAGTTAACGGGGCTCGAAGCCGTTAAACTCCCTGGGAAGATAAAGGCTACGCCCACTTAAGGCCCGGAAAAGAAGCTCTAATTTCTGAAAGTTTACGGGTCTTCATCGGTCGTTATCCGTCCATATCCGGAGTTGCGCGTTCTAGGGAGGGGATGGAACAAGTTATCCTATACGACGGGCTGCTCGATCTAAAGGGAG
>DATNNZ010000378.1:0-2667 GCA_035601575.1 Chthoniobacterales bacterium
TTGCCAGTCTGGACGTAAGGCGACTCGGATTAGCAGCAACCCTCCATGACATCGGGAAGGCCCACATTCCCTTATCGATTCTCGACAAGCCCGGATGCCTTGACCCAGGTGAAGACGAGATCATGAGACGCCATCCGGTTATCGGATATGAGTTATTGAAGGATAGTTCAGACATTAGCCCGGAGATTCTTGACGCAGTGAGGCACCACCACGAATATCTGGACGGTTCTGGTTATCCCGACGCACTGACAGCGCCGGAGATTTCCGATCTGGTAAGATTGCTGACGATCTCCGATATCTTCGCCGCTCTTATTGAGTCGAGGCCGTATAGACCGGTAATGCCCCGCCAAGACGCCTACAAGTTCCTGTGTGATATGGACGGAAAGCTGGAACGATCGCTTGTGAAGGCGTTCCGAAATGTAGCGCTTGTGGGGTGAAGCAAATCTGCAAAATCGATACGTGCATTGAATTGAATGCAGCACCGGCATGCTGTCGCCGGTTGTTTTGACGATGCGGCCCCCGATGAGCAGCGATGGTGGGATCGATTAAGACTCTTTCGGCGCTTTAAGCCGCGCCAGCGTTCCCTCCTCCCATCAATCGTAAGATTCGAGGATTGTTCCTAGGCAATCGTTAGATAATCCGCAGATAGGCTGCTTTTCGCGCTCTTCTCGGGGGCGCACTTCTTATTGAGGCGCACTTCTTATTGAGAAGAAACCCTGCTCGAGCTGCATCCGGTGGGGTCTTTCACTAGTGGCCTGCTTGAGTCTGCGAGTGGCTAATTCGGCCAGCACCTCGATGGCGGGTGGTGTCCGTATTTAACCGTAAGTGTCCTAAGTTGAATCACGGAATGTCCTAATTTACCAAATGAGAACGTTTCGGGATTTAGCATTCACCCGAGGAACGTCGATGGATCAGCGCACTGCCGCACGTCATCGCATTTTGAGGCCTGCAACGATTGAGTTCGGGGGCAGCACGATCCCCTGCATGGTTCGCAATATGTCGGACGCGGGGGCGATGCTCGACGTAACAAGCACGGCTGAAATCCCAGAGCTCTTCACCCTAGCCGTAATATCGGACGGACACCGGACGCTCTGCCGCCTTGTGTGGCGGAACGAGAAACGGATCGGCGTTGCGTTCGAATAAACCCCTACCGGCCCTTTCCATGCTCTCTCAAATCGCTAGGTCGTTCGGCTAGGGCCTGCTCAATGGTCGAAACTCGGATCGCACCTCGCTACCGTGTCTTGAAAGCTGGAACGATTGAGTTCGGTGACGGCGCTAATGAATGCAAGGTTCGCGACCTGTCGCTTACCGGAGCCGCGCTCACAGTGTTGAACCAAACCGGGTTTCCTGCGCAATTCACGTTGGTAGTGCCCTGCGATGGACTACGTCTGCCCTGCCATGTCGTCTGGCGCAGAGGATATCGGATGGGCGTGGCTTTCGGACCTTGATCGCTGGTGGCCATCACCGGGGCGGGCTTTTCGACAGATGCGAGCAACGCTCGACCGGCATCAGTGATTTGCCAGCCGCTATTGTCGCGTAGAACAAGCGCTTGAGCAAAGATATCAAGCCCAGGAGCACGCGCCGCCAAGCGCTTGGTACGGTCGGTCCAGTCTGATCCGCTAGAAATCAAAATTGCTACAGCGCGCCTGAGATCGGCCAGCGAGGCGCGACCTTCAGGGTGCCCAGCCAAAACCTTCAGGATTGTAACCTGAAAACTCATGGCATGCCCGCAAACAAAAAGCATTTTGTAATACTATGAGCGTAGCCGCGGGAGGGCCTGTGTCCAACGGGGGAACACCTGTTTCCCATCGCATCATTCGATTTTCTTCCAATGTGTCGAACGGGCAACGGGAATTTGAAATTGTACGCATCCTAACATACACGCGGTCCACAAGCCCGAGATCGCGATCTTCCTGCGCCATTACGTCACCTCCGAACAGGTTTAAAGTCGTGTATGTTTGTGTTCGGTGAGGACGCCATGACATTCACCATTCACGCATCCAAAAACGGCCAGAGGATCGTAACTGTTCGGATCAGCCCGGCGGTTGCCGTCGACAAGGCACGCGTGCTGGAAAGCCTGGGCTGGCAAGTTCACATTACCGATTCAGCCGGGCACCAGTTTGACCCCTCGGATTTCGATCGGCTTTCATCGCTCGCTGACCAACCGGCCTAGCCACTTAAAAACATGAAGGATCTTCTAATTTGGCAGCCGGGTCGGCTTCCAGTTGCGTGCGAGCCTCTCGGCTTCCGCAATTTGAGCCGGAGTCAGAACCGCTTTGTCGCGATTTTCGATCGCATCCTTAGGCAACAATAACAGATACTGAAGAATCGGATCGCGCGAGTTGGCAGAGACCACAACGTTAAGGGATTCGGGTTAACGGCTTTGGCCATCAAAGCGCATAAAATACATAGATCGCCGCACCGCAGAGGGTGACAAACCAGGCAAGCGAAAGCCAGACAAGCACGTCGTCTCGGGTCATGGTCGGGTTCTGCCAGATGATGTTAGTTTGGCCGCGAAATGCGGTACTCGGCGGCGCCGAATGCGTTAACAGAACACCCGCATCCAACTCTTGTTATTGCGCGCCAATAATTTGGGTTTTTGCGCCGAAAATTCTTCCGAAAGAAAATCTCGGCAATAATGAACTGACGACTGCGCGGGCCGGCGCG
>DATNNZ010000379.1:0-22427 GCA_035601575.1 Chthoniobacterales bacterium
GATTTCGAGTCAGGTACATTCGACCACTCTGCCACCCTTCCGTCTGATCGAGTCGAGGAAAATAGTGGGAAAATGGAGAATGGCAAGGATGCGATTGAGACGAGGAAAATCGATAATAGCTGCGGATAGCTCAACGGCGATCAGCAGTTTATTACGAAGCATCCGTTTCGATCGCGGCGGCAAATAACAAGCGGAGGCGGCCGTCTGATCGAATATCGACACGTAGCGCTGGTTTTGGGCATAGTTCCTGGCGTTGCATGAAGATGCTCTTTGTCGCCGACCTGCATTACACGCTCAAACAGTTTGATTGGGTGATGGCCAACGCGACTAAGTACGATCCGATTATCATCGGTGGTGATTTACTCGATCTGAGTTCGGCGCTGGACCCTGACATTCAAATCGCGGTGATCGAGAAATATCTCTATCGTCTCCTACAGGAGACCAGAGTGGTCGTGTGCTCAGGCAATCACGATCTGGACAGCCGCAATGCCGCCGGCGAAGCGGTAGCAGGTTGGCTTTACGACGCGAAAGCCGCAAATCTCTTTCTTGACGGCATCAGTGTAGAACTCTCCGGCGCTCTCTTGACGATCTGTCCCTGGTGGGATGGCGCGGTCTCGCGCGCCGAAGTGGAAGCGGAATTGGCGCTGCCAGCCGGCATGATCAAAAGACCTTGGATCTGGGTTTATCATGCACCGCCGGCCGGTTCAGCAGTTTGTTGGAACGGCAGAAAATTTGTGGGTGCCCTGCATCCCTGCCACTTCCAGGTTGGCGTTGACCTTGATGCGTCCATGCTCTTTTGGCAGATTAAGTTGGTCCAACAGCGGGTGGGGCGAAGAGCCAGCGGTCCAAACCAGTGTAAAACTTGTAATCGAAGTACCGTCGCTCAGTGTTATCTCTCGTGAGGCGACCGCGGTTACTTTGGTGTTGGCGCGCAGCAGGTCGCTGGCAGCGACCTCGTGCAACATCGGTGTGAAGAGGAAAAATTTTATTCGCTGACAACGGTGATTTCAAAATCAGGATCACTACGCTTTTCGAATTCAAGGGCAGTATAGACACCGCCAAATCCTCTACCGAGTATAAGCACACGCGCCTTTTGCATATTTTATCGAAGTAGACCTTCAGATCGTAGAATGCTGCATCGCCTAAAATGCTATTGGCTTGCCCAGAATAGAGAACGGGCATTTTCTAATATTCCCGAATCAGAGTGAAATATTTTCTGCAGTATTCATCCAATACCCAGGCTGGGTAGAGTGATAGATACTCCGAGCGTTGCTACGGCGATCGTTGGGCAAGCTAGTGCACCATCTCGCATATAATGGTGATCTCGTCCGGCCCGGAGGTTGCGTTGAAAATGGGCCGGCGACTGTCCATACGAGTCAACATAAGAGGTCGCGATCACGATCGCGAAGGTCGGAGGTCATCGGGTCCCTTGCGGGACGAGTCCTCAGCGCATACTTCTAAACCCTACGTTGACGCGAATGGGCGCTGCCGGATCGGTTACGCATCGATTCAGATATGCTCCCGTCCTTCCGCCAGTCCGGCTCGAACCGCTGCCTTATCAGTGGCCCATTTTGAATGCAACGACGTCATCATTATATGGGAGACGGTGCACACGGAGTAACTTGGATGAGGCCCGGACCGGCGAGAGTACGGGCGCTGCGCTCGCCGGATACGGGTTAGTATACCTTTTCCCGTTCCGGATCGGTTTTGCGGTGGCCGAGGTATTCGTAATTATCAGAGAGACGATACATGAGCAGCCGGAGAAAGCCGATGAGGCTCGGGCTCATTGAGTCAAACCACTGTGCAGCGTGCAAGAAAAGCACCGAGGTACTGAAGAAACGTGCGGAACCGGCAATACCCACGATGGCGTTGATCCATCCGACGACGGATTCGGCGTCGAAGGAAAGCGATGCGGGTAGAGTCGCCGCGTTGTACCATCCACCGACCGCCATCACGAAAGACCACCCGATTGATCGGTGCAACCATCCTCGCCGGAGCAGCCAGGAAAAGCGTTCCGGCGGTATGGGTTCACGATTTGCGTAGAGGCCTGGTAGCTGTAGTTTGCGAAGATTTTTTCGGAAGTCAGCCACAGCCAGAATCGGTGCCGCGATTGCGCCGACCACCAACGCGGCAAAGACCGGCAGGTGGCTTAGCCATTCACAGAAAACCAGGAATAGCCAACCAAGGAAGCCCAAGATACCGAGGACTTCGACCATGTTCAGAAGTATACACCTCCGCTGGTGGGAAGGAAAGCATGTCTCTACGAGAAATTCTAATATTCACGGTATTGGAGTGTTCGCGAATCGATTGATCGCTGTCGGCCAGGTTCTTGCCCATTACGAAGGCAAGATTTTGAGTCCAGAGCAGGTCAAACTTGAGTTAGCGGCTGGTAACGGGAATTTGCTCGAGTTGCCAGACGGAAGAGTGTTGGACGGTTCAACCGGCAATGGTCTTGGCCGCTTTTTCAACTACTCTTGTGATCCCTCAGCATATTTCGAATACCGGGAAGGTGTCCCGATGATCATAAGTTCACGCTCGATCGCACGGAATGAAGAAATCACCATCGATTACGGATTCGAGCCAACCGAAGTGACCCGGTTTCCGTGTAACTGCGGAAAGCCCAACTGCGTCGGGTATATCGTCGCCCGGCCCTATCACGCGATGGTGCGGCGGCTCTGGAGCGCCGATGATAGCGCTGTCAGCGCAGGGAATGCGGATCGTGAGAGGTGAGAGGGGGATCACGGATTTCGCGCTTTTAAAACGGTCTGGAGGATCGTTGGAGTAGGCTAACCGCCGGTCACCAATCACTTCTCATCGGTTACTGATTCGCCGACGTTGCTCTCTTGGCCAAATAAGTCTGCATTTCATCGTGCTTGCCTCGAAAAGCGACAACGAAGCAGGTGCCTTCGACTACGGTGACCCCACCGACGAGTCGTTCACCCTCCACGATTTCCCATTTCCCCCCTTTAAGTTGCACACCGAGATCGGCCGAATCGAACAAAAAGTAGAGCAGTTCCCGGTCGTCTTTGGCCATGACCTGGCCCACGTCGGCATTGTGGAATTGAAACACCCGACACGCGATCGTTCGAGTGGCCGCAAACTCTTTCGGCACGGTAAAGTGTTCGTTCTTGAGCAGAAACCAATCCTTCAAAGAGTCAGTGGTGGTCTGCACAGCCTCGAACTCGTCGCCGGTAAGGCCGTTTGCGGAGTTCAGGAGATCGGTGATGCGATCTGCCCCCTGGAACGAATTCATCTGGTCCCAGACGATATAGCCGATGAGGCAGATAGTGGCGATTAATCCAACCCCGATGGCGAAAAAGATCGTGAGCGGACGCGCGCGCGGCTGCTCCTCTTCCTCCTCTTCTTCCGGTTTCTTTTCCGGGTCTGGTTGCGCCACGGTCTGAGCTGCTCTGCCGGATCCGATAGGGCCCGGGAGCTGAGCGGTCGCCGGAGCCGTGATAATGGGTGGCTGGGCGGGCTGGCCGTAGTCTTCGGCTAACGAACGTTCAAGCTTCTCGATCTGAGCATCACTGAGCGCGAGCATCCGAAGCTGATCGACAATTTCATTATCGAAGGCGATCTGACGTTCCAGGACTACACTCAGCTCGGCGTTGTTTCTGGCCTCGGTGCTGGCCAATTCAAGCTCGGGCTCATTTTCGTAAACCGGTCGAATAAGCGGAAACAGTCTGCTTGGCATGGTGCTATGGGCGAGGCCTGGCGAGCGCCGAACGCGCTTCTCGGATCGTGTCGGCCAGCTGTTCAATCGACGAGCTAGTAATCTCGGCAACAAAAGCAAGAGGCAAGATTTCCAAATAAAACAGAGTTAGGGTGGAACGTTGGGGCTCGGGAAGAGAGTGAAGAACTCGCGGCCAATCGGTTAGCTGGTTATTCGCTGTTTTAGCGTAGGAATCGCGACGCTGAAACGCTGCGCGAAAAAGACCGTCGAAATCAACTTTCGCTAAATCGCGATCAGCCGTCTTGAAGGCTTCAACCAGGATATCGCGAACGGCGCTCTCGGCTGCTGTATCGGAACCCGATTGAACAAGACACAATCGATAGAGTGCCTGGATGTAATCGTAAGCGGATACTGGATTCAACCGGCAAATGCTATCTCCTTCAATCAGGCCGCTCAAGCGGTAATCTTGCTACCATTCTTCGTTAGCTCGAGTCCTCAATCCTCCGCCGCGATTCCCGTTGCGTTCCCAATGCGTGACAGAAATAAAGGGTGTACGCAGAGGGGGTAGCGACTGCGTTTTTTCAATTGAGCTGATGCGCCCGTGAGTTCCTTCAGATCCTTGCCGCCGTAAGTATTTCAGAATCCGCAATCGGCAATCCGCATTCCACCCCGTCTGCCCTTGATCTGCCCAAGTGAGCATGGCAGTTTCCCGGACTTTGAGTCTGCAAAGAACGGTCTTATTTGTTTGTACTGGGAACGTCTGTCGAAGTCCTATGGCAGAGGGTCTTTTCCGCAAAATGATTGCGGGCCGGCCCGATCTAAAGGTGTCTTCAGCCGGTGTGAGTACGTATCCCGGGCAAAGCCCGAGTCCCGACGCCGTCGAAGTACTGGCAAAGAAGGGAATCGATATCTCGGGCACTCGAAGTAAGCCGCTCACTGAAAAGCTTGTCCAGGAAGCCACCTGGATTATTGCGATGACGCGGAACCATCTGGATTCTATTTTTTATCAGTATCCGGAGGCGGCGGAGAAGACGTATTTGTTGCGGGAATTTGAACCTGGCGCCGCATCGTTCGATATCGCTGACCCGATCGGACTGGGTATTGACGCGTATGAGGAAGCGCGAGATACGATCCAAAATGCGCTGCCGGGTTTACTGGAATTTATAATGAGCGAGGGAATTAACGAGAGGCTGACATCGGGCGCAATGAACGACCAGCCCGGAAATCAATCCTTGGATCAAGTCGATCCGGAAATTTTTAACGCGATCGAACGGGAGCGGCAGCGGCAATTCGAGAACATCGAACTGATCGCTTCGGAGAATTTTGCTAGCCGTGCGGTGATGGAAGCCCAAGGATCGGTCCTGACGAATAAGTATGCGGAAGGCTACCCGGGTCGCCGCTGGTATGGCGGGTGCGAATTCGTCGACCAGGTCGAGCGATTGGCGATCGAGCGGGCGCAGAAGCTGTTTGGAGCGGAACACGTCAATGTGCAACCGCATAGCGGAAGCCAGGCAAATATGGCGGTCTACTTTAGCGCACTCAAACCGGGAGACCGCATTTTAACCATGGACCTGTCACATGGGGGCCATTTGACCCATGGAAATAAGGCAAATTTTTCGGGTCGCTTTTATGAAGTGACGCATTATGGAGTCGACCGGGAAACGGAGCGTATCGATTACGGAGCTCTTGCCCGGTTGGCCGAAGAGCATCGGCCACGGATGATCACGGCCGGAGCGTCTGCCTATTCGCGAATTATTGATTTCAAAAAGATGCGAGAGATCGCCGATGCGGTTGGCGCGCTCCTGTTTGTCGACATTGCCCACATTGCGGGGTTGGTGGCGGCTGGCATTCATCCCTCGCCTGTTGGAATTGCTGATTTTGTGACCTCAACAACTCACAAGAGTCTGCGCGGACCAAGAGGGGGAATTATCATGTGCAAACCGGAACAGGCTAAGGCGATTGACAGCTTGATGTTCCCTGGAGTGCAGGGCGGTCCTCTCATGCACGTGATCGCGGCAAAAGCGGTTTGTTTCCATGAGGCGCTGCAACCCGCGTTTCGTGATTATCAGCAACAGATCAGGAGCAACGCCAAAGCTTTGGCAGCCAGCCTGGAACGCAAGGGCTTCCGTATCGTATCCGGAGGCACCGACAATCATCTGATGTTGGTCGACCTTCGATCGAAAGGACTTAACGGGAAGCAGGCGCAGGAAACCCTGGATCGCGCCGGGATCACCGTGAATAAGAACTCGATCCCGTTCGATACCGAGCCGGTGGTAAAGGGCGGAGGCATTCGAGTTGGTACTCCTGCAGTCACCACGCGAGGCATGAAGGAAGAAGAGATGATGGAGATCGCTGATTTGATCGATGACGTCTTTCGCTCTGGCGGCGATGAATCAGCGCTGGCCAGCGTTCGTCAGAAGGTAAGGGCTCTGACCGGGCGATATCCGTTGCCGGGCTAAGAAACGCGGATTGAGAAAATGCGGAATGCGGATTGCGGAACGCGGAATGTGGCACCCGAAATTCGGACCCGGTAGAAGCATTGCGGGTGCTGCCCTAATCCGATGCAGGATTTCACATTCCGCGATCCGCATTTTCTTCACCTCTCGAACAGTCTCGCGTATTCGCGGAGTTCTTCGCCGCGATCTTTCCTCAAACCTTCGAGCTGGTCGGAGGTGAATCGCCAACGCCAGTTCCCGGAAGGGGTGCCCGGCGTGTTCATTCGCGCTTCGCTTCCCAAGTTTAGCAGATCCTGCATCGGGACAATAAAGATCCTGGATGCGGAAGCATAACCGGCACGAATGATTTCCCACACGATCTTCGTTTTCGCGCGAAGATACCGGTGAACGAAATCTTTAACGTTTGGAGGCTGGATGGCGAGCCAGCCGCGGCATGTATCGTTATCGTGTGTTCCGGGATATAGCACGCTATTTGGCACGCAATTGTGCGGTAGATACTCGGTTGCGCCTTCAAACGCGAACTGCAAGATCTTCATCCCAGGTAATCCGGCCTGATTCACCAAGCGGCGCACCGATTCGGTGATTACGCCTAAATCTTCCGCAACGAGCTTTGCTTCGGGGAATTGTTTCTGGATGACTTGGAAGAGTTCCAGACCGGGACCTGGGTCCCAGCGGTACTCACGGGCGTTTTTGGCGTCAGGCGGAATCCGGCAATATTCGTCGAAGCCGCGAAAATGATCGATCCGGACCACATCATAGAGCTGGAAGCTGGCCCGCAGACGGGCGAGCCACCAAGCGTAACCATCCTTGGCGTGGCGTTCCCATGCGTAAAGGGGATTACCCCAGAGCTGCCCATCGGCTGCGAAATAGTCGGGAGGCACCCCAGCGACGCCGGTTGGTTTAAGATCTTCCGTCATCTGGAAAAGTTCCGGGTGAGTCCAGACGTCAGCACTATCCATGGCGACGAAAATCGGGATATCACCGAAAATCTGGATTTTCCGATCGGCCGCGTACCGTCTCAGTTTGTCCCATTGCTGGAAAAACTTGAACTGATAAAAAGCGTAAGCGGAAACTTGGTCTTCGAGCTCTTTGGTTGGCGATAGTTGCTTAGCCATCGCGTGGTAGCGGAAATCGCTGGGCCACTCCTGCCAGGATCGGCTGTTGAATTGTGATTTCAGGGCCATGAATAGGCAGTACGCCTCGAGCCATTCCGAATTGGTTTGGCGGAATTGGGCGAAGACTGTTTGCTGATCCGAGCTGGCTTTTACTCGAAACCCTTCGAACGCTTTCCGGAGGATGAGCCAACGGAGTTCCCATTGAGCGCCGTAGTCGACAGCTTTCTCTGAGAGAGTCGCTAACGGTTCGATGTCGCCTGCCTCGAGAAAACCGTCATGCACGAGTTCTTCAAGGTCCATCAAGTAGGGATTTCCAGCGAAAGCAGAAAAACACTGATAGGGAGAATCACCAAACCCGGTCGGGCCCAGCGGGCAGACCTGCCAATACTTCATGCCGGTGTCTGCCAGGAAGTCCACGAATTGAAAGGCGAATCGGCCCAGGGTACCGATACCGGTGGGTCCGGGAAGCGAAGTCGGATGAAGAAGAACGCCAGCGCCGCGCGAGGTCAGCCAATTAAAGAGACGTTCAGACATGCAGCCACAGATTTAGGGCAAAACCGAAGCGAAGAGGCACAGATTTCAACGATCCCGGCCGAAAAAACAAAAGACGGAAGCGAACCTGCGCGCTTCCGTCTTAGTCAAGAGTTACGGTAATTGATCAAGCACCCGATTCGATCTCCGGGAACTTGAGAGTGTCAATCAGGAATGACTCGTATTTTTTCTGATGCTGTTTGGTCCACTCGGCGCGAGCTTCTTCCCAGGTGAGTTGACGGCCCTTTTCCCCTTCCAGCCATTTGTATTTCCGGATCTCTTCCTTTATCAAATAGGTAATCCGATAAAACGGATCAGACATCATCATCGGCGGCACCTGAACGTATTGTTCGGTTTCAAGGATTTGGCGCATAGGGATGGCAGGGGGTGGTTAGCGGATCACAGCTTCCGTTTCGGGATCGAAAAGGAGTATTTTGCCGGTATCGACGTAAACCGTCAGCGGCTGCCCCTGATGGAATAATTTCTCTCCATGAATTTTGGCGATAAAACTTCCGCTTCCAGCTTTCATATACACGAGAGACTCCGAACCCATCGGTTCGGCGATATCGACCGCCGATGTGAGGGGGACGTGGGAGCCGTTTTTGCTTTCCTCCGTAATATGTTCCGGGCGCACCCCTAAGACGATTGGCTTATCGACGTATTTTGACACCAAAGATTCCAGCGGACCCTTGATTGGGATCGAGATAGCGTTCTGTTCCCCGGTCTCAGTGAAAACCAACCCGGAATTTTGCTTCTGAACTTTGCCACGGAGCAAGTTCATCGGCGGGCTTCCAATAAATCCGGCCACGAACAGGTTTTCCGGTTTCCGGTAAAGAGTGAGCGGATCAGCGACCTGCATGATTATACCATCCTTCATGACGCAGATGCGATCGCCCATGGTCATGGCTTCTACCTGGTCATGGGTGACGTAAATCATGGTCGAACCCAGCTGTCCGTGAAGCCGCGATATTTCTGACCGCATCTGGACGCGCATTTTGGCATCGAGATTGGAGAGCGGCTCGTCGAATAGAAAAACTACCGGATTTCGCACAATGGCTCGTCCGAGCGCGACCCGTTGGCGCTGACCGCCGGAGAGAGCTTGTGGCTTACGGTCCAACATCTGATTGAGACCCAAGGCCTGGGATGTTCGGGTGACTGTCTCTTGAATGAAATCTTTCTTCTTTTTGGCGAGTTGCAGCCCGAACGCCATATTATTGAAGATCGTCATGTGCGGGTAGAGCGCGTAATTTTGAAATACCATCGCTATACCCCGATCTTTCGGTTCCAGATCGTTTACCACCCGATCGCCGATAGAGATGGTTCCGCTCGAAATCTTCTCTAGGCCGGCGACCATGCGAAGCGTCGTGGTTTTCCCGCAACCGGATGGCCCGACCAGGACCATGAATTCGCCGTTGTCGATGTCCAGGTTGATGTTTTTTACAGCGGTGAATGTCGGTCGACCACGGTCGTCCGTATAGGTTTTAACCAGATCTTTGATGTGTACTGATCCTTGACTCATAGTCGTTCTAGGGGAGTTGAGGTTATTCTTTAATACCACCGCTCGTCAGCCCGCCAATAACAAAGCGTTGGCAAAGTAGAAACATTACCGTAATTGGCACGCCACTCAAGACCGCAAGCGCAGCAAAATGACCCCAAAGCTTTTCGTGTTCTCGGAGGAGCGAGCTTGCACCGACCGCGAGTGTCCAAGTTTTTGGGGTTCCGAGCACTGCAGATGCAACTGGATACTCAGACATTGTGTAAATAAAGGATAAAATGAAGACGACGGCAAAGATGGGAGCGCTGACCGGCAGGAGGATACGGACAAAAGTCTGAAACGGGGATGCTCCGTCGATCCGAGCCGACTCCTCCATGCTGGCGGGAATTGTATCGAAATATCCTTTGATCATCCAGATGTTGGTTGAGACGCCGGCCAGGTAAATCGCGATCAAACCGGGTAAGGTGTTAAGACCTAACCATTCGAGGTGCCGGCCAACGGAATCAAGAATTGTATAATAAGCGGTCAACGCGAGTACCGCTGGGAACATCTGCAGGATAAGCAGTGATTGCAAGATATGGCCGCGGAACTTGAATCGCATCCTGGCGAAAGCGTAGGCTGCCGTGCTGGAGAGCAAAATGATTCCCGCCGAAGAGACGGCCGAAACGAAAACCGAATTCCAAAGCCAGTGCAGCGGCGGGGTCGGAGGTTGGACCATCCTGGTTTCGCCGGTGCTCGGGTTTACGATCTCGGAATAAGGAATGTTGAGGACATATTTCCAGTGTTCGAGGCTCCATTGATCCGGGTTCAGCCAAAGACTGTTTGGTGGGAAGTTCCCTTTTCGCAACGAGGCCACCACCACCATAAGAAAGGGAAGCACGACCAGGGCGAGTGCGACCAGCAAAAACCCGTGAGCCAGGGTTTTTTTCAACCGAAGTCTCTGGGATGGTTTCATACTCGGGGGTGTTGGCTTGCTTCTGGTCGCGTTAATAAACGATTCGCCGGGAACTCATCCGCAAGTTGATCCAGGCTAAAGTACCAACCAGGAAGAATAACAGGGTCGCAATCGCGCTGGCCAGTGCGTAGTTATTCTCCGAACTCCGAAACGCCAGGCTGTAAGTATAGCTTACCAGAATATCGGTTTCCCCGGCGTTACCGCCGCCGCCCATTTTTGGTCCTCCGTTAGTCAAAAGGTAAATCACGGAGAAGTTATTGAAATTGAAGGCGAAACTGGCGATGAGCACCGGCAAAAGGGGCGGAAGGACAAGGGGAAGGGTGATGTGGAAGAAATCAGTGAAAGGATTGCTGCCTTCAATGGCGCTGGCCTCGTAAATGCTGCTCGGAATCGATTGCAGCATCCCGGTGCAGATCAGCATCATGTAAGGATAGCCAAGCCAGAGATTCACCAACAGAACCATCGCTCGAGCGCCCCACGGATTGGTTTCCCATTGGGGCGCGAACCTGAACACGGCGTGGAGAAATTCGTTCACCGCTCCGAACTCTTGGTTGAATAGACCTTTGAAGATCAAGATCGACAGAACGGCCGGTACCGCGTAGGGAAGTATCAGCAAGGTCCGGTAGACCTTCCGAAGCCGCATTTCTTTCCATTCCAGGATAACGGCCAGCACCATCCCAATCGCGAAAGCGCCTGCCGCCGAAATCGCTGAAAAGGCTACCGTCCAAAGGAAAATGCGGACAAATGGGAGTTGGATCTCGGGATCAGTGACTATCTTGATATAGTTGTCCAATCCGGTAAACGCGCGGAACCCTATTTCGATCTGCTCGCCTTTTTCGTCGACAAAGATGCCTCGGGCAAAGTCAGGCCGGATCGTGGAATTGGTCTTCTGATTGGTAAAGGAACCGTCCGGATTTCGTTTCCAGATTTTGTTCCGGCAGCAAAATTGGTCCAGCCCCTCCTTTTCGAGCGTTTGTCCATTCGGAAGGAGGAACTGGTATCCACGCATCGGGATGAAAAGGCCCTGGCGGGTGATTTGTGCGATTTTGAGGGGCTCTCCCTCAATCGAGCGACTCGGCCCAATCGCGGAGATTTTGATCTGGGTTGGATAATGGACGGTCTGACCCGGTGGCAGATCGAATGGATCGGACAGAAACCGTTGCTCTCGGTTTGACTGATCAACCAGGAGAAGGATGTATTTCGCGCTGCCTTGCCGATACAGGACATAGTCATAGCAAGGGGTGTCCGGGACGATGTATGAATCTTGTTCCAGGAGTTCCGCCACGTTCTGGTACGAAAGCAAATGGCTGGAGCTGTATTTCGTGAAACTGAGGTAGACGGTGTAAAGCAGCGGAAAAATAACGAAGAGCGAAAAAGCGAACAGACCGGGAAACAAATAGCGGAAAGTGTAGGCACGTGGACTGAGATAAATATAGAGGCCCAATGCCAGCAGGCCCAGAATCACGACGCCAAGCCAGTTATTTCCCGATTGGTACGTGAGAAAATCCAGATACAGCACCGGTAAAGTTACCAGCGCCGCGATAAGCAGGCGGATGGGGGAAACCGTTGGAAGGATCACTGGGCAATGTTTCTTTTACGCCTCGCCGTTGCGCAGTTTCGTGGCGGCACAACTATTTACTTATCGAATGGGCGAAAGCCAAAAATAACTGAAAGGCAAGGGTATTTTCTTTTTGTGCGTTCCTCCCCAGCTCAAGACTTGCTCCTCGAGCGGTGTCTTGGGTCGGTTGCCACGAGGGTGGTCGGTTTGGCCTGGATATTTTGGATTTACGGATCAGGTAGAGAGTTGAAAACCGATCTTTTGCAGGCAAATATCCAATGCGTATGTCCGGCTTGATTTGTCGAATTCTGGGGGTCGTCGCGGTCACCGCGACTCTTTTCCTTAGTGGTTGCAACTTCGGCGGAGACAACGCCGGTGATGTTTATGGCTCGAACGGCCCGAGCGATTCAGGCTCACTTCAGCACGCCATTCCGGAATCGCAGAAGAGTGGGACGGTGACCGGCGAGGAAGGTCCACAGACCACGCGCTACTGAAGTAGCCTGATACCCCAGGCTACTCTGCTAGCACGCGCGAAAGAATCTCCGCTTTCAACGCCGCAAATTCCGCACCGGCGCGGTCGCGTGGCCGCGACAGCGAGACCAGGCTTTCATGGCGGAATTCGCCGTGCCGCATTAGTAAGACTCGATCGGCCAATGCGATCGCTTCCTCAACATCGTGGGTAACGAGAATTGCGGTGAAACCGCGTTGTTGCCAAAGCTTCTCGATCAAGTTCTGCATCTCCAACCGGGTAAGCGCGTCCAAGGCGCCGAGCGGTTCGTCGAACAGGATCAGGCGTGCTTCGCTGGCCAGGGCCCGGGCCAGCGCGATCCGTTGTCTTTGACCTCCCGAAAGAATTGCCGGCCAATCCTTGGCCCGATGGGCGAGCCCGACTTGTTTGAGCGCTTCGAGAGCTGATTCACGCCGCCGAGCGCGATCCGGAGCCGCCAGAGCGACGTTCTCCGAAACCGTATTCCATGGGAGCAAGGCGGACTCTTGGAACATTAAGCGTGCAGAACGATTGCGCCCATTCACCAGATCGCAATCGACTGATATTGTTCCCTCGGTCGGCCTTTCCAAACCCGCCAGCAGCCGTAACAGAGTCGATTTTCCACAGCCGCTTTTGCCAACGATGGCGACCATTTCCCCCTCCTGGACACTGAGATCAAGATGGCGCAACACCTCCCGCTCACCAAACCGTTTACTGATGGACTGCACTTTAAGAAACGGAGCGAAGCCGCTCGGACGAGATGTCTCTCTGGTTTCCAGCGTTTGCATAAGAGCCTCTCGGTTCAGGCTTGCCGGTAATTCGGATTCCAGCGTAGAAGCCATTGTTCAAATCCACGAGTTGCGGTGTCGGCGGCCTTTCCCAGGAGCGCGTATAGCAGGATGCCGAACATCACGACGTCGAACTGGAGAAAGTCGCGCGCATTCATGACCATGAACCCAATCCCGCTGTCAGAGGCGATAGTTTCAGCCACGATCAGTGTAAGCCACATGATTCCTAACGCGTAACGTAACCCGACTAGGATCGAAGGCAGGGCGCCGGGCAGGATGACACGCGTCAGCAGGCCCCAAGGGCTGAGCCCATAAACCTTTCCCATTTCCAGCAACCGAGGATCGGTGGAACGGATCCCGTGCATCGTATTGAGATAAATCGGGAAGAAAACCCCGAGGATGATCAAGAAGAGTTTGCCCTGTTCGCCGATCCCAAACCAGCGAATGACGAGCGGGATCAGCGCGAGGTGAGGGATGTTCCGGATCATCTGGAGCGACGAATCCAATACCCGGTTGGACATCGTGAAAATGCCATTCATTAGGCCCAGGACAAATCCGATCGATCCTCCGATGAAGAGACCAATCATCGCTCGCTGAAAACTTTCCCATAGATGGACTGCTAACTCGCCGGTCTGAGCAAGATGAAGTCCGGCCAGCAATACGGACAATGGTGAAGGGACGACATTCCCAGGTAACCAACCAACCAGCGAAGCTCCTTGCCAGCCAGCGATCAGAGCTATCGGAAGCAACCATGGTACCAGGGCGCTGCTCCAGCTCCATTCAGTAGAATCACTCATATTAAAGTTTTGCGTTCACGGGGACGTTTGGCTCGGCAACAGTTCGTTGGCGACCATCTCCCCTTTGATCACTGTTTCTGCATGTTGTGCGCCGCCGGCATGCGGGGTGCTGATTTCGTGGTGCAGTGGCAAACGCGGAAAGAGGAGTTCCGCTGCTCGATAGGCTTCTTCGAGATGCGGATATCCGGAGAAAATGAAAGTTTCGATTCCGAGAGCGTGATATTCCCGCATTCGTTCTGCGACTGTCTCAGCGTCCCCGACCAAAGCGGTACCAGCACCGCTACGAACCAGCCCGACACCAGCCCAAAGGTTTGGGCTGATTTCCAAGGCGGCGCGGGTACGATTGCCTCCATTGAGTTTTTGCAGGGCAATCATTCGTTGTTGGCCGGCAGAGTCGTGGCGCGCCATGAGCTTCTGGGCAGCGGTAACCGTTTGATCGGTTACGCGGCTTATCAGCTTTTCGGCGTCCTGCCATGCCTCCGTCTCGGTTTCGCGTACGATCAGGTGGAGGCGGATGCCAAAACGCAGCTCGCGACCCTTTTCAGCGGCTGCTTGGCGGATCCGAGCGATTTTCTCCGCTACCTGAGCCGGTGGTTCTCCCCAAGTGAGATAGTAATCGACATGCTTGGCTGCGACCTCAATCGCCGCGGCGGATGACCCGCCAAAGTAGAGCGGAGGATATGGTTGTTGCAGCGCCGGATACAGTATCTTTGCGCCGCGAACGGTCAGACGATTTCCTTCGAAGTTCACCTCCGCCTGGCTAGAAAGCACTGCACGCCAGATGGTAAGAAAATCGTCCGTTATCTCATATCGTTCGTCGTGGCTGTGAAAAAGACCGTCTCCGGCCAGCTCGACCGGATCACCACCGGTCACGACATTGATGAGCAACCGACCGCCACTTAGCCGATCGAACGTTGCGGCCATGCGAGCTGCCAACGTGGGAGAGATCAAGCCGGGGCGGACCGCCACGAGGAAACGCATCCGGTGAGTGGTAGCGGCCAGGAAGGATGCTGCAACCCAAGCGTCTTCGCACGATCGCCCGGTTGGCAGGAGGGCGCCGTAAAAGCCGAGTCGGTCGATTGCCGCTGCGACCTGCTGCAAATAGCTGAGATCGAGAGTTCGGCCTGCTTCGCTCGTACCGAGATAGCGGCCGTCTCCGTGCGTAGGAATAAACCAAAATAGCTTCATGCGACCTATTGGGTTGCCTGGTAAACATTTTCCGAGACTTTGATCTCGAGTGGAATGAGTCCGAGCCGGCGAAAGGTGTCGGCGGCCTCTTGTTGCTCCTGAATGATGCCACCGTCGAGTGGCCGGGCGTTGTACCGTTGTTTGCGATATTCGGAACGCTCCATCACCGCAGCCGAAATCCCTAATTTGCTAGCAAGAAAGTCAGCAGTGGCTTTAGGATCTTGTTTTGCCTTTGCCCCTACTTCGACCAGGGCGGCAAGAAGCGGAGCGACTACTTCTGGATGGGCGGCCAGAAACTCTTTTCGGGCAAAGTAATATTCGCGGTGTCCGTTAAAACCCGCTCCGGTAGCTATAACCCTACCGTCGCCATCCAACTCGGCCGCCGCGAGAAATGGATCCCAAATAGCCCAGGCGTCGATCGTACCGGACTCGAATGCCGCTCGGGCGTCTGGCGGCTGCAAGTACGCGGGCTTGATGTCGTTGAAGGTCATGCCGGCGCGGCTCAGGAGTTGGGCGACGAGATGATGAGAACTGGATCCTTTGGCGAACGCAATGGTCTTACCGCGGAGTTCGCCAAAATTTCGGATTGGCGAGTTTTTACGGACCACGACTCCCGCGCTTTCCGGGCTTTCGTCAGTGGCCGCGATGTAAACGAAAGGTATCCCCGCAGCCTGAGCGAAAATCACAGGGGCATCTCCGGAATGACCCACATCGATGCTGCCGCTGTTCAGGGCTTCCAAGATTGGCGAACCATATGAAAACTCTCGCCATTCGATCACGTAGCCGAGGGGGGCAAATTTCTTCTGCAGGGAGCCTTCGTTGCGGAGCAAAAGGAAAACTCCAGATTTTTGATACCCTATTCGGAGTAGTTTTGCCGATTCACCGGATACGCTTGAGATCGAACCGATTGCGGAGGCGCACAGAAGGAACGCAAAAAATGTTCTCCGCATCGCCATGAGGGGAGAAATAAGAATACTTGTCCGGTATAGTCAAATGAGAATAGGTGTTTGTCGAAAACTTGATAACGCCGGCAGCGGCGAAGCCCTAGAGGCTATCCTGAATCGCAGCTACGCCGCTCTCCCGGCGCCATCGGCGTTCCCGACGTTCCTGGCGTTCCCGGCGTTAATTACGGCGTTGGCGATCCGAATCTCTTCAACAGAGACTCCTTCCGGCGTTGCCGAAAAACGTCGAGCTTGTGCTGTTGATCGGTTGTGAGCATTGGATAGAGCGTCTCCAGAGCTTTATCAAACAAAGTAATGTTTTCGATTTGTTGGTCGCGCTGGATCGTCCTGATTCGCGTTATCACATCGTGAAGGGCCGCTCGTGCTTGGGTCTGTTGAGCGGGATTCAACCCCAGGCGATTTGTCAGATTGCGAACGGCGTCATCCTCCCACTGGCGAGGTGCGTGGGCTCTCGTTATGCCTGAATGGGAGACAGCGAACGTGAACGTCAAGGCAACTCCACAAAGCGCTCCGATCAGAAAAAGAAGAAAAAACGAGATTGTCAGTTTCCAGCCGAATCCCATACCACCTGCGCCACGTAGTCTACGGGATCCTGATCGTCCGCGCCCCAAGAGGTAATGGCATTCAAATTAAAGGTCACAATTGCCGCAAAAATCACCAGCGCCGCCGAAACGGACAAGATTGAGGCTCGCGCTGCGGTTTTTTGCCGGCGCAGCTCGAATTGATAGCGAGCGGCAATTCGGTCGGCAAAACCGGCAGGAAGGGGTGCGCTCGGAGTAATGCGCGCACACTTAGCGCGTTCAAAAAGAGGGTCTAAACCGTCATCTTTCATTTCTCAAGCCGTTTGACAATTGAGGAGAGCTTTTGCCTTCCGCGAAAGGCTATTACCTTCACTTTAGACGCAGACCAACCGGTTAAGTCACATATTTCGGCGATCGATTTTTCTTCCAGATGGAGCCAGTTAATTACTGCGCGCTCATCCGGCTTAAGTCCTTGCATCAGCCGATCAATTAAGTTGCGAGCCTCTTCGGGAGAACGCTCCGGTGGAAGAATGGCTGAGTTTTTCAAATTGTCGAGCATCGCCTCCTGTTCCGCAGTAAAGTCGGACCAACGAAACTCGGGGCGAATCTTTTGCTTGCGCAGGTGATCAATACAGGTGTTGACCGCGATCCGTGATACCCAGTGCTCGAACGGCATGTCAGCCCGGAACTGGCGGAGCTTCGAGAAGAGCTTTAGAAAGATCTCTTGGCAGAGATCCTCCTCCGCTTCGCGCCGGGGCAGGTGATTGCGGACTATGCGGATAATGGTCGGGTACATTCGCTCCACGAGGCTTTTCGAAGCCGCTTCGTCAGAATTTCTAACCCGCTTGATTAAGCTTAGTATTTCGTCCTCTGCCATCAATTCCCGAGCAATAAGCGCGATTTGCGACCAAGTTCTGACTCTGCCATGCGTCTTGTTCTGACCTCGACTACGTAGTAGGTCGAGGATTTAACCCAATTCAACACGGATAAAACCGTGGTTTTGGAAGGTATGTGTTTTGGTTATTAGTAATCGTGTTTCAATAAGATGAGTTCATCGAAAATCGGACAATCAGCGAAGTCATTCCTTCAAGAATTCACAGACTTTGCCATGAAGGGGTCAGTCATCGATCTGGCAATCGGTGTAATTATTGGCGCGGCTTTTGGGAAAATCATCAGTTCTTTGGTAACCAATGTGGTCATGCCGCCAATCGGTCTTCTGCTTGGCCGGGTAGATTTCTCGAGCCTTTTCATTAACCTCTCCGCCAAACCCGCTGCGTCGCTCAAGGAGGCCACGGACCAAGGGTTACCGGTGCTGGCTTATGGCCAATTTTTGAACACGGTAATTGAGTTCCTGATAATCGCGCTGGTCCTGTTTGTTGTGATTCAACAGGTGAATCGTTTCCGTAAATCGCCGCCTCCGAAGGGCCCTTCTGCAGAGGAAAAACTGTTGGCCGAAATTCGAGATTTGTTGAAAGCGGAGCGGGGCGGACCTGATGTACAGGAGAAACCCGTGGCCTAGCGTGCTTGAATCGGTTGGTCTCGGTGGCGCGAAGTAGTCGCCCGCCGGCCGAAATTGGTTAGCCTCGAAGGCCTTGCGGGCTAGGTTAACAGCGCCGTTAGAACAAAAATCAAGAAGATCAGGAGGAAGAAACCGCGGAATAACCAGGGTGGCCGGCCTGAAGGCCCGGAGTACCAGATTAGGGCTGCCGGGATGGCGATGATTAGAGCAATGAGAAACCAGGAAATCATAACATCCCCAACGGGGTGCGATTTTTATAGGATGCTAGTTGCGTGCCAACCCGTGGGTGTTGTCGTTTCCCTGGAGCGGAGAGGGTTGGTTCAGTGGTTTCCCAAACTGAGTTTGCAAGGAGATCGAATCGGCTTGCAAAGTGCACTTGCACGATGGACCCGATCGCGGATCGAGTTGAACTCGGATTCCTTGAAATCAGCAGGGATCGACGCAGGCCGGGAAACTCCCAGCCTGCGCGTGGTTTCCTGGCTACCTGCAAAAGTCGCTCAAATTATACCGCCTTCGATCGTTCGTTCGTCCGCGAGCGCGCGCCTGAATTCTTTAGGGATGGGAAAGAGCAGAGACGCCAATTCCTGAAAGCCAGCGAAACTAAACGACGTTTGTTCCCGCTTGTGGTTACGTGAAGGCTTGTGGCCTGCGGAACAAATCAAGCCTTCCGTTGTCTACATCCTCGTAGGCACGCAATCACCTCGACTTAGCGAAATCGTGTTTTCTGGAATAAATTGAAGCGGATTTTGCTGTAACCTACGATTTTAATGAAAAAGGGCCTCCCGAGATCTTTCTACTTTGTTTTATTTTACCTCGTTTGTGGAGCCCGGATCCTTCTTGCACAGGTCCAGGACGGACGGGAACTGGTTCACGCAACGCTGCTAACTGATACCGCTACGGTTCAAGCTGGTCAGAAGTTCCATATCGGCGTTTTGTACAAAATTGAACCGGATTGGCACATATATTGGAAATACGCTGGGGATTCGGGGATCCCGACCGAAATCGAGTGGCATCTGCCTCCCGGTTTTGAAGCTGAACCGCTCCAGTGGCCTTTGCCGAGCCGCGACAAGGAACCCGGCGACCTCGAAGTCTTTGCTTATGGTTCGGAGGTTTTGTTGTATGCCGAGGTAACGGCGCCAGCGTCATTGCCGGCTGGCCCGATTGCCGTCAAAGCCGATTCGAAGTGGCTGGTCTGCAAAAGCTCTTGTGTTCCCGGAAACGCGAATCTCAGTCTCGAGCTCAACTCCGGTCACACCGCCGCTGATCCAGCACTGTTTCAGCGATTTGCCGCCCAGGTGCCGAGGGCGCTGCCGGCGAATTATCAACTGGGCGTCGCCCGGCAAGCACAGCAAGTTGTAGTTAGCTTTTCCGGAACGGGCAGCCCGGCTTCGCTCGACTTTTATCCCGAGCCGCCACCTGAGGTGGTCCTCGGGCACGGTAAGCAATCAGGGAAAACAGTCACCTTTTCGATCGACTCTGAGGGCAAGGCGATGGATCGACTTGGCGGGGTGGCTGTGATCAAGGACGGGTCGAAGGTCGAAGCATTCCAGGTGCCGGCACAGGATTTCGGCAAGTTGAACTCCGCGGATGGGGGAGACCGAGGGCAAACGCTCGATTTAGTTGCATTATTGCAGGCGGTGGGATTCGCGCTCCTGGGTGGCTTGATTTTGAATGTGATGCCATGTGTCTTGCCGGTGATTTCCTTAAAGATTTTCGGATTCGTGAGTGAAGCGGGTGGTCAACCTGACAAAGCGTTTCGGCTCGCCCTGGCCTTCGCTGCGGGAATATTAGCTTGCTTTGGGCTCCTGGCGGTCGTGGTGGTTCTGTTGCGCGGTGCCGGCGCGAACGTCGGCTGGGGTTTCCAATTTCAGGATGAACGCTTCGTATTGCTTATCACCTGTATTGTTTTTGCCTTCGCCCTGAATTTACTCGGCGTCTACGAAATTACCGTCTCCGCCGGTGCGACTGGTGGACTTGCTCGCTTGGCTAGTGGTCAGGGATACGCCAGCGCCTTTTTTCAGGGGGTCTTCGCAACTGTCTTGGCTACTCCGTGTACTGCGCCATTTTTGGGCACGGCTTCCGCCTTTGCGTTCGCTCAACCTCCGTTGATCACATTTCTGATATTCTTCTCGGTAGGGATCGGGATGGCGGCACCTTATCTTTTGCTCGCTGCTAATCCAAAGTGGTTGGGATACTTGCCAAAACCAGGCGAGTGGATGATGCGCGTCAAACAAGTCTTCGGCTTCCTATTGCTCGGCACGGTTCTTTGGTTAGCGTGGATTGTCGGTCAGCTCAAAGGGGTCCAGGAAATGGTGGTTCTCGGGGCGCTCCTCCTGTTGATCGGAATCATCGCCTGGATCAAAGGCTCCTTTTGGAACCCGGCCGCTTCCGCTGGAACGAAGTGGCTTTCTGCTGGCGCGATGGCGGCCGTAGTGATCCTCGCGGTATCCGGGTATTCTTTTTTTACTGCTCCGAGCAAACTTGCCTGGCAAAAATTCAGCCAGGAATCACTCGACGCGGCATTGGACTCGGGTCATCCGGTATTCGTCGACTTTACTGCCGATTGGTGTATCACCTGCAAAGCAAACGAACGCTTTGCCATTGATACGGCAACGGTTCGAAATGCTTTTGCCCAGCAAAACGTGATTACATTGCGTGCAGATTGGACCAACGGCGATCCCGCGATCACCGAAATATTGAAGCAGCACGGTCGAGCGGGTGTCCCAATGTATCTGGTCTACCCGGGCGGAAAGAATCGGGGACCTGCGCTCTTGCCAGAATTGATCAGCGCGCAAACAGTATTGGATGCGCTCAAGCGAGGTTAACTGCACCTGACATTTTCAATCGAATCGTATCAGTTTAAGCTAATCCGTTAACGAATATGATCAGAACCCTATTGATTACTCTTGGAGTCCTCGTTTCCAATTGCGGCGTCGCCTTGGCCGAAGTTCAGGTCGGGAAAGAGGCACCTGATTTTGTCCTGACCGACACCAACGGAAAGACCCATCATCTTTCCGATTATAAGGGCAAATATGTTGTGCTGGAGTGGTACCAGCCGGACTGCCCGTTTGTCCGCAAACACTACAATTCAGGCAATATGCAGGCGCTCCAGAAGGAGTACGTCTCGCAAGGGGTTGTCTGGTTGAGCATAGATTCTTCCGCTGCCGGTCAGGAAGGAAACTACCCGGCGGATCGACTTAACCAGATTGCCACAAAAACCGGATCTACTCGTACGGCCCTGCTGCTCGATGCAGACGGCAAAGTAGGGCATCTTTATGGTGCCAAGACAACACCCGACATGTACATCATCAATCCGCAAGGCATCTTGGTTTACCAGGGAGCGATCGATGACAAACCGAGCACCGACCTCGGGGACGTAAGGACGGCCAAGAACTACGTGAAGACCGCTCTGAACGCCGTTATGGCTGGCCAAAGTGTGGCGACGACATCTACTCGACCTTACGGCTGCAGCGTGAAGTACGCCCAGTGATGGCGATCGGACCTTGCGCCAGTGATTTTGCGTGGCTCAATAAGACTGTCGCATTTTGGCAGGAATATGATCGTGCATCACGCACGGATTTAAGTTGTAGCGCCCATCTGATTGATGATGGGCTCTATCTTATCGATCCGATCCGGCTGGCATCGGAGGCCACGACGGCGCTGGTCGAGCAGGCGCTTCCTCGCGTAATTCTATTGACTAACGGAAACCACAGCCGAGCGGCAAAAGCATATGCGCGGCAGTGGAAGATCCCGATCTTTGCGCCTTCCGGTCTTGAACATGAGTTGGGGTTTACTCCGGACGGCGAACTGAAACCGGGCGGAGTGTACTGGGACCAACTCGAGATCTTTGATCTTTCCGGTGCGTCGCCGGGCGAGGTGGCGATTTATCGGCGAGACCTTGAAATATTGTCGTTCGGAGACGCTTTCATCCACTTGCCTGGATATGGCTTTACTCTGCTACCAGAGAGATACTGCCTGAACGTCAAGCAGTTAGAGATCGCAGTTCAGCAACTTCGAGATGTTCCGGTTCGGCTTCTTACGTTTGCGCATGGCTACCCGGTGACCATGAAAGCGCAGGAACGACTACGCGAGTTGCTCGTGAGTTAATGTAAATTGAACGGATTCCGCTGAAGCGCTGGCATAAATGGCCGATGATGCCTGAGCAATGCGCTTCCTTTGCACGCGGGGATCGATGTGCTAGTTTCCTGAATCTATTAGTGTATGCCAGAACAAGATCAAAGGTCCAGACAAGACAAGAACTCCCGAAATTTTGGCAACGACAATAACTTCAATTGGCGTGGTATTCTGCTTTTTGCTTTTGCCATTACGTTGCTCGGGGTGTTTTTCTTTTCTAGGAACGGAGGCTACGGAAACGTAGA
>DATNNZ010000380.1:0-5872 GCA_035601575.1 Chthoniobacterales bacterium
TTTAGCCACTACCTTGCGCAGTGATCCTGCCAGGTTCTTTGGACTCCAGACTTTGTCGATCAGTCGAAACCATTTACCTCCTTCGATCCCCGTTTCCAGGGTTGCCAACATGCGTTCGGTCCAGACTTCCGGTTCCACCCATGCCCAGCGGGCTCGGATGTCTCCCTCTTGTTGAGCCTTTTCAGGCACTGCCGAGAGTTGTTGTTCCTTCGGTCCGTCTTTCACCCTTCCACCTTCCTGCCTCCCTTGGCTCCACGGCCGTCATCCCCGATGGGGACTTCCACCCCACTGTTGGTGCGTACTCTCAGGCGCACATCTTCTCTGCGCTCCGCGCCTCTTCATTGCTCTATAGCGAAACTGACTCCAAAATCCGACAGGCTTCACCGCCAGTTTCTCAAGGCTCTTCGGGACCTCTCGCTTCGCCTACCAACCGGCGAGTACGATTTTTCCTATGCTTCGGCCCGATTCCATTCGCTCATGGACATCGCGAAGGTTCTTCGCGTTGATCGTCGGAACCGTCTCGGTGAGGGTCGTTCGGATAACATCCTTATCGATTAGCTTGGCGACCTCATTTAAGAGAGCGCCTTGGGCCTCCATATTCGGTGTATTAAACATCGATTTGGTGAACATGAATTCCCAGGCAAAAGTCACACTTTTCCTCTTCAAGATATTGAGATCGAGTGGCTCTGCGTTTTCCACAATGGAACAGATGGCTCCCTCCGGCGCGATAATGTCGGCCATCGCAGTCCAGTACAGATCGGTGTTTGAAAAATTAGCAATGTAATCGACTTGGCCAATTCCAATTTTCTCCAACCCTGTCTTCAGCGGCTGTCGATGATCGATCACGTAATCTGCTCCCAGATTTATGCACCATTCCAGGGTCTCGCGTCGCGACGCGGTCGCAATAACTTTTAGCCCGGCGAATTTAGCAAGTTGGATTCCGATCGATCCGACACCTCCCGCCCCTCCGATGATTAGAATCGTCTTCCCTGCATCATCTCCAAGGCGATCGATCTCCAAACGTTCAAAGAATGTTTCCCACGCCGTGATCGTGGTCAGAGGAAGTGCCGCCGCCGCCGCAAAGGTCAGGCTCGCGGGTTTCTTGCCCACGATTCGTTCATCAACCAGGTGATACTCGCTGTTCGCTCCCGGCCGCGTAATCGATCCGGCGTAATAGACCTCATCTCCTGGCCGGAACAATGTGACATTGCCCCCAACTTGCTCCACAACACCTGCTGCATCCCAGCCAAGAATTTTTGGCTCCGCTTCAATAGCAGGTTTTGGCGCGCGAACCTTCACATCGACCGGATTCACAGAGACTGCTTCGATGCGGACCAGAAGATCCCGTTTACTCGGAACGGGCTTGGGAAGCTCGAAATCCTGCAACGATTCTGGATCGTTGATCGGGAGATAACGGGTTAATGCCACCGCCTTCATAGTCTCTTTCATGGTCTTAAACGAAGCACAGCAACAATAATCAACAAAATGAATAGTGGAGATAGACTCTAGTACGAATCAGAATAGATCGGTGGGCTTCCAAGATCTGGATATTGACCTCTTACGCTGTTTCGTCGCGGTGGCAGACGCGAAGGGCAGCTGTCGGAAAGGTCGTCGGCCGATCTCAATCTGCGGTTAGCATCAAAATCCAACGCTTGGAACAACTCCTTGCCCGAGCGACTGCCAAAGCTGTTGTCTCAGTTCGCCCGAACCTATCCTTTGGTGAAGCTCGAAGTTGAAGTGAATTCAGGAATTGCTTTGATGGAGTCTTTGGATGCCGGCCGCTTCAATTTGGTCATCGCCAGTAGAGAGGACGCAAGACGGCGTCCCGGTCACCTCCTGTTTCGAGAAGCGCTGGTGTGGGTTGCCAGCGAAGACTTTAACTCGTCAGGTTGCTGCAGCGTCCCGTTGGTCCTCTTGCCGCCTCCTTGCCAATTTCGACGAGAGGCCATCGCGGCATTGGAAAGGAGCGGCCGACATGGACTTTGGTTTACGCTGGCAACAGCGTCCCAAGCATTCAAGCCGCAGTGGTCGCGGGTCTTGGTGTGAGTGTTCTCGGCATTCACTCGACCGCAATCGGGATGAGAATATTGCAGCCCGAAGAAGGATTCCCGGCGCTTAACGGCATGGAGATTATGTTATATGGAGAAGAAAAGTTTGAGGGATCGATTGCCAAGGCTCTTTTTCCCGTTCACGAGACGGTTCTTTCCCGCATGTGGGAGCGCGCATCAAGGCCACCGATGCGCTGGCCCCAGTCCAAGTTACCGTGATTCGGCGAAATCGCATTGGCATGATCGCTGCTCAAGAATCGTACGCGTACATCTGGATTCGGTTCGGAGGACGCAGTGCAGCATCATGAAACGCCGGAAGAGAACTGATCCGATCAATCTTTTGATCGAAGCGACACTCGATTTCGCTTTGGTGGCCGGCTTTCTGTCGGCGATTGGATTTCTCGTTTCGGTCACTGGCCGTTTGGTCTTCTGAGGTATGCGTCGGAGATGCCAACGACGTACAGAACCGTGGTTCTAAAAGCTTCGGAAATGAGCCGCAAACTCAGTGCATGGCACGCAAGCTGCTGTCCAATCAGTCCCCTATATGGGGTATGTGTTTGACTCGGACTGCGGCGTTTACGCCCAGGGGGTTGTTTTTTTTAGGGTTTCATTCGAAAAGACGCGGCGATTCTTACTCGCTTGCTGGCCGGCCAGTCTCCTCCAAGGGAGCCGGTCCAATCTTTTTTCACGGCCGGTGCGATCTGATATGGGAAGGAGAAACGGAATGGGAAAATTTCTGATTGCCCTATCAGTTTTTCTGGCCTCCTACCTCCCGCTCAATGCTTCCTCGCCCAGTGAGCCACTTCACTACCAGCTGGCCAGCGATCCGCACCTTAATGGCAAGGGAAAGGATGGCGAGTGCATGGATTACGCACTAGCTCTTTCGTCCAGACTGGCTCAGCACGGTATCCATGGACGGTTGATTTTTTATCGGTGGCATATTCGCGGCACCGAAACCGAAGGAAGCCATGTGTTTGTTTTCTATCGTCTCCCTGATAACAGCAAGTGGATCGTCGATAACGAAATCCCGCACCCACGCAAGGTTCCCGCGGACGCGAGTTTAATGGATCTTGTGTTTCTTTTGAGCAATACGAAGGCTGCGCCAGTGGACGTTGAGCTTCAGAATGGCCTCAATCATCTGAGCTTCTTCTAGAAATAAACGGACGGCTCGGCGACAGCCTCGCCTTGCCGAAGAACATTTTGCGATCCAGGTGGTATCAGGTGGTACTAGGCCTGATCGAGCCGTCCATTTATTTCTCGGCTATTCCCATTCGGGTATTCTCGACGAATTGCTCGGTCGCGTGATCAATTTCACGACCAGTTCGTCCGCGAGCAGAATGGATATAGAGTGATTGTCGATCGAGTTGTTCTGATCGGGCCGGCGGCAGAGAGATTTCATATTTCACCGGCGGACTGTGATCGGCCAACTGGAGCTCCGGATTATAGACGCTGCTAAACTTCCAGAGCATACGCAGGAAATTCGTCTGACCACGAATCAGTCGAGACACGGCCAGCCCGGCGGTTTCCCGCAGCGCGGCCAATCCGAGATGTTTCATGCTCAAAACGCGCTGGGTTTCGACTAACTCATGATAAAACTCGGCCAGCGTAAGCTTGGTCGGCAGAACCGCGTGTTGAATGTCAAACAGCCGATAATCGCGCGTACTCAGATTGCGTAACTCGGTTCGCCAGCTCTCGGTTCCAGGATAAGGCGTATTGACGCTGATATTAACGATCTCAGGAATCTCCATGCACCATTCGCGAATCACCCGAAACCGTTCGCGATCCCAAGACGGATCCGCGATGATGTTAATTGCGACCGTGACCCCAAGCGACCGGGCAAACTCCAGCGCTTCAAAATTCTGCGAGAGCGAAACCCGCTTCCTAAATTGTTTGAGGCCCTGTTCATCGATCGCCTCGATGCCCAGAAACATGTACTCGAGTCCGATATCGCGCCAAAACTGGAAAACCTCCTTGTTACGCAATAAGATGTCCCCACGCGTCTCTAAGTAATATTTCTTGCGAATTCCTTTGCGCGCGATCATTTCGCCGATTCGCATCCCGTGATCCGCCTGAATGAAGGCCACGTCGTCTAAAAGGAAAACTCCTGGCTCGCGGATAGTAGCCAGCTCTTCGATCACACACTCTGGTGATTTGGTACGATAGCTCCGGCCGTAGAATGTCCAAGCGCTGCAGAACACACAATCCCACGGGCAACCCCGACTAAATTCAATCGAGGCGCAGGGATCCAGAACTCCGATAAAATATCGACGACGGTGACGCAACAAGTCTCGGGCCGGCATCAAATCGTCGAGACTCGCCACGAATCGTGGACGCGGGCCTTCCCCTTCGAGGGTCATGACGCCAGGTAGCTTATGAAGCGATTTGCGATCGCTTTCCGCAGCTGACAGCACGTCCGTTATAACCGGCTCTCCTTCTCCTTTGAGAACGCAATCCAATGCTCCATCGGCATGCTCGAGTAATTCCTTCGCGATAAAGGATGCGCTGTGCCCGCCCACCATTATCAAGCTGTCGGGAAGTCGTTTCCGAGTCTCCTTTGCTAAATCGATAATTTCGGGAACATTTGCCAAGTAGTTGCAGGAGTAAGCGATCGCGTCCGGCGACCATCGATCAATAATACGGAAATAATCCCGCTGCGTCTCCGATTGTAGGTCAATGATCTGAACGTCATGACCCTCCTTCCGAGCGGCGGCCGCCACCAGCTCAAGCCCGAGCGGCTCCAGGCGAAGGTAGATCTTTGAATACATTAAACAGCTCGGATGAACCACCAGAAGTTTCATAATGCCGGATAGACCCTTTGAATTACTGAACGACCGAAACCCTAAAATAGATTCCGAGTTGGCAACCCGCAATCAGAATACAACGATCGTTTCAGAAGGCCAATGAAAGGTAGCAAGCTCCGAACGTATCAGGCCCGCGTTGTTTCGTAAACTCATTGGAACGAAGCAAAAATGTGAAACCGGCCCGCAGATAGTCCTTGTAAAATACCTCGATACCGGCCAAAGCATCGCCCACGGCGATTTCTTTGTCGACGCCTCGGCTATTTTGAAAAGTGTTTCCATCGAGAAAAATATTCTGCGCCACCAGTCGTCCTTGGGTGCCAAGGTAAATGTCGAACCCGAGCGGAACACCGCCGCGTGCAGCAGAGAAATACGATGTTCCCGGGTACCCCGGACGAATCATGTCGGGTCCCCAATTGGATTTCAAGCCACGGCCCCATCGCAGCAGCGCGTTCACGCCCGCATAGGTAAAAACGTTGCCGGCCGCGAGCTCGACGCCGGGAATGATTTCCCAGGAATAGCCGTTGCCGAGATCGTGATTAAAACGCCATTTTCTGTCCCAAAACCCGACTGCACCAAACTCGTTTCCGAGTTGGGCTCTCCAGCCGCGCACTCGATTGATATTGAAAATATCATGATAGGTATTCTCCACCTGGCGACCGAGGGCCCAGGATCCGACGATCCCAGCCTGGAACTCAAAGGAAGTGAGCTGCCGATCATTGTCGTTTTGGATCCAATCAAACCCGGCGTAAAGCCAACCGGCGAAAGGCCGATCGCTTGGAGTAACAAACTTGTGATCATGGTCTTGCGGGGTAAAAATATCCTGCGCCACCGGAGTCCACTCCAGACGGTTGTCCGTTCCATCGCTGGGCCGGTTAAAGACATAAATGGCGCGCAATAGCCGGACCGGCGCATTCCAGATGCCACCGTCAGCTAGCTGGCAGGACGTTAATCCGAGCTTGAATCCGTTAGTGTAATGCCGATCGCGCCCGAACAACGCAAAGGTCGGATTCTCCTCGATAATTG
>DATNNZ010000381.1:0-10880 GCA_035601575.1 Chthoniobacterales bacterium
CATCGCCACCAGTCCCTAAAATTGCAGCGCCCAAGATTTGCTTGGTATCCGCGGCGATCACTATCTTCATGAAACCTTGAGTCTCGCCTTTTTCGATCGCACGACTCACTTTCGTCATCGGCCGTTTTCCGACTAATGCGGGCTTACCCGCGCTCCGGACCTCCGCCTCGCTCATCCCTGCTCTCCCCAACGGCGGATCGATATAAAGTGCATAGGCAGGGATCCGGTCGCTCACCCGCCGGGGATTCTTATCGATAATATTCGCGGCGACGATTTCATAGTCATTGTAGGCCGTATGGGTAAAGGCGCCCTTCCCGTTACAGTCTCCCATGGCCCAGATGCCCGGCACGTTCGTACGCAGCTCATCATCGACCTCGATGTAACCATGCTGATCGACAGAAACGCCGGCCTTATCGAGCCCGAGGTCATCGGTATTGGGACGACGTCCTACTGCGAGCAAGAGATGGGAGCCGCTAACCTCGGGACTGCCGTTTGAGCAGTCAAGCGTCACTGCCAACTCCTTCCCCTCTTTCCTTACGGTCAGGCACTTTGCGTTAAGGCGCACGTTAATACCTTCGCGCTCCAGTATCTCTCTCACTGTGGTCGAGACATCTTCATCTTCGCGCTGAATTAAGCGCGGCCCCATTTCGACGATTGTGACTTCACTGCCAAAGCGCCGATACATTTGGCCAAACTCAAGGCCCACGTAGCTGCCGCCTATGACCACCAAATGCCGAGGAAGAAAATCGACGTCCATCATCGAGCTATTGGTGAGGTATTCGACCTGATCAAGCCCGGGCATTGGAGGCGTTTGAGCACGCCCCCCAACATTGATGAATATGTGCGTCGCCGTTAGCAGCGTTGTTCCTACGCTCATCTCGGTGGGAGATGTGAAACGGGCGTGGCCTTGGTAAACCGTACAGTTCTGCAACTGCTTTAGCCACGACTCGACACTTTTTTGCGACTGACCCGACACGGCGTCTTTCCTGGCCTTCACTTTCTTCATGTCGACGCCCACTTGACCATTGATCACTACACCAAAGTCGGCAGCTCGACGCGCCAAATGGACTGCGTAGGCACTTGCTACCAAGGTTTTAGTGGGTGTGCATCCCGTATTGACACACGTGCCGCCGAATAATTTGCGCTCAATGATAGCAACCTTCATCCCGGCCGCGCTCAAACGCCCCGCCAGAGGCGGCCCTGCTTGTCCCGTTCCGACTATGATCGCGTCATATGCATTCGACATAAACAGATCCTTTCTCATGCTGCTGCCCAGACAATTCGCTCGTTTTCTGCGAGAATTTCGTCGTTGTGCTCTCCGGGTACACCGAGCGGAGATTTCCCGCCTGCCCGATCTGCACGGCTTCCTTGTAACCGGCGGCCATCATATCGTCCGCATCACCGTCCCTTATCAGGAAATGCCTGTGGTCCGCGAACCCTTCGTCTCGGTACCGCAATGAAGCCTGCTGCCGCGTTCAAAACGATTCTGCTGCTCGGCTGCGGCTTTGCCCTCGGCATCTGGTATCAGGAACGATCCGCCGATCGGGGTTCAATCTCGTCTCAGTGCGGCGTCACGCGATCCGCTGAACCCATTGACTCCGCCAGGTGGGCGCCTCGAAGGGATCCGCGAAATACTGTGTCTCGCGCACGACCTTACCGTTGCGGAACTCCATAATACTCACTGTGTATGCTGGTCGCCCCTGGTACGTGATTGTGTATTCCGTGATCCAGAGATCACCGTTTCCGAGAATTCGCTTAACATTGAAGCCTGACGGCTTGCCGGGATGATGACTCCGCAAGGCCTGCAAATTGCTTCGCCCGAGGATTCGCTCGCCTGACTGCGGATAATCACAAATGGCATCGTCATCGTAAATATCGTGTTCCGCGTTTGCGTCGCCGGCTGCCGACGCGTGCCAGTGCGTATTCAGGGCTTCACGTATTTGTTCCTCTTGCATGGACTGCTCTAGGTGCAGTTTTGCTTTCATGTTCATCTACCTTGTGGAATGAACCCCGGGATGCCGGTCTTTACCACTTCATTGAACCTCTGTCTGGTCTGAATTCGATTGATTTCGTCAAGCGCGTCTTCCGGAAGGGCGGAGATGTTGAGATTCTCTCGCGCGCGGGCCGCAGTCCTGGGCGTGGTAAGCAAAGCCGTGCCGCGCTGCACCGCCCAAGCCAGCAGCACCGTGCTGGCGTCTTTCCAACTCGCGCGGCGATTGCCCCAACGACTGGATCTTCGAGCGGCCCCGGCCTCAAGGACATTGCCGTTTTGATCCCGCGGATCCGGGTTGAAATGAAAACGGAGTGTGAATGAGGTAGAGATCCAGATAGTTGAGCCCGAGTCTGTCCAGACTCGCCTCGAAAGCCGGTTCGACGCGCTCGGGCCGGTGATTGGAGTTCCACAACTTTGTGGTAACAAAGATGTCTTCGCGCGCGATCCCTCCAGCGGCAAGTCCTGCCTGCAACGCCTCGCCTACCTCGCGTTCGTTTCGGTATCGTTCCGCACAATCGAAGTGTCGAAATCCGGCTTCCAGCGCATCTCTGGTAGCACCTATCGTCTCGGCTGCATCGGGAATTAGGGTGCCAAACCCAACAGCGGGCATATGGCCGCCTCCGTGGTTGAGCGGTATTCTCGTCATCCGAAAATCAGAAGATTCGATCATGGTTACCCCTCCGCACTATCTCGCGTCCGGCATCACCGCCTGGATTGGCAATCCTCTTCTCGGCAGGCGGGGCGACGCGCGTCTTTTTATCAGTATTCATTGCTTCAATTCTGATCCTTTCCAATTCCACCAATTTCAATTGCTTTACGCACCTTCTGCGGGCTTCGTCTTTTGCCATCCAGTGTGACCTTACCGGTCGTTTGCAGTTGCTCGTCCCAATGGTTTCAGACTATCGAAGCGTAATAGCCAACGTGCGGGAATTCTATTGGACTTTAGTCCCACCGGCTACGCCGTATGGCTAAAGGATCGCGTTTACGAACGTCCGTACTGGACGAGGGGACCTCTTTTACTCGGAAAACTGCGGGTTCCACCTCATATGACCTAGTGTCCTGTCCGCGAAATAACATGGCTTTCGTTGCGATCAAAATGGGCCGCCGGCAAGGCGCGAGGAGCGGAGCATATCTAAATCGATACGTGACCGACGAGCAACGCGGCCGCCGGCCCATTTTCATCGCAACCCTCCGGGCCGCGGCCGGTTGGCTGTTTTTCCGCGTTGCTCGCTCCTTACGTATCAATCAAGATATGCTCGTCGCTCGCGCCTTGAAAAACAGCCAACTGACCAGCGGCGAAAGCCATGTTATTTCGCGGACAGGACACTAGCTCGGTGGGACCAAAGTCCAATAGAATTTCCCCGAAACCGGGTTTTAGGTGGTTAATGCAGAGGAGTGATCTTTCTATGATAATCCGCACAACAATCAAAAGCGTTTACTATCCAGCGGTGAGACCGCGAACGAGTGCCCTGATTTATCGGGACAGAAGAATTCGATTCCTTTGGGGATTTATTCTGGTCAATGCGAAGGCTCGCGCCTAAAAGAACTAGGTGCTGTCTCAAAAACAGCCGGGCGATTCAACAAGTCGGGAGGGTTCATCACTGCGATTCTGGGCCATACGGCGTAGCCCGCTTGGGCCAAAGTCCAATACAATTGACCCCGCATCGCGCATTACCGTTGGTCATCGAAAAGCATAAAACCACAAAGCAGTAATAGGCTACGCTCAAGCAAAGAGGAGATAAAATGGATCAACCGAGCAAAACAAAATTTGATGCGGCTCCTAACATTCAACTAAGCAAACGGTCGGATGACCTGGGCGCTGCCTATTGTCGGGTTCGAGAGCTGAGCGAAAGCCTTTGCCAAACGCTTCAGCCTGAGGATTGCGTCGTCCAGACCGTTCCCGAGGTGAGTCCGACGAAATGGCATCTTGCCCACTCGAGCTGGTTTTTTGAGACTTTCGTCCTCAAAGAAGCTCTGCCGGACTACACGCCGATCAACCCGCAGTACGCTTATTTGTTCAATTCCTACTATAATGCCGCTGGTAAGATGCACTGCCGGCCTAAGCGCGGGCTAATTTCGCGACCCACTTTAAGCGAAACCTTAGAATACCGACACGAAGTAGATGCGCGGATGGAAGGCGTTTTGGAAAATGAGGATCTCCTCAAGCAGTTCGAGTCCACTATTGTCCTGGGCATCAATCACGAACAACAACATCAGGAGCTGATGTTGACCGACATAAAACACGTGTTCTCCGAAAACCCTCTGCGCCCTATCTTTCGAGAGCGCGCAGAAACACTGGGCTCCACAGTGCCTCCGACACGATGGGTACCATTCAAGGCCGAAGTTTATCAGATCGGACACGCTGGTGGCGGATTTTTTTACGACAACGAAGAGCCGCGGCACCGACAGTTCGTTGAGGATTTCCATCTCGCGTCTCGCCTCGTTACGAACGGAGAATACGTTGAATTTATCGAGGACGGCGGTTATCACCGGCCAGAATTCTGGTTGTCACTGGGGTGGTATACGGTTGGTGAACAGCGCTGGGAAGCGCCACTTTATTGGGAGGGCGGTGACGGGAATTGGTCGATTTTCACTCTCAGTGGCCTACGGGAATCAGACAAGAATGAACCGGTTTGCCATGTGAGTTATTTTGAAGCCGATGCGTTTGCCCGCTGGGCCGGCGCCCGCTTACCTACAGAATTTGAGTGGGAGATTGCGGCTGGAGATTTACCGCCTGCTGGAAACTTCGTGGAGAACGAAATTTTTCATCCGAAACCGACCGACGAATCGGCCGCCGGCGAATCTATTGCTCAAATGTTCGGCGATCTGTGGGAATGGACGAGTAGTTCATATTCCCCCTATCCGGGTTATGTAACCGCTCCGGGTGCACTCGGCGAATACAATGGTAAATTCATGTGCAACCAGTACGTATTACGGGGCGGCTCGTGCGCTACGTCGCAGTCGCACATCCGTAAGACCTATCGGAATTTTTTCCCGCCAAACGCCCGTTGGCAATTCACGGGAATTCGTTTAGCCAAAGACGCATCCTAGCGTTCCCTTTAAAACAGTCCCACTGCGACCGCGGTTCCAGTTTGGAGCGAATGGTTATTTATGATCAGGAGAAAAATCGCGCCGACCGAGCCCTGAGTGGACTGCGCGTAAAAATTACTCTTTCCGCCGATGAATGCCGGTAACGAATCCGATCAGCGCGATGCAGAGCCGTATCAAGATGGTTTTCGCGATGAGATTTTACGTGGTCTCGCGCAGCGCCCCAAACGGATCGCACCGAAATTTTTTTATGACGAAGTTGGCTGTCAGCTTTTTGAGGAGATTTGCCAACTCGAGGAATATTATCTCACTCGTACTGAGATCGACATCCTGCGCGAAAACGCGACCGCGATTTGCCGGGCATTGGGGCCCGAGTGCCTTTTGGTCGAATTCGGCAGCGGCAGCAATGTCAAAACCCGCATCCTGCTCGACCATTTGTTAGCGCCGGTAGCCTACGTGCCGGTCGACATCGCACGAACGAGTTTGTTGCGATGCTCGGCCAGATTTTCGGATGACTATCCCGATCTTTGCGTTCTGCCGGTATGTGCCGACTTTACCACCGACTTTGCGCTGCCGGAGATCCCGCCGCGATTGCAACGGATCGTTGCATTTTTCCCTGGTTCCACCATTGGCAATCTCGAGCCGGCTGAGGCCGAAGATTTTCTTCGCAGGATAGCGGTGCTCTGCGGTCCCGGCGGTGGACTCCTTATTGGCATAGATCTAAAAAAAGACCCGAACCGGCTTGAGCGGGCGTACAACGATGCGCGCGGCGTAACCGCCAAATTTAATCTGAACCTGCTCGACCGAATCAATCGCAGTTTTGGAACGGACATTCCGTGCGAAAATTTCCGCCACTACGCGTTCTACAACGAAGAACTCGGCCGAATCGAAATGCATCTGGTCAGCATGGCCGAGCAGATCGTACAATTGAATGGCGCCCGCATTGCCTTTGCCGAGGGAGAACAGATTACCACGGAATACTCGTACAAATACACCGTTCGGGAGTTTGCCGATCTCGCTACGCGATCAGGATGGAGTGTTCGGGAGCTTTGGACCGATCCTGAGCAGTTATTCTGCGTACTGCATCTTGTCGCGCGGTAATAGCCGACATCTGAGAACCCACAGCCCGGTAAACGCTGCCGAACAGAGTAAAGCTCCTGTTTTTAAAAATTGCGGATCGAGAATAGCCGCGTCGTGAATGTGGACAGATGAGCTTTCGAAAATGATCAAACTCAGTTCTGTAAGCAAAAAATTCGGCACGACAGTCGCCCTTCACGAAACGAATCTGGATGTTTCTGCCGGCAAAGCAACCGTCCTGATCGGTCCGAGTGGGTGTGGCAAGTCAACCATTTTGAGACTAATCATCGGTTTACTCGAGCCTACCAGCGGCACAATCGAAATTGACGGCGACCGCGTCACGCCAACTAACATCCTCCCTTTGCGGCGGCGCATCGGGTACGTGATTCAGGAGGGCGGGCTGTTCGCTCATCTGACGGCCAGAAAAAATATATTGCTCATGGCAAAGCATCTAAAACAGCCGGCAGAGCGAATGGAAACCCGTCTCCATGAACTCTGTGAGTTGACTCATTTCCCCGAAGATGGGCTCCTACGTTATCCAGTCGAACTCTCCGGCGGCCAGCGGCAACGGGTGAGCCTGATGCGCGCACTCATGCTTCAGCCGTCGGTGCTGCTGCTCGATGAGCCGCTCGGCGCGCTTGATCCGATGGTCCGTGCCCGTCTGCAGGATGAGTTGAAGGAAATTTTCAAGCGCCTGCAACAGACGATTGTAATGGTTACCCACGACATGGCCGAGGCCGGCTTTTTTGCCGATTGCATTGTGTTGCTAAATGAAGGCCGCATCGTCCAATCCGGAACACTCGATGACCTGCGGACCAGGCCGGCTACAGAGTTCGTTCGCGAATTTCTACGCGCTCAACGCGCAGTTGAGGCAATATGAAGCCGATCATTCCGATCTTACTGATTTTCGGCCTCTCCGTTGGGGCGCAAGCGCAGCGAATTGTGGTCGGTTCCAAGAAATTCACCGAGTCCTACGTTCTGGGCGAGATCGCCAAGACGACTTTGCAGAACGCCGGCTTCGCAGCCGAGGTCAGACAAGGAATGGGTGGAACGATCATCTTGTGGCAAGCCTTGCAAGGGGGCGAAATTACGCTTTACCCCGAGTACACCGGCACGATCGACGAGGAAATTCTGAAAACGAAGCAGCCGCTGAGCACTGATCAAATGGGCGCGCTGCTTCGACAACGTGGGGTGGGGATGACTGGGGAGCTTGGGTTCAACAACACCTACGCTCTCGTTATGCGGCGAGATCGTGCTGCCAAGCTTGGCATCGGCAAGATAAGCGACCTGCGGAATCATCCCGATCTGATCCCTGGCCTGACCCACGAGTTTCTCGACCGCCAGGATGGCTGGACGCCATTGAGCGCCCGTTACGGCTTGCAGATGCGGAACGTACGCGGGATCGATCATGCGCTTGGCTACGCTGCGCTGGCGAATGGTTCGATCGACCTAAAAGATGCCTATTCGACGGACGCAAGAATCGCGGAAAACGATCTCGTTGTGCTTGATGATGACCTTCATTTTTTTCCGCAATATAAGGCGGTGTTTCTTTACCGGCTCGATATGGACACTCGTGCCGTGGCCGTGTTGGAAACACTCGTGGGCACACTCGATGAAGCGCGCATGACGCGCTTAAACTCTGAAGCCGAGCGGACGAAAAATTACGCCCTGGCGGCCGCGCTTTACTTTGGCCAAAAAACAGTCTCCCCTTCCAATGACCTCATCGGAAATATCGAGCGCTGGACATTGCGACACTTGGAATTGGTTGGGGCCTCGCTTTTCCTAGGAATTATCGCCGGCATACCGCTCGGCATTCGGGCGAGTCGTCCCGGACCGGTTAGCAACTTCATTCTCGCCACCAGCGGCGTGATCCAAACTATCCCCTCTCTCGCGTTACTTGCATTGCTTGTGCCACTCCCCTTTTTTGGAATCAGTCCAGCAACCGCGATTTTCGCTCTTTTTTTATATAGCCTCCTGCCGATCGTTCGGAATACTGCCACCGGTCTGCAGGACATCCCAATGGGGGTTCGTGAATCCGCCGCAGCGCTGGGATTAGAGCCACACGCACAACTTTGGAAAGTTTTCTTGCCACTCGCCTCACGCACGATTTTGGCCGGGGTAAAAACCAGCGCGATCATTAACGTCGGCACCGCTACGCTGGCCGCACTCATCGGGGTCGGCGGATTGGGAGAACCAATTATCAGCGGGCTCAATCTGAATGACTACAACACGATTTTGCAGGGCGCAATTCCCGCTGCCTTGCTCGCATTGCTGGTGCAGTTCTTCTTCGACGGACTGGACCGCATCTTCGTCCCGAAAGGTCTGCGGCTCAAACAATGAAAAATTGCTTACGCCTGACGGGCCCGGTAGCGCGGCATTCGGGAAGTTTTTGCGGGTACTCCGAACGGTTTGTGGTACGCTGGCAAAGCGTCGGGAGGAGAAATGGCAGAACGGCTTCTGTCCGTTAACATCGGTTTGCCACGCGATATCAACTGGCGCGGCAAAACCGTCCACACGGGCATCTGGAAGAGTCCAGTGCCGGGCCACGTCATTGTCCGAAAACTTAATATCGATGGTGATGGCCAAGGAGACTTGGGCGGCCATGGAGGCGTGAACCGTGCCGTCATGGTTTACCAGCTGGATTCCTACCAATATTGGGAGCGCGAACTCAGCCGCACTAATTTTTCGTACGGACAATTTGGGGAAAACTTCACCGTCGATGGCTTGCCTGACGTCGAAGTATGCATCGGCGACCGCTACCGGATCGGCACTGCTTTATTCGAGGTATCGCAGCCGCGGGTCACCTGCTACCGCGTCGGCATTCGCATGGACGAACCGCAAATGGCAGAGTGTCGTTTGTGCGCAGCGGCCTCAATGTGTCCTGGAACGCAAAGTTTTCGAGCCTTCTCGATTTCGCGGAAGCCTGTGACGTGCCGGTGCGCTGGTCGTGCCGTACGGGGGTCTGCCACACTTGCGAAAGCGGCTTGATCTCGGGCAATGTAGACTACCAGCCCGAACCGCTCGAGCCGCCCGCCCAGGGCAATCTGCTGATCTGTTGCTCCCAACCTAAGGGTGACGTGGTAATCGACTTGTAACTGGCGGTGAATGTCCTCACCGTCCTGGAGTACGCTGCTTGACTTCCTGGATCAGCCAGCCGTTGCCATCCAGGTCGCTGAGCGAGACGAAACTGTTGTAGTCGGCCCGCCCGGGATCGAGGCCAGGGGTCTGTCCTTCCGATCCGAAGTGGAACGGCTCGCTCAAATCGACTCCGCGGTCGACGAGCTCGGCCCGGGTGGCCTCGATATCGGGCACGATCAGGTACATTCCCTGATATGTGCCCGGCTTCACCCGCGTAATTCCGGTCCCGATCTGAATCGAGCATTCCGATCCCGGCGGCGTCAGCTGCACAATGCGATAACTCGCTGCGGTGCCTGAAGCCCAGCGCCTGCTCGTAGACTGCGGCGCGATGGTCAACGTCCACTCTGAAACCCAACGCCTCCTGGTAAAATTTCTTCGCACGATCCACGTCCGAGACGGGGATGACGATAGCTTCCAATTTGAGATTCATTTGTGTACCTCCTCGATTGTTCGATTGGGCCAATGACTCGCCGCGGCTTCAATTTTCCTTAAAATCTGCTCGGGAATCCGAAACTGGAAATACGAAACCCCGAATCCTAGTCCTGTTCACCCAAGGTTTGGGCGTACGTTTTGCCGTAGGGATAGAAGAGTTCCTTTCGGCCTTGTTGCCACGCCGCTTTGAGTTCGGGCGCCGTGATGTCCCAGTCCGGCCGGCATTTCTTGGTAACGGCTCGTAAATCCTGGCGGAGATCTTCCATCGTGGGACGACCGAAGAACCAGTAGCCGTTGTAGATCTTGTATACGACAAGGCCAGGTTCGAGGACAATGACATGTGGGATCATCGGATTGTGGAGAGGATCTGTGTACTCGGCGATGTCGAGATCCTTTTGGACTTTACGCCCCGGGTCAGAAAGGAAAGGCCAGTGGGCACCCACTCCGCTGCGATATTCATTCGTCTCAGTGATATTGTCGGTGCTAATCGTGACCAGTCGGCAATAGCCAACCTCAAGTTCAGCGTGGAGTTGAACAAGCCCTTCAGCCTGCCGGCGGTCCTTGGGGCAGAAACCGCCGCGGCTGAGGATGAGAACCATTGGATGTTGTCCTTGCAGTTCGGAGAGCTTCCGACGTTTCGCGGCGTGATCGGAAAGCTCATAATCGGGGAAGATCGCCCCGGGAATAATGTCAGATCGCATATACAGCCGCCTTTCTTGTTAGAACATGACCACTCTCAACGTCAAGAACCGACAAAGTGCCTCGAACCAGCGCGGCGATCTCATCTGCAGCGGTATCCAATGCGAGATGACCGGCGTCGACGTGATATTGACGCTGCTTCCGCGGGCCTTCTGAGCCAACATCTGCTTGATCGCGAACTTGGCTGATGAAGAGAAAATCTTCGATGTTGACGGAAACGAGAGACCGCAGATCGTCGACCGTGTAATCCGAATTCGGGCCCGGTCGCGATCCGCTCGCTTCGTATTGAAGCACCAATGAACAGAAACCTAAAACCTCAGAAAGTGTTACCGATGTTTTGACTACGTCCTGTAACCTGTAACCTATAACGTGACCGACTGGAACGAACTCTACAGAATTGGCGAAATGCCGTGGGAGAAAGGGGCGGCGGCACCGCCGCTGCTTTCCTGGATGGCTCGACACAGCGCGCTCACCGGCGACGTTCTGGTTCCTG
>DATNNZ010000382.1:0-7511 GCA_035601575.1 Chthoniobacterales bacterium
CCAGTTCGCTGACGAAGTTCCGATAGAGGTCACGCCGCGCCCGGTTGAGGCTTTGGTGGAATCCGCGCTCATATCGCAAAAGGTGAAAATGATGCTTTCTCCATTGCTCAAGGTTAGGCCGCAAGAAGTGATTCTCTCTCCAGACTCTGAGCAAGGCGCTGGCTAGTTTGCGGCTATTGGTTCCTGCCCAGGCAAGTTCCGTGCAAACTTCCGGATGGGACGCCTTGATCGTCTTAACCATAGCGTTGGTTTCCCGATCAATAATGGACAGAAGCGACTCCGCTTTTCGCTTCCCTTCCAGCCAGTCAGCAGGCAGATACAGCTCTTTGAACTTCCCATCTTCTCCCAGTGCGACGGCTACCCTAAGGCCCTGTTTAAAGAGCCGCCAGCCGATTTCGATGGCCACCTTGACCGGCGCTGCCGGCTTAGCCATCGGCTCTTCTACCGTCAGACGCAGAGTGTAATCGTAGTCCCGAGTTAATGAAATGTACGTTTTGCCGACTGAGCTGGAGGATTTCTCCCGTTGTAGATGAGCCCACTTGAGAACCCCGTTGGTCGGTAGCATGCGGTGCATAATTACATCCAAAGCAATCCAGCGTGGCGAGCCATCCTCATTAGATTGAACCCGATATAACGCTCGCACGTGCCGTCCTTGGCCTCTGACCTGACCTCCAGCCCTCACTGCGCTTTCGGGTGGGGGCACCAAACGCAAACGGTTATCCTTGCAATCGAAGAGTTCATCCCTTGTGAGGCCACCCTGGAACTGGATTGCTAAACTGCCCTCCCCAGTCCAGCGGCGGAATTTCGGATCCATCCGTTGAAAACGCGCCTGTTTGGCCGATCGTTCATTCTCCAGGTAATTAGGCCAATACAAACCATGCTTGTTGCTGTAACGATTGCGCGTTTCCTTGATCGCGGCATCGACAGCCAGGTTGATCTCCTCGATCAGCGGCTTAATCGCTGGGTCCTCTTTAGCCGCAACCTTCACGGCTTTGACTTGATCCCTTACGAGTTTTCTCTCTGCTTTTAACTCTTGAAGCTTTCCCGCCAACTTAGGATTGGTCTTCCTGGTTCGGTTTTCTTCTTTCCAATCTGCGAGCTCCTGGTAGATCGCCTCAATAGCACCGGTGAGTTCTTCGTCTTTTTCTTCCAGTCCCTTAATGTCCAGGCCCAAGTGCTCCTTCATAATCTGCCGGTAACGCTTTCTCCCTTCGACTAGCGCTTCGGTCAACCCATTACGGTGCCGGTGAGATAATGTCATTTGGTGCTCGACCAAGGCTGCGTCCATCGGATAGCTGATCTTGCACGCGTAGCTGTAGACTTTGATTGTTGTGTCCTTTTCCGGGATCTGCTTTTCTGATGTCTCCGCTAGATTATGGAATTGATCGCATACCAGTGATTTCAAAGAGCCGAACTGAACTAGGAGGCGAGCCGCGAGCGTTTCTTTTTCGACGAGCAAACCGAGGTGCTCGACATCGCTCAATGCATTGACACGGCAGCGCGACTGCCTTTCGGAGACGGAGAGTGAGAACTTCGGCGGGGAAAACCAGAGGACCTTCCGATCGCTTTCTCGCAGGCGAAGCCCTTTGCGTACGAACTTAATCGTAAAGCCCAACGCCTGGTTCCCGGAATTGATCCACTGAATCTGCATTTTGCCGAAGATATTCACTCGCACATTGTGATTGTCTTGGAGCTTTACACGGTTCTTTGGTAGGAAACTACCTTCGCTACAAACAAGGGAGGCATTGTCGTTTTCGATCTCATTTCCAGTCAGGTATGGCGCGATTTTATTGGGGCATACCTCCACTTTCCTAATCCAGTGATCGAAGGCGAATCCTTGGCAAATGAAGAGATGAGGGCTGACCCAGCATCAGTGGCGTACGCTGGGATCTCTATAACTGCTGTAAATTTGAGGGTTGTTTGTTTCAATCGATCATGGGAGACCAAGAGCTGCTCCCATTTAAACAACAATTACGGCAGCTCGGACAAAATACCGCCTGGTACCTAAACTTTGATGTTAATGCTTTTGACTTCATCGAAGGTAAGGAGTGGGGAAGTCTACTTAGCGCAAAGCTGGCAACGAATGTTTCACGGTGGAGTGAAGAACTACAATGAAGTACCCGCACAGTATTCCTCTTTGGCGCACAAACGGAGAACTCTTGCATGGCAAGGCCCTTTCTCGGGTCGTTCTCTCGAGCGTTGGCACAAAATGGAACGATGTCGTGGTGGAACAGCACCATTTCCCCAGCTGTGAACTGGCCGATGTAATGTTCAAGCGGCATGTGATTGTTATCAATATTGGTCACACCGTTACTAATGAATTCAAGAAAGAGGGGCGGTTTCAGCGCTTCTTCAAGGCAAGAGGCGCGATTTCCTTCTTCCCGAGCGATCAGCCTTTTTCTTGCCGGCTGAAGGTGGAGAGGGGCGTGTTGGGGAACGTTCTCTTTCTGGCTCTGGACCCTGCTTTCATGAGCCGCGTTGCTGTGGGGCTGGAGTTGGATGCGGACCGTATCGAACTGGTTGAGCAGCGACGAAGGACCGACCCTACACTTCGCTACATTGCTATGGCATTGCGGGCCGGAGTCCAGAGCGGCGATGCCTTTGACCGGATGTGCGGGGAGGCATTATCGACAGCGCTCGCCGTTCACCTCCTACGCGAATATGGCGCGCCAGTGCTCGGGCCGAAGAGGCAGTATGGTGGGTTGCCGCGCGAGAAGCTGGTGCGTGCTGTGGAATATATTCAAGATCAACTGGACAAAGACTTAACTGTTTCCGGGATTGCTCAGGCGGTTGGCCTGAGTCCCAATCACTTCACCAAGCTGTTCAAAGAGTCTACCGGCCAGTCACCTTACCAGTATGTCGTCGAGGCCAGGGTAAGAAAAGCGAAGGAACTTCTGACCACAGCCAAGTTCACCATCAGCGAAGCTGCGCACCACGTCGGTTTCGTCGATCAGAGCCATCTTACACGTCATTTCAAAAGAGTTTTCGGCTTACCTCCTAAGCGGCTGCTGAGTCGCAGAAGGCCACAGATTGTGGTCTAAGAGCCTGGCGCTTCCGTCGTGCCGACGCAGATCTACCGGATCAGTTGAGCCTTAATCAAAGACCCGCGCTAAAAGCTGATTTGGCTTCCCCCGCCGCGTGCACCAGGTCCGCCGGAAGATCCAGTGCCTCTCCGAGACGAGACATTTCCAGTAGGTCCGGTAGGGGTATTTGCGCGCGCGCCATATTCGGCAAAGGCTGTGTTTGCATCGGTTGTTCCTGTTTTGGAAGCGCCAGCTCCTCCGTTTTCACATGCGGCAATAAAGGCCGTAATGCCGAGCACGACCAATCCTGTCGCCCACCGAGATTCTTTTCGCACAAGGAACAATTCACGAACGAATCGGTTATGTAAACCGCGATATGGCCGACCACTCAAACTCTTAAGGCCAGTTAGCTGGAGACAGCCGAGATTGCGTCGAAACCGATGAGAAGAGTTTCTTCCGTTCGGGGAGTTCCGGTTGGACTGGTGTTTTGATTAGGCAATCGCGTCGTAAGCGCCCAAATCAAGTTGGGAGTCATGATGTTCTTGGCAGCGTACGATTGCTTGCCGCTCACTCGAGTGTTTCCCAAGATCATGAGTCTCATCAACCAGATACTTCGGGCGATATTTCGAGTCAACATCTCGATGAATTACATAGAGATCATGGTCTCTTACCGACGGGTCCCTCAAATGACATATAATTGTAGCCCCGGAGGAAGTTTGCTCTCTAGTTTTTCCTCTAATTCGATGAGTGCGTCGAGGTCCGCATTTGTCGCCTTCGAATCATCGCGCTCCAGTCTAGCCATAGATACCGATTCTAATCTGGAAACAATGTTGCCGCAATCCGCGTGAAGCTAGGCATCCATCTACTTCAACATGATCTCCCGCACGACTTTTGTCCCATAGATCTCCCGCATTTCGACCCGCTTTGCTGCAAGATCTTTTGAGGCCTGCTCAAAAAATGTCCCAAACACCTTTTGCAGCGCGGCATCTTCCTTAGCGCGGAGACCGTCTAGAGCAGCCATATTTTTGAGCTCAAACATCAGGATCAATTGGAAACTGACATTTTCCGATGCAACAAGAATAACCGAGCGGTCCCGCTCCTGATCAGTTGAGCAAAACATACCTTGAGCCACAGCGAATCGGGAATATTCGAATCAATAGAACACGACGACTCACCGCCTGATTGTGCACCGAGCCCAGCTCACAAAAGGAATGATCTGGCCAGAAACAAATAAGCCGAGGTCATTTGGCCTCGGCTGCGTCGTTCCCTCCTGAGAAATTCGGACGTCTCAAAAGACGCTTATGCACGTGAGAAATGTGTAAACCAGGCTTGTTGCCAGTGTGGTTACCGCGGCGAGATGCGCAACGGCGTAGATCCGGTCAACGCGCTGCAGCCGCTTCGTCGTCATTTGCAGATCATGGACCGGACTGACCTCGGGCAAAAGCCTGCTCAACGGTTGAATATGGATCGAGCGGACGGCCTTCTTGGGTTGGGCAAACCCTTCAGAGGTTTTTCCGGTCACTTCGGTGAGTTCTACGATTTGCATAGGGTAATGTGCTTCTGCTGGTTAGACGGTCTACCTTGTGCCGCTTGCAAAGATTTTGTTGTATTTGTCATCCGTTTCCTGAGCACCCGTACAAACCGAATGCGGACCGACCGGCTCCGCTAAAACGCAATATTTAGGGCTGGCCAAGTATTTCAGGCTGGTATCCTAAGCCGCGTATTCTGCGCGAACTCGCGGCCAATCGAATCCTGAAACTCGGGCGACGCGATCCCTTTGTACCTGAATGAAGATCCACGATTCAATCCAAGATTAACGTGTATGAAGAAGCTACTAATCGCGCTTGCCGCTGGGCTATTCGCGGTTTCGTCCTACGCCCGAATCTGCCACGAAAGATGCACTCCTAAAGAGAAAGCGGCGATTGCCCGTCTGCGGATAGCCCTGATCAAATTGGGCTACGTCCCTGTCATCCCGAACTAGAAAAACCGAAATAAGCTTCCAGCGCGATCGCCAACGTTCCTCTGACCGGACCCAATTCACCGGAAAGCGCCAGATGATGCTGCGCGCTCAATCACGGGCAGAACGGGCAATACCGTGCTGAGCGAGCTTGCGGTAGAGCGTGGCACGAGCGATACCAAGTAGTTTCGCAGCGGCAGTCAATTTACCACCAGTCTTAGCCAGTGCTGACTCGATGGCTGCACGTTCATTCTGTTTAAGCTTCGGCGAGGCAGATGAACTTGGTTCCGAAGCCAGAGCGGCGACCGGCGGGTTCACCTGTCGACGAACCTCAATCGGAACATCCTCGACCTGAAGCTCGCTGGAGTCACCGAGCAAAATCATGTTTTCGATCACGTTGCGAAGCTCGCGTACGTTGCCAGGCCAGGAATAAGCGCGGAACAGGTCCAACACTTTATCGTCAAAGCGAGGCACAGGACGATTCAAACCGGCGGCGGCAAGGCCCGCGAAATGGTGGACGAGCAATACCACATCGTCCTCGCGCTCACGCAAAGGGGGAATCAGCAGGCGCATCGAGGCGATGCGATAATAGAGATCGCGTCGGAAACGCCCGGCGTTGACTTCGGCTAGTAGATCTCGATGCGTCATAGCAACCAATCGAATGTGCACAGCTCGCCCCTCATTGCTTCCGAGACGATAAACCACGCCATCCTCCAACACCCGCAAGAGAAAAGGCTGGAGATCAAGCGGCATCTCGGCAATCTCATCAAGGCAGAGAACACCTCCATCTGCTGCTTCAATCTTTCCGGCATGCCCCTGTTCCTTCGCTCCGGTAAAGGCACCTTTAGCGTAGCCGAAGATCTCGCTTCCAACCAGATCCCGCGGCATGCCGCCACAATTGACCGGTACAAATGGACCGCATGCCGTTCGGATCGCTCCGTAAATAGCGCGGGCAAAGAGCTCCTTCCCAACACCAGTCTCGCCTTCAATAAGTATCGGAGCGCCGGCCATCGCCATCTTACGGGCGCGTTCTCCGGCCTTCTGCATTACCGCGCTTTCTCCAAGGATTTCTTCGAACTGCAGCAGCCGCTCTGTCACTACCCGCGGCAAGACGGAGGGTGATCGTCGTCGTCCTTTTTGTAGGACGAGAATAGCGCCAAGCTGACGATCATGATCGACTACCAACTCAGTGCTGGTGTTCGGCAACAGTTCGTTCAACCGAACGGGCCAGGCCGCCGGTTGCACATTTTTCAGAAAAGAGATACACCCGTTAGAGATCAAGCCTGGCTGTTCCCGCTCCAGATTCTGTAGCAGGCATTCGGGACCGAAGACAATTCGGCCACGTTGATCGATTGCGAGGATGTCCACGTTCGCCCAAAGCGACCGTTTCATCATAAAATAACGCAATAATCGCTCGTGATCGTATTCGATCGACTGAGCAAGCGTGCCTTCGATCTGGCGACCCAATGCGACCGCAAATGCAAGACTTTCCGGGTTAAAGGCCCGCATGGGCCCAGAGATATCGACCACTCCCAAAAGTTCACCGTCGGTTGGATGCCAAATCGGCGTGGCCGCACAGGTCCAGCGCTTAACCTCGCTACAGAAATGTTCCAGACCGTGAATTTGAACCGGTCGCGTCTCCGCAATGGCGGTGCCGATGGCGTTTGTCCCGATATCCGCCTCTTTCCAGCGTCCGCCTTGCTCCAGGTGGATCACCTGACCGAAGTCGATGGTGCGCGGATCTCCCGCTGTCTCGAGAACGAGCCCCGATGAGTCCGTCAGGATGATCATAGAGTTCGCTTCCACAAGGAAGAGGCGCGCCTGGTTCAGCGCCGGTTGAGCTGCCTCCAAGAGAGCAGCATGCGTTGAGCGCCGCTGCGTGAGTTCTGCTTCGGGTGCCAGTGGCGCTTCGTTCCGTTCGACCGGGATTCCATGACGCTGAGAACGCCGCCAGGAAGCAACGACGACTCCTCGGAGCGCTTTCGAAATGGTACCGTTCTCAATAAACCCTTCCCAGCCCTGTCGAATCTCCTGCTCTTTCATCATCAACCTGGACCGGCGCGAGGCGAACAGCCGAGGCAGAGACTGCTTCTTCCCGTTCGGTCTACTAAGGTATCAGCTAGAACAGGCGCCGCCTGGCTCGCAAGCGAGTTATGCGGAAAGGGGAACTGAACTGACTGATTTCAATTTATCTTATGCATATGTTGCAGTTGCGACAAGGAGCTATTTGAAGTCCGGCTCGAACCGCCTTGCCGGCGGCCCATCTTTAACGAGCGAACAGAAGGCCGCGAAGAAGGATTTTTGAACAAGGAGATCACAGCGCGGCATAGCCGCAACCAAAGATCTTGGGTGTTGGAGCGCCGTTGGAGTTGGTAAAAGCGGAGGATGGAAAACCAAACCGCACCAACACCATACGGCGTTCCGGAAAGTTTTTATAACAAATTTGGCCAACAGGTCACGCATGTTCTGAGCGGCTTTGATCGGATTCGTTTCCGCGGAAGTTTGCGGATGCTGTTTGATCCGCGAAAGAT
>DATNNZ010000383.1:0-6305 GCA_035601575.1 Chthoniobacterales bacterium
TTCGGACCGACTGACACGTCGCCCCATTTTGCCGTCTCAGAACAAGAGAAACGCATGCCGGCAATGCCGGCTTCGTAGATGAGGTCCACGATTAATTTCAATTCATGCAAGCACTCAAAATATGCCATCTCTGGCTGGTACCCCGCCTCGACCAATGTTTCGAAGCCGCTCTTTACCAAGCAAGTCAGACCACCGCATAAGACCGTTTGCTCGCCAAAAAGATCGGTCTCGGTCTCCTCTCTGAAGGTGGTTTCAATCACGCCAGTTCGTGTCGCGCCAATCGCCTTCGCCCAGGCCAGGGCCACTTTCTTGCCCTGCATTGAGGGACTCTGAAAAACCGCGATCAATGCTGGAACACCTTTGCCTTCCTGGTACTGGCGTCGGACGATATGTCCCGGCCCCTTGGGAGCTACCATGACCACATCTACATTTCTCGGCGGAATGAGGGTTTGGAAGTGGATCGCGAATCCATGACTGACAATAAGGTCTTTCCTTTGCGCAAATGCGGCAGCACGTGTTTTAAATAAATTTCCGCGATTCGGAGATCCGGCGTCGCGAAAAAGATTACATCGGCTTTCTGAGCTACTTCCGCGACGTCGAACACTCGGAAACCATACTCTTGGGCGATTGGGATCGATTTGCTGCCTTGGTACAGACCAACAATGACTTCGATCCCACTATCCTTGAGGTTCAGCGCATGCGCATGTCCTTGCGATCCGAAGCCGATGAAAGCGCAGACTTTGTCATGCAGCTCCAACAGGTCCGCATCTTCTTCTAAGTAAACTTTAGCTGGCATAATGGGGCATTTGATTGAGTATATGATTCACATGGGCCCTCGCGATTTTGCGCCCGTCTGGGTCAGATCGCTGCGGCCGAAGTTTTGCATGACTTTTAGGAGTCGGTTTAGATCATTAGCGGGTTCCACTGCGTCATTCTTCATTGATGGTAATCGTGTGTCGTCTGCAGAAATTTGTTGCACCTGGATTTGTGGCTCGCGCGCACCCAGCAGAGCCGGGATCAGCCAAAGGGAAAAGGTCGAAAAGAATTTCAGAAGCGTTAAGTGTCTGGTCATATTGGCGAGTATTTTGTTAGTCATGGTTCGTTCGTTCGCGTTGTTGGAGCGGTAATTGGTTTGAGGGCAAGCCCCATCACTCCATGTGATCGCCTCCAATAGGAATGCACGAGTTTGGCGATCCAAAAGGAGGTCGGATAAAGTGCTCAGTTCTCGTGAATGACGCAGGGAGCCATGGTGTTGCCGGTTGTTACGCGGGGCATGATGGATCCATCGGCAACACGCAGATTTTTGATTCCATAGAACTTGAGATTGGCGTCTACGACGGACATGGAGTCACGCCCCATTTTGGCGGTACACGTCTGATGCCAGAAGGTAACGACTGAATCCCGGACGAAGTTTTCGAGTTCAGCCCTTTAAGGCTACCCGGCATCACCTCGCGCTTGGCGAACGGACGAAGTGCGGCGGAGTTGCCTATTTCACGGCAGAGCTCACACAGGCTATCGCTGCCTTTAGGTCATCCGGGTGGGACAAATGATGGGGCTCGATCTGGAGAGGGTCAAGGGGGTTGGGCCCGGTTAGCCGGATCCTGCCCCGACTCTTTGGCCGTAAGATGCTTCCGACCATTGCCCAGGAACCTGCCGGCGCCGTTGTACCTGGCTAGCATTTCGACAGCGCCTAGCGGCACTTCACCCTGGCATGTCTGGATGTCTGGGGTGTCGAGTCGAAAATCCGGCAAAAATCCCAGAGAAGATTCAGTGGGGGATCCGCTCACGAAACGGAAAAAATCGTACGCTTAGGCCTTCCAAGGATCATTTTGGAGTTGTTCTAAGGGCAGCGGCGAGACGTTTCCCCAAAACCGGTCGGCTCTAGCCGCGTAGGTTGTGAATAACCCGCTCTGGGGTTATCCAAATCCTTGGAAACAACTCGAGACCTACCCAACCGCCTCGTGCCGTTCAGCGGGACCAGTTCGGGGTTCATCTCTGATCTTAGCAATCCCGCTCTTCTTGACTCAACCTCTTACCTGAAGAGATCCGGTTCTTCTGGCGTCCCTCCCAGCCACACAAGAGTGGACCAATTGACGCGAAGCTCGACTGGCTTCCGGGAATTCGCAGTAGAACAAACAGAGATCTGGACGGTATACCTGTAGTGGGTCACGTCTCGACCTTCAGCATTCCCATCGGCCGATCCGCTTGCCCATCATTGAAGCGATTGCGGCGTGACCGTGAATAGCCACCGCACGATGTCGGAGCGGCTTAAGCCTTAACCTTTCCTTGCTGAGTAGTGGCTCTAACCCTTCTTTTTGGAGCAGCCCGATAATATCCGTTTATTCCTTTCCCTGCTTCGCCATCTTCCGATTAATACGCGGCGAAGCGAAGTTCCTCACGGGCAGGATCCCCCGGTAGTCAGATGAGCAGCATCGTGCCACAGTCAGCCGATGGCGGATCCAATCTCAGTGGTAAGCGCAAAACGGCTGATGGTACGGTATGGACCGCAAACCGTGCTGGACGATGCTAGCCTGAATATCGATGAAGGAGAACGCATCGGTCTTGTCGGGCCGAACGGATCGGGTAAATCGACTTTTCTAAAAATCCTTGCCGGTGATCAGCTTCCGGACACTGGAGACGTCGCGCGAAGACGCGAGCTCGTGGTTGGATATATGCCTCAGCAATTTGCGCTCGAAGAAGGTGGCACCGTCCACGCCAATATCATGGCCGGAGCGCAAACCACGCTCGATTTGCTTAAGAAATATGAGCGCGCCCCGGCTGATTCGGACGAGAGCGCGCAATTGCTGGAAAGAATTGAGCATCTGGGCGGTTGGACCCTGGAACACCGGATCAAATCGCTAGTCGAACATCTCCATGCTCCGGCGCTCGACCGTGCGGTGCGCGATTTGTCAGGTGGCGAAAAACGGCGGGTTGCTCTCTGTCGTGCCCTGGTTTCGCAGCCTGACCTGCTGCTGCTCGATGAACCAACCAACCATCTTGATACTGCCGCTATCGAATGGTTAGAAGATTTTCTCGCTCACTATCAGGGCACTTGTCTTTTCGTCACGCACGATCGTTATTTTCTCGACAAAATTGCTACAGGGATCGTCGAGTTGGACCGCGGAGAATTCCTGCGGTACACCGGCAATTACACGGATTTCTTGCTGGCTCGCGCTGCGCGCCACGCAGCCTTGGAACAACAAGAACGTAAACGCCGAAAGTTTCTGAGGCGGGAACTGGAATGGATTCGTCGTAGCCCCAGTGCGCGCCGGACGAAGTCGATTGACCGGGTAGAAAGATATTTCGAATTGGCCGGACAAGAGGAGCCGGCTCCTGAGTCAGAAGCGGAATTGATCATTCCCCCACCCCCGAAACTGGGCGAACGCGTCATCGAATTGAAGGAGATCACTTTAGAAATCGCCGGACGAAAATTGATCGATAATCTCAACCTGGATCTTAGACCCGGCGAAAAGCTTGGAGTGATTGGCGCTAACGGTCTAGGCAAGTCCAGTCTGCTTAAGGTGATTCTCGGTCAGTTACAACCGACCAAGGGCGAGGTCGTGCTCGGCGCACGGGTACAAATTAACTGTCTCGATCAAAACCGGGCGCTGCTTGATGATCAGAAAACGGTTTGGCAGGAGATCGGCGAAGGATATGAGTATATCCGGCTCGGTGAAGAGACTGTTTCGCTGCGATCGTATCTCCGTCGATTCCTTTTCACTGAAGACCGCATTAACACCAAGATAGAACTCCTCAGCGGTGGAGAACGAAATCGCGTGGTCCTGGCGAAAATGCTGAAGCAGGGCGGCAACGTGCTGATTCTCGATGAACCGACTAACGACCTCGATCTGGGTACGCTGCGTTTACTAGAAGAAGCGCTCATCGATTTTCCCGGGACTATCATTGTAGTCAGTCACGACCGCTATTTTCTGAACCGGATGGCGACCGCGATTCTGGCGTTTGAAGGCGAAGCGGTGGTTCGATACGCGATCGGTAACTACGATTACTACCTAGAAAAACGTGCCGAAGAACAGGCAGCAATCCAACTGAAGCCGGCCGGATCAACGGCTAGTGTTAGGCCAGCCGCTCCGGTAGCCAACCGGTCACGGAAACTGAAGTGGAAAGAGGAACGCGAGCTGGAGACAATCGAAGCAGTCATCCTAGAGGCCGAGGACAAAGTAGCAAACCTGGAAAAAACGTTTGCGGATCCAGAGTTTTATCAAAAGCACGGCAAGAACTATGCGGCGTTGGAAGCAGAACTAAAAGCTGCAAGGGAACGAGTAGCAGAGTTGTATCGTCGCTGGGAAGAGCTGGAACAAATTAAGCAGGAAAGCGCTGGTTTCAAGACATCGTGACCCCCACTCTAATCTTTGCGGTCTTGGTCAGGTAACGTCACTTGTTGTCGAAGCACGGCACACGCGGGCGCTTTTTTTTGAAGCTCAACTTGCTCAAAGCGAGTCCAGGGCGTCGCCAGAATGAATTCGCGCGAGTTGTTTATGCTTGCAATAGTGATCTCGCAGCCATCAGCATGCAGCAGCACAGCGCCTTACTTTGAAGCTGCCTCCGAGGCTGGTTTTCCTGAAACCGTCCGCCTTTTCGCCGTAGCCGGATATCACAATGTAACTATTACAGCCCGATAAATCTGCCACATCAAGCCCCTTGGGCGTCCCCACAATGCACCGGATGTCCCGGAAAACACCCTTTGCCTTTGCCCGAATTGCCACGTCCTTTTTGATGAGTTAGCGCTCTGGATAAATGACGATCTCTCTATAGAAGGGCTAGATCGTTTGCTTTGCGTTCGTCCGCAGCACTTAATTTCCTCTGATTTTCTCCAATATCATAGATCAATGTGCGGCGTCTGACTCACGAACGCGTAGCCTTTGCTCCCGCGTTTTCGAGAACGTGGCAAGGCAAAATCGGTTGACGAAGAAAGAAAATTGATTGCGGGAACAGGTTATGACCACCGGCCGCTGCCACCTCGACGGACGTGATATTGGCCCTTCACTTCGATTTGTGGCGGATTTCTAGACGGTTCTGATTGTGTTTACATCATTACCATTTCAGTCGCCTGATCATCAGCAAGCATAGTGAAGGCGACTTCTGCATCTTTTGCGGCCTCTGCCGGAGTGTTTGCGGCCGCGGCTCCCGATACCTCCATTGCGCGCTCCCGGGTGCGGTTCCAAACCGTCACCTGGTAACCCGCTTTCACTAAATTGCGGGCCATCGGCGCGCCCATGTTTCCGAGGCCTAGAAATGCTACTTTCATTGCTTGTCCTTCGTGTTGTCTCTCTAATCCATTGCTTGGTTCTCTTGCGATAGTGGGCTTTAAGGTAGCGAAGGGCGATTTTGGCTGTCTTGGTTCAGCGTGAAATGGAAAATTGGCGCTTCGACGAGCCCCACCCCCACTCCTTGCCAAACGTCATAGTACCCAAACAGATTTCAGATACTCGTAAACCGCTTAGTGCTAATAATCGGTATCGCATAGAGTTGGTTTAACTCATTCAATGAAGCCTAGTGCGCAGGTAACGCAAAACTCCGCATCCTAGCTCCGGATGCGAGGCCAATCGAGTGCCCAATTACGGAGGCTGGAGCATCCACCTACCTAAAGATCTTGGGCTCGGGGCAACATCACCAGGTCGCGAATTGTAACGTTAGACGGCCGGGTCAACATAAACAACACCGCGTCGGCTACGTCTGTTGACCGCAATCCCTCGCCGAGTTCCGCCCGGCGATTGATCTCGTCTTCGTCATGAATTCCCCAGAGTTCGTTCAAGACCATGCCGGGGGCGACCGCACCGACGCGAATTCCCTTTGCCAGGAGCTGGCGCCGGAGACCGTGAACAAACGATTGGACAGCATGTTTGGAGGCGCTATACACCGGTTCCCAGTGAATCGCCTGGTGTCCGGAGATCGAACTGCAGACAAGAATATCCCCGCTTCCTTGTGCCAACATAGCTGGTAGCACTGCATGTACGGAATTCATTACGCCTTTCACATTGACATCGATCAACTGAGACCAATCGCCGGGCAAACCGTCGGCCACGTCACCAGAAAGGTAGATTCCGGCACTCGCGAATAGAGCGTCAATTCTCCCATTATGCTGAATTGCTGCCTCCACCATCTTCTTTACTGAGTCGAGCGAGGTAACATCGCAGGCCACCGGGAATGCATCGATTTCCTGGGCGAGCGACTGCAGTTTGTCAAAGGAGCGGGCAGCAACAATCAATCGAGCGCCGTTGCCGGCGAGGAGCCTGGCAGTGGCCTTGCCGATGCCGGAACTTGCGCCGGTTACTAGGATAGATTTA
>DATNNZ010000384.1:0-3561 GCA_035601575.1 Chthoniobacterales bacterium
GAACTTTAATCGGGATTAGCACCGGCGCGTGGATTGAAAAGGATGACGATCGATTACTCGCCTTGATAGACACTTGGAAAGCATCACCAGACTACGTCTCGGTGAACCTGGGCGAGAAAGTCGCCCCGGCTCTATTCGAAAAACTTCACCGATTAGGCATCGGCATCGAAGCCGGGCTTGCGCAAGCGGAAGACGCGGCGCGGCTGTTGAAGTTGGGCTTAGCGCCGTTTGCTTTGCGTATTCTGGTTGAGGCGGGTGAGCAAGATCCGGATCGCGCCCAAGCCGTCGCAGATGAAATTCTTATGGTGCTCAGAGGTTCGGATGCTCAAAAACCGATTCTGTTACACGGCACCAATGCCTCCGCCTGGCCATTGCTCCGCCGCGCAATCGAGTCGGGATTCTCCACCCGAATCGGCCTCGAAGATGTATCCACTCTACCGGATGGATCGGCGGCTGAATCCAATGCTGAGCTGGTTACGGCGGCGATTGATTTGTCTCGGACGGTTATCTTCTCGAACCGCTCATGAAAACCCGAACCGCTTTCGGGCTTCCGAGTATAACGTCACAGATAGCGAATTGGTCCAGCGTGAGACTCAGGAAATCCGCGACGACTTGGAAACGTTCAAGGTCGCCGTCGAAGAACGGTGGCTGCTTTCGTCGTCCGAAGCTTTCAGCGCTGAAATGCCGATAGCCATTTTTGAGCGTGACAACCGCGCAAAGGCGCAGAGTCATTTGCAGCACTCGCTCATCCAAATCCATATGATAGAAAGGAGATAGAAAGGAAGCACCGGCCGCAACGCATGAACCCTTCGATTATGGCTTTATTCGGGTCCCGGCTTCCTCGAATTGCTGACCGGGTGAAGGAAAACCACCAGCATCCGTGATAGCGGTAGGTGTTGCTGGAATGCGTAAATCAACGGTCAGATCCTGGGCCTTCCTCGCCGTTCTTTGTTTCGCGATTGAAGCTGTTGCGTCGCGTTGTGCCGAAGTTCCTCCGGGGCCGAAGTGGCTTCAGACAGCCGTTTTCTATCAGGTCTATCCCCAAAGCTATTTCGACTCTAACGGCGACGGAATAGGTGATTTGCCTGGTATCACGGCAAAGCTTGATTACATCCAATCGGTCGGTTGCAACGCGATTTGGATCAATCCCATCTATGAGTCGCCGTTCGGCGACGCGGGTTATGACGTAGCTGATTTTTATAAGGTCGCTCCCCGCTACGGCACGAACGAAGATTTGAAAAATCTCTGCGCCGAGGCCCACAAGCGTGGAATGCACGTGTGCCTGGACCTAGTGGCCGGCCATACCTCTGTCTTCAATCAATGGTTCCAGCGGTCTGCTCTCGACCGGCCGAACCGCTACTCGAACTGGTATATCTGGACGCCAGCGCGGGAGAATGCTCCGGGTTCCCAACCATTTCCCGGCGATCATAATCGTTCGGATCGTTACTTGCCCAACTTCTTTCCGTTTCAACCGGCCCTGAACTACGGTTTTGCTCAGCCGGATCCAAAGAAAAGTTGGCAACTTCCGACCACTGATCCCGCCTGCATCGATGTGCGAGAGGAACTTAAGAAGATAATGAAATTCTGGTTGGACTTGGGTGCTGATGGCTTCCGCGTGGATATGGCATTCTCGCTCATCCGCAACGATCCCGATCATAAAGCGATCAGCGCGCTGTGGCACAATTACCGAGCCTGGTTTGATCAAGAGTATCCTGAAGCGGTGTTGATCTCCGAATGGAGCGACCCCGCTGCAGCCATCCCCGCTGGCTTTCACATCGATTTCTTTCTCGCGTTCGGTGAACCTGCCTATGGATTACTCCTCGGTCCCAATTCGCGTCCTGATGGCGACGCCCGCAAGCCGCACGCCTTCTTCGAGCGGGCGGGGGGTGGCGACATCAAAGCGTTCATTCAAAATTACCTCAAGCACTACACCGTGACGAAATCTCGCGGTTACATTTCAATACCGACCGCCAATCACGATACGCCGCGTCCGACCTGGGGGCGGGACGAACAAGAGGTCCGTACGATTTTTGCGATGCTACTGACCATGCCTGGAGTGCCTTTTATTTATTACGGCGACGAGATCGGAATGCACTATCTGCCCCAAACCCCAAATAGAGAGGGTGGCCTCCTCGACGACATACAGCGCTGCGGTTCACGAACTCCAATGCAGTGGTCCAAGCAGAAGAATGCCGGATTTTCGACCGCCAGCCCCGAAGAACTTTATCTTCCGATCGATCCGTCCGAGTCCCGGCCGGATGCGGCGAGCCAGGAGAAAGACCCGGCATCCATGTTGAATTTCACTCGCGCGTTGTTAAGGCTGCGGCGCGATCATCCGGCGCTGGCCAACGCTGCAGATTTTCAACCCCTTTATGCGGAGGAAAAGAGCTATCCGTTCGTTTACCTGCGCCAAGCGGACGGAGAGCGTATCATCGTTTCCATAAATCCTACCGCACATTCCTGTGCCATTGCGTTGAACGAGGCGGCCAACCCTACTCCGTTACTCGTGCGAGGCGCCGTGTTCCGGAACGGTCGCTTGGAGATGGACCCGGTCTCTTTCGGCATCTTCGCAGTCGAACGTTGATTGGCCGAGCCGCGCCCTCACTATTTCCCTGATCGCGGTTTCCGCTGTGTCTTCAGCATTCTCACACTGCCGCACGCGACCATTTTGTTCATTTGGATCGCACCAAAAGGGGGCGCGCCATGTTGATAAACTCTATTCTGGCCTTTCTCAGTAAACAGGGGCCAGTTGTCCGCCAATCCTCCTAAACGATCAGTCCGAGCACAATGTTGCTAAAGTTTGGTGGCTAGCCACCGAATTAGACGCAAGTAGGCATCTGTACCGCGTCATCCACTCGAATACTGATTAAGTGCGGGTGGCACAAGCCTACCTGATCCGATACTCGGAGGACGAAATGGATACGTACATTGCGCTAACAGTCATTTTGCTCGCGCTGGTCGGCTACTGGTTGCGGCAGAACCCGCGGGCTCGGCATTGATTCTGGACGGCACGGATCCTACCCGATTTGCTCATCGCAATTCGCGACTCTAGAACCTTATTTTGAATGTCGCCGAGACGTGAAACGGGCATTTGTTTCGGGATCGCGTCGTTGCCAGTAAAGGTTGGATCGATTACGGTGAAATTCCGCTCGTCTCGTGAAATTGAAGAAGTTCACTTGCACTTCCCAACACGGCTGCCGATAGAAGATTTCTGCATTCCAGGTAACCTGGGCCGGTATCTTCAAAGTGCCGCTCAAGTTCGCTTTCTGCTCGCCGGTGACTTGCGGCCCGATACCAAAACCAAGGTCCCAGGGAGTCTTGTAGATTGCGTAGGCGTTGAAATAAATTTTCGGCGTACCAGGCAACGAATAGTTCCCCTTCCGGAAGACGTGAAAGTTGGGGCTACCTAGCTAGTCCGGTTCCTGATTTGCCATCAACGATGAAGCCGGCCGGGTAAGCATCCAGATAATTACCCGTCTGTTCGAATGCTGAGCTGATCTGATGATAATTCGCTAACAGATAAGTGAAGTTGCTGACAAAGCTGAATTGTTTGGTCGGCTG
>DATNNZ010000385.1:0-3662 GCA_035601575.1 Chthoniobacterales bacterium
ACCCAAATTCGGCTGGAAATCGGTCGGACGCGCGAAAGACAAAGATGTTTGGGTTTACCGGTCCAGGAGGAGCCGGAAAAACTACGCTCATAGACGAGCTGGTGCTGCGTTTTGTCCGGCATCTCCCAGATCAGAGGATCGCTATATTGTCGCATGATCCCAGCGTCATGGGCTTGGGAGCGCTGTTAGGCGATCGGGCAACGATGATTTATTCGCAGAACGATCGCGTTTTCATCCGCAGTATGGCAACTCGAGGACAGACGGGCGGAGTCAGCTTGGTTACCGAACAAAGCTTGCTTTTTTTGGCCGGTACGGAAATTTTCGATGCCGTATTGGTGGAGACGGTTGGTACCGGCCAGGAAGCGCTGCCGTTCGAGTTTTCCGAAGTGCGGCTCGATGCGTCGTTTCTGGTGATGCCGCCAGACTACGGAGGTCGTCTACAATTGCAGAAAATTGCGATGCTCGATGCCGCTGATGTGATTGTGGTCAACAAGTCAGATCTACGGGGGGCGCGAACGGCGGTGGCGGAAATTCAAGCTCGCATCGGTCCCAACCGGCGCGCGCAGCGGTTGCTTCGCACGCAAGCCAATCGGCACGGTGACCCTGGGGTTGATCAGCTATTTCAAGTGCTGTTTCCCGGACAACCAAAAAGCGCATTTGAATATACGCCCGTCGCGCACCACTCTTTCTAATCTCCTCCAGAAGCGGCTCATGACCTCCCTCGGCCAAGTTGTTCAATCAGTCCGGAAGTACCGCAATTTTGTTCGGTCGGAAGTAAAACGCGTGCGCAATGAACCAAAAGCGGCAGAGAAAATACTGAATCGCTGGCGCGAAATCCGTTCGGAAGTTGGAACGACCGAGACCCCGACCGGTATTAAACTTCCAACCTTGGCGTTGCCGGAGATTGATGAGCCGGGAGAAATTACGCGTTTTCTCCTGGAAGAGGGCTTGCCCGGTGAATTTCCTTATTTGTCTGCGGCGTACCCTAAGCAGTATCTGGCATCTGGAGGATCCAATGGATCCTCCGCCAACAGCAACGAGAACCAGGGGGAAGAGCCAACTCGGTTGTTTGCCGGGCTTGGGCTGCCTGAGGACACCAACGCGCGACTTCATTATTTATCGCGCAATCAGCAGAGTAAGCGTTTAAGCACTGCCTTCGATGGGCCAACCCTTTACGGTGTTGGAGCTGGAGCGCGCGGAGTCTTCGGAAAAATTGGGGAGGGCGGTGTTGCGGTGGACACAATCGATGATGTCGAGCGCCTTTATGACGGGTTCGCGCTCGATCAGCCGCGCGTCTCAGTATCGATGACGATCTCGGGTCCGGCGCCGATTCTTCTCGCGATGTATATCGCAGCGGCCAAACGTCGATTTGGTCCAGGGGTCCTGCCAAAATTAAGAGGCACGATTCAAGCCGATGTCCTTAAAGAAGTTCAAGCCCAAAATGAACTGATCTTTCCGATCGAACCGTCGATGCGTTTCTTAGCGGATATGGTCGACTTCTGCGCGCGAGCAATGCCGCGTTGGTATCCCATCTCGATCAGCGGTTACCATATCGCCGAGGCTGGGGCAACACCCGTCCAGCAAGCGGCTTACACGTTGTCGAATGGTTTCGCATACGTTGACTATTTCCAGCAGCGCGGAATGTCGGTGGACGTGTTTGGTCCTCGTCTCTCCTTCTTTCTCGATTGCGGATTAGACGTCGAATACGTGGCCCTGGCGCGGGTCTGTCGGAAAATCTGGGCGCTGGGAATGAGGGACGTTTTTGGAGCGAACGAACGTTCTCAGAAGCTCAAGCTGCATACTCAGACCAGCGGCCGCTCGCTCGTAGCGGCCGATTGGAAAAACAATCTCACCCGGACTGCCATCGAATTGGTGCTCGCATGTATGAACGCCACAAATTCGTGTCACAGTAACGCCGCGGACGAACCATTCACTACGCCCAGCGAAGAATACGCACGCTACGCCGCCCATGCTCAAGCCATCTTGCTGGAAGAGAGCGGGCTTTTCCGGCACATGATGAACACCCTGGCTGGATCACCAGGTATGCGTGTCGTCGCTAACGCGGTGGAGGAGGGTATACTCGATGAGTTCGAAGTGATCGAAGAGCAGGGAGGCGTTCTTGGAGCGGTCGAGCGGCGTTACCAGCGGAGCCAGATTCAAGCCGCCGCACACCTGCTTGAGAGCCAGATTTCGAGCGGAGAGCGGTCAATCATCGGTCTAAATCGCTACACCGACGACGAGAATCGCTGGCCGAATCTCGAAATGATACGTACAGACCGGGAGAAAAAGCAGCTGCATTTGGATCGCCTGCATGAATTCAATCGGCAGCACGCCGATCAATCGGAGGGAAGTCTGGACAGCTTGACCCAAGTAGTGGAGAGCGATGGCAATGTGTTTGCTGAGCTGATCAATACCGTCGAGCATTGCTCGCTTGGCCAGATCACAAATCGGTTGACTGAAGTCGTCGGCAAATTTCGGCCAATGGTCTAGGCCTATCGGTTACAAGTTGCAGGTTACATGTTGCAGGTTACAGGTTCGAGCTGTGCGTTTCGATACGAAAAGACCCACAACCCGTAACCCGCAACTTGTAACCCGTAACTTGTAACCCGTAACTTGTCCGTGTCTTCGTTGGCAAGGTCGACTGAAGTTCGTCAGCTCAATCAACGTACAAAGCTGTTAATTTGGTTGGCCGCGATCGTGATTAAGGCGTTGTTGCGCACGCTGCGTTGTCGTGTTGTGGATGAAGCTGGTTTCTTCCAGTCAAACGACCCGCGCCCAGTGGTCGCGTTGATTTGGCATAATCGCATGTTGGGAATGGCCGCTGCCTTTATGCGTTATTATCCGCAACGCAAAGGGGCATACATCTTGAACAGCGCCAGCCGAGATGGTGCCTATGGAGCTGAGTTGGTCCGACATTTGGGGGTCGGCTCGATCCGTGGGTCCAGTTCACGCCGTGGCGCGATCGCCCTTATGGACCTCGTAAAAAAGCTGAAGGAGGGCTATGACTTGTGTATCACACCGGATGGCCCTCGCGGCCCGAGATACAAACTATCGCCCGGAGTGGTTCTGTTATCGCAGCATTGCCAAGTGCCGTTAATGCCGCTGGTTTTCGAATTCAGCTCTTTCTGGAGACTGAAATCGTGGGATGGATTTGCGATTCCGAAGCCGTTCTCGAGAGTTGATCTAACGATTTTGCCGTTGATCCAAGTACCTCCGACCAAAACTCCCGAAGAATTTGAAGCCGAACGAAAGCGGGTAGAGCAGGTAATGTGCGAGCGACTGAAGATGCGATAGCCTGAGAAGGTCGGGCTTTGCCGCGCTGCGTTCTTTGCGGGCATTCCGGTGTGTGAGCGGGAGATTGCTGAGGGCTCATCGGTGGACGGCGGTGTGACCGCCACCGACTCACGATTTGCCTCTTTGACAGAGGGCTGAGCCTGGTCGAAAGCAGATCTTCCGACCAGCGGACCATTAAGGCACAACGATTATCTGATGGCGATGATGCGGATGGGAGGGATAGTCGCAATCATCATAGTCTTGGCCGCAATAGGTTGGGTACCACCAGTACGAGTGGCAGCCAGGTTGATAACATCCTCCGTGAGGATGGGCACTGGCAGTGGAAGCCAAGGCAACGCCCAGCATGGCGATAGTTAATAGTATTTTTT
>DATNNZ010000386.1:0-5149 GCA_035601575.1 Chthoniobacterales bacterium
ATCGCGCAAGCACTTTGGGCCAGGCCTCGTTCATTTTGGCGGTGTTTCCGTAACTATGGGAATCGCCCAAAGCTACTATTTCCGCTGTTTCAGGTACTTTTGCGTTTCTGAATCCCCAGTTGTCATGGGCGCCCGATTTACCAGGCAGCCGAATTCCTAGGATTTCATCCCTGACCAGCACCGGCGAGAGATAATCAACCGGGTTTAGAATCAGCCTGGCAATCAGTTCGCACAGCAGCAGGACAAATGCTGATGAGGCGAGCAGGAGAGCAATGTTACCCAATTTCAGTTTCGATCTCATAGCATGACAGTGTTGACCGCCTTTCGCTTCGCCTTGTCTTCAAATTGCGAGACCTTTAGTAGGCTTGCAGTTCCTTGATGCCGAGAGCAACAACTTGCTTTCGCGAAAGCGATTCAGCAAGCCGGTTTGCCAATTGAATATTTGTCAATAAAGGAATGCCGAAATCCACAGCCTTTCGCCGAATATAGTAATCGTTAGTTAATTCGGTTTCCTGGTAGTTCTTCGGTATATTGATCACCAGGTCTATTTTTCCTTGCTCGATGAGTTCACCTGCATTGGGAGAACGATTTTCCAATGGCCAGTGAACGACCACACTCTTGATGCCGTACCGACTCAGAAACTCCGCGGTTCCCTGAGTCGCAAAAAAGCCGATTCCCAGGCTTTCGAACAGCTTTGCGCCCTCGATAAAGGCTACTTTGTCTTTCAGTGTGCCGGTCGAGAGCAGAACGGTCCTTATTGGGAATTTGAAGCCGACCGAAATAAGAGCCTTCAAAAAGGCCTCTTCGAAATCATCGCCTAGGCAGCCAACTTCGCCGGTGGAAGCCATTTCCACTCCCACCGTTGGATCCGCACCTTGCAATCTCGTGAACGAAAAGTGCGGAGCTTTCACCCCGACGTAGTCCAAGTCATGCCCTAGTCGCTCGACTTTGCTAATGGGGACTTCGAGAATCGCTTTCGTTGCCAGTTCAATGAAGTTCACTTTGCAGATTTTTGAAACAAACGGGAAACTTCGCGATGCCCGCAGGTTGGCTTCGATCACTTTGACGTTGGTGCCTTGGGCGAGATATTGGACGTTGAACGGTCCCGTAATGTTTAGCGACTCAGCAATCCGGGCGGTGATTTTCTCGATATTGCGGATTACCTCCGGGAAGGTGCGTTGAGGCGGAATAACCAAAGTTGCATCTCCTGAGTGAACTCCGGCGTTTTCCACATGTTCGACTACGGCGAGGGCCAGGACCCGCCCGCTTGACGCAACGGCATCTACTTCAATCTCCTTACTGTCTTCGAAGAACTTCGACACCACGACTGGATGTTGTGGCGAAACATCGGCCGCCTTTTTCACGAAAAGCTCACACTCCCTGGCGTTAGTTGCCACCCCCATGGCTGCGCCACTCAGAACATAGGACGGCCGGAGAAGGATGGGATAGCCTGTATCCTCTGCAAAAGCCACCGCGTCGCTGAGCGAAGAAACCTCCCGCCATGCCGGCTGATCCACTCCGATGGTATCTAGTAGGGTTGAAAACTTGTGTCGATCCTCCGCCCGATCGATATCGATCGGGGAAGTTCCAAGAACCTTGATGCCGGCCTGATGAAGCTGAAGAGCCAGATTGTTCGGCGTCTGGCCACCCACCGAGACGATTACTCCGATGCAGCGCTCTCGCGCGTAGATATCCAACACCGTCTCCAAGCTGATTTCATCAAAATAAAGCCTGTCACACACGTCGTAATCCGTACTCACAGTTTCCGGGTTACAATTCAGGAGGATCGAACGGTATCCCAGCTTTCGGAGTGTGTAGGACGCATTCACGCAACACCAATCAAACTCTACCGAGCTGCCGATGCGGTAGGCCCCGGATCCAAGAATGAGGACGCTCTTACCTTCTTCCGCTTGAACGTCATCTTCTTCTCCGTTGAATGTTAGATAAAGATAGTTCGTTTGCGCCGGGTACTCTGCTGCCAGGGTATCAATCTGCCTAACGACGGGATGGATTCCCATATTTTTGCGCTGTCTGCACACGATCTTTTCTTCTAATTTAAGGATGCGCGCGATCTGGCGATCGGAAAACCCCGCCCGCTTGGCTTCAACCAGAAGCCACTTTGGACAAGGTCCACCCCGGTAAATCCTAAGGCGGTCTTCGGTCTCCACCAGACCGCTGATGCAATGCAGGAACCATGGGTCAATATGGGTGAGCTCGTGAATTTGCGCGACGCTCAAACCATTCCGCATCGCTTCAGGAATCGCGAAAATGCGCTCGGAGTCCGGGCGTGCCAGCATTTCCTCTGGTCTGTCCGAATCTACCCGGCGTGTGGCAACGATTCCGTCGTGGCCGATAGCGAGCATTCGAACCGCCTTCTGTAATGCTTCCTCGAATGTTCTGCCAATGGCCATCACTTCGCCGACCGATTTCATGCCGGAACCCAGGTAGTTGGAGACATCACGAAATTTCTTGAGATCCCATCGGGGAATTTTCACAACGACATAATCCAAGGCTGGCTCAAAGCATGCCGTTGTGGTGCCAGTCACAGAATTCTGAAGTTCAGTAAGGCTGTATCCCAGCGCAAGTTTCGTTGCTACATACGCGAGTGGATAACCGGTGGCTTTGGAGGCGAGAGCCGAGCTCCGGCTGAGACGAGCATTAACTTCAATCACTCGGTATGACTCGGAATCCGGGTCGAGGGCGAATTGCACATTGCATTCACCGACGACCTTCAGGTGCCGAATAATGCGAATGGAAAGTTCCCTGAGGCGGTGATAATCGTGATTTGTGAGAGTTTGACTGGGAGCGACGACGATGCTTTCTCCGGTATGGATTCCCAGAGGATCAACGTTCTCCATGTTGCAGATGGTGATGCAATTATCCGACTCGTCCCGGACCACTTCATATTCCACTTCCTTCCAGCCGGTGAGATACTCCTCCACCAAAACCTGTGGCGAGTAGGCTAAGGCTTTTTTTACTCGCTCCTCCAGATCAGCTTCGTCCTTGCACATACCCGAGCCCAATCCTCCCAGGGCAAACGCGATTCTGACCATTATTGGATAACCAATCTGCCGGGCAGCGTTCTTGGCCTCTTCCAGACTCCCGGCTGCTTGCGAACGGGGAGTGTCGACATCGATCTGCTTCAGCCGTTTTACGAATAGGTCCCGGTCTTCTGTGTCACGGATTGCCTCAATCGGAGTGCCAAGCGCGCGCACGCCGTATCGCTTCAGCACACCGCGGTCAGCGATTTCCAATCCACAATTCAGCGCTGTCTGGCCGCCGAATCCCATAAGAATCCCGTCAGGTTTCTCTTTCTCTATAACTCGCTCTGCAAAGTCCGCGTTTACCGGTAGGAGATATACGTGGTCCGCGAATTCTTCCGAAGTCTGGATGGTGGCAATGTTCGGATTGATTAGGACAGTGCTAATGCCCTCTTCTTTAAGAGCTTTGAGAGCCTGGCTTCCGGAGTAGTCGAACTCGCCGGCCTCGCCTATCTTCAAGGCCCCGCTGCCGAGCAGTAGAACTTTTTGGATCTTGTTATCCATGGTCGAGCGCATCCAGAAATGAATCAAAGACGAACGACGCCTCTGTAGGTCCCGGATTCGCTTCCGGATGGAATTGCACGGAAAAGATCGGCCGCTCCCGATGGCGCATTCCCTCGTTGGTACCATCGTTCGCATTAAAGAACCACGGCTTCCATTCCAGAGGCAATGTTTTCTCGTTTACGGCGAAACCATGGTTCTGCGACGTTATGAAGCAACGCTTGGTTCCCACTTGAATGCAGGGTTGGTTCTGGCTGCGATGCCCGTACTTCAACTTGAACGTATCGGCGCCGGCAGCCAGCGCCAGCAGTTGATGTCCGAGACAGATTCCAAGGATGGGAATATCTCTTCTAAGCCCCTTGCGAAGGATCTTTAAAGCATCGACGCACATTTTGGGATCTCCGGGTCCGTTAGAAAGAACAACTCCGTCAACTATCTCTTCGGACCAGTCGTAATTCCAAGGCACCCTCAAAACATCCAGCCGCTTATTGACCAAATAACGGAGGATGCTGTCCTTGCATCCAAAATCGACTAGAATGACTTTCTTCTGTCCGGATCCTGGATAAAATCTGGGTCTCTCCACACTTGCCTCTGCGACAAGATTCCGCTCGTTAGGGTCCTCCCAGGCGAGGTCCATATCGTCAACCACGATCTTTCCCAGCATCATTCCCTGGCTCCTTAGCTTCTTCGTTAACATGCGGGTGTCGATGTTACACATGCCCGGGATGTTTTGGCGCTGCATCCATAAATCTAAGGAATCCAGCGCCGACCAGTGGCTGTAGTGCTTCGAAAGCGTGGCAATAATGAGCCCACTGATTTGAATTCGGTTGCTTTCAAAGAACTCAGGGATGTCGAGGTCATTTGCGCGGGGCTTTGTTTCTGCGTTGACCGGAACTCCGTAGTTTCCGATTAAAGGATATGTCAGCACCAGAATTTGACCCCGGTAGGAAGGATCGGTCATGGCTTCGGGATAACCGACCATCCCCGTATTGAATACAACCTCGCCCGCTGTCGAGCAGCGTGACCCGAAGCGTTCGCCGGAGAAGCGACTGCCATCTTGCAGCAACAATTCCGCTTTCGATATCTCGGCTCGCGGACCTAAAGAGGAGTTATTGTGGATTGTGCTGTGGTTCACTGGCAGAATGTCCTAAAAGTGCCGAACGAAACACCCGCGAAGAATGGCGATCCAGCCGAAGGCCGAGTGGTCCTGCGAGCACTAGTCGAGTTTAAACTCAGTTTTCCAATCAGCCTCTTCGGTAAATTTCGGCTGGTCCCGTTTATCTAACATGTAGTTACCCATTACGAGGTAATCCATTTCGGTTCTCATGAAACAACGGTAGGCGTCTTGTGGAGTGCAGACCATCGGTTCGCCTCGCACGTTGAAGCTGGTATTAACGATAACGCCGTAGCCAGTAAGCGTCTTAAACTCCCGAATCAGTTGCCAATACCGCGGATTGACATCTTTGGACACGCTTTGAATCCGGGCGGAGTAATCGATGTGCGTGATGGAAGGAATGTCCGACCGCAGAAAGTAAAGACGTTCGTACAGGCCTTTTTCGTGATAATCACTCGGCGCCGGGATTCTCTTCTCCGCCCGAACGGGAGCT
>DATNNZ010000387.1:0-11912 GCA_035601575.1 Chthoniobacterales bacterium
GGGAACGCCGGGAGCACCCCGGGAACGCTGGCAACGAATGGGAACTCCAGCGGCCTTGCTCTTTGCCGGGCGCGCCGTAGCTCGAAGAGCGAAGGTGGCATCCTGACTCCGGTGGACAGGTCGGGCCGAATAAATCAGTCGAGCCTTCTCAACGTTTCCGTGCGCTATCGGCGGCACCGGCCTCATTCAGCCTTCCGCCAGCGCATAAAACCACCCACGAACGAAGGCGCGAACAATGCGCGATAGATTTTCGATGATCTCTTTTAAAACTGTCGCTTTACCCTTATCGTAGTTTAACTATTTTATGCAGGACCCATTATCAAAAGATCAGCTCGATCCGGATGCCCAAGACGCTTCGCAGCAAGCTCGTCAATCCATTGAGCACGCTCGCAAGAGCATTTTGGACTATCGTCCTTCCGCCGATTCATGGTTACCCTGGGTAATCGGAGGCTCTGCTGTATTAATCGCAGTCGGATATTTAGTCGGTCGCCAATATCAGGCTGAGACTCGAACTGGAACAGAAAAGTTCATCCACGAATTGCAGGACTGGATCGAGGAACATAGCGCGTCCCTTCCCTCGTCTCTGCGAGACAGATTGAACGCTACTGGTTCATTTCTCGGCAGTTCGTTGAGGAAGACACCCTTGGAACGATTAATCTCGCAATTCCGCACTAAACCTCGTCGTTTCTGGGACATTTTTTCATGAGCGCCGAATCACATCACGCGACTAAAGCCACCAAACTGTCAACCGCTGCGGATATCTCGGACGGAGATGCCGTAAGCCGGTGGATAGCACAACTGGAAGAGCGAATTCGTCGCTCGCCGCGCGAAGCTATTCTGGTTGCATTTTTGGCCGGCGGCTTATTGCAGGTTTTCGCCGTCCGCAGCCTCCTGATAAACCTGGTGCGGCTGGTATTATGGTTGGCGACTCCCGTTCTTTTTGGGTTTGCCGCCTGGCGGTTATATCAGTCGTTTGAGGGGAATGAAACCCTGCGCCAATCGTCGATTTCAACTCAACGAGCAGCTGCAAAATAAGATTCTCTGGTTAGTCAGGAAAGGCGATTTCGGGGGCCGGTCACAAAAGACACGGACTGGATACCAACCTCTCTCCTTCTTTTGGCTGGTACCCAGCCCTTAGGTAACCATCCATGCATGTGGACTCTAGAATGCCTGTCCCGATCTCGCGAGCTCGATTGCACGGTCTCAAATCGGGGCGAACCCTGATTGGCAGGTAAGGAGCGTCGCCTGATCTTGGCCTCTTCCTATCCCGAACAACCGGTGCACTCGCATTTTATTCCTTTCGCGATGAACTTTGGCGACTGTCTCAAAGCATCTCTAGCGGCGTTTTTCTGGTCGGTCGTGGGTAAAGGTCATCGAGTTCCGCTAAGTCCTCGGCCGAGAGTACAATATCGACAGCCGCTCGGTTTTCTGATACATGTTGGATATTGCTCGCCTTTGGAATGGCAATTACCCCCTCCTGGCAAAGAACCCAGGCGAGCGCCACCTGCGCTGGTAGCAGACCGCGCCGCTCGCTGAACGGACGAAGAGAAGCAAGCAGGCGCCCCTGCTCAATCGGCGAGTAGGCCATGACCGGAATCCGCCGCTGCCGGCACCATGGCAGTAAATCCCATTCAATTCCCCGGCGTTGTAAGTTGTACAGAACTTGGTTCGTTGCTGTTCTTTCTCCCCCAGGCTCTTCTAGGATCTGCTCCATGTCCGACTCTTCAAAATTACTCACGCCAAAGTCCCGAATCTTGCCGGTTCGTTGCAAGTCTCCGAAAGCGGAAAGCGTCTCTTCCAGCGGAATAGCGCCGCGCCAGTGAAGAAGATAAAGGTCCAGATAATGGGTTTTTAGTCTTCGCAGGCTACGCTCACACGCTGCGACGGCCCCTTTTCGGCTAGCGTTGTGGGGGTAGACCTTCGAAACCAAATAGACGTCGCTGCGACAACCAGAAATTGCTTCGCCGACCACCTTTTCCGCCCCGCCGTCGGCATACATTTCCGCGGTATCAATGAGAGTCATTCCCAAATCGATCCCCAACCGTAGCGCTTCTATTTCCGCACCTCGTCTCTTTTCGACTTCACCCATGTGCCAAGTACCTTGTCCAAGCACCGGAACTCTTTTTCCATTCGGCAGATCAACGGTCCGCAAGTCTGTATTCATAAAAAGAGATTCTTTGAATTCGCATGTATCGAGAAAATGAAATAATCACTCACCTTCCGTTCGGCGGGCTGGAGGGCCCAAGGTTTAGACGGCAACGATTTTGAGATCGAGACTGATGTAATCGTTAACCAAATGTTTCCCCAATTTTTCGTAGAATTTACCCGAACCGTACAAAACACCCCATTCGGTTCGGTCGATATCAAAGTGTGCCCGGGCTAACAGCTTGTTTTCCTCGAATGGTTGACCGATAAAGGCACCGAAGGAAAGGGGGCGTTCCACGCCCCGGAGCAGAAATCGCCCCTGCACCTGATAGTTCGGACGCCCTTCCGTAGCGCCAGACTGGAATTGGAATGCCTCTATTATAAAACGGGCTTCCGAATATCGCGCCACATCAAAGAAGTCTTCTGATTGCAAATGACGGATGAGCATCAGACGCACGTTCGGGTCAGGAATATCGGTGCACGCTATGGTCTGTAAATCCAGAATGAAGTGGCCGCATATAGGTTTCCCGTTGCGCAAAGAAATCGATCCGTCGCGCAAACCAATCGTCCCATGGTGCTGACCGGTGAGGCTCCGACCTGTCCATTCCAAAATGCTTTCCTGCGCGAGGACTTTGACTGTGCGATCACCGGCAAAAATTGGGGTTTCCAGCAATTTCGTGTCGCCCTGAAGTGAATAACCCCCTTTCTGCCATTCCTCAAGACCACCTTGGTAATCGAAAACCTGTTGGTAACCGGCAGCCGACAGCTTCTCAGCAGCAGTCCGCGAAGCGAGCGACTTCGTACTCGAACCATAGACGACGATTGGAACGGAGTGCCGCGAACGTTTGGTCGTGCTGTCGGGAAATGCCAGCGAGTCGACTTGATTCAAGAAATCAACCTCGTAAACGCACGCGTTTTGCGCTTTCGGCAAGTGGCTTGTCTGAAAATACTCCAGCACGCCGGTATCGATAAGCACGAAATCGCTCCGTTGCTCCAGCCATTGTTTCAATTCTTCTCGCGTAATGAGCGATGTGGACATGATCTGATCTAACGCGAAAATGATTGCGGCACCACAAGCCACATGCCGAAGCTAGTGCACCGTCTCTCATATGTAGCTGGCATATGACCGGGAGGGTTGCGTTGGAAAATGGGCGGGCGGCTGCGGTTTTGGCGCGTTTTTGCAGGCTCCAGCAAATAATGCTTGCATTCTCCACTAATTCAGTAGAGATGCGTTCGCAGTGAATCTGAGCGTTTCTATGCACCCGCCAATCAAGTCTCTCGATCGAAGCGGTTGGCCCACGTCCTCGGCTCACCTGCCCGCAGCATATTGTTGGCGCTAAGATCCCGCTAGATCCGGCCAAGAGGCTCACCACGTACTAGGGACGCCTCCCCTGTCTCTCCGATCATCATCTACGACTTTCTTAACGTTATGTCCTATTTTCTCGCGTTCTCGGGTATTCCGAACAAATTTTCCAGAAATGCTTTCCTCTTGCGCTGGTTCGCCCGGCATCTTGAATCCTCTCAAATTGAGCTCCGCGCTGTGCATGCGGTTGACTTGGAACCACGTAACGCCGTAGCGCTCCCGCATAATCTCGATGAGCTCATCCATGATGCGCGGGCAATTCTTCTGCTGACGCCGGTCCCGAAGGATGACTGGGGAGGTTTACTTACCCCGCTTCTTCGATTGTTACCGGGGCGAGCTTTTGCGCAGAAGCCGCTGATGCTCCTAGGAACCGGGGGCTTTGTCGGTGACATGCGAGGCTTGGAAAGAACACTGAGTCCCGACCTTGAACGTCTCGCGGGACATTTTGCCGTTCCTTCGGTCCACGTCGGCGTGCGAAACTGGGTTTTTGTCGGTGATCGGCCGCCATGGCTTACCGCCGGTACCGAGATTCGACTTGCGCACGCGCTGGATCAACTTCGGACATTCGCCGAATCGAGAGAGTTCGTGTCTGCCTAATGCGCCCTATCCCGCGCGATCTCGCATTTTGTTGCAATACTGGGGCCGCCGTTCCGGTAGCTTGCCGGAAAGGGAGACTACGCGTCTAATGGATTAATCCAGTAGCTACCGGACCGGCGGCCCCACACTGCAACAGCTCGGTTTTGATGCATCCATTCGCCTAGCCGGAGCTTAACAGTCTTATGTGATGATTAATGTTTCAGATCGTGCGGCCGGCGCCGTAATTGGCGCCCTGGTCGGTGACGCCCTTGGATTGGGTCCACACTGGTACTATGACCTGGCGGAATTGCGTCGAGACTACGGCGACTGGATCGCTGGCTACACCGATCCGAAACCGGACCGATATCACGGCGGGTTGAAAGCCGGTCAACTGGATCAAACTGGGTTGCTCCTGGTCCTCCTATTACGATCGGTGGCCGCGAACGGTGAGTACAATGAAGATGATTTCACGAGCCGGCTAGATGAGTTTTTGAAAGGGCTCGATGGAACTCCGATGCAAGGTCCCGGCGGATATACCAGCCAATCCATTCGTGAAGCGTTTCGAAGACGGATTCAGCGCGGCCTCAGTTGGAGAGAGACCGGAGGCCATGCCGACACTACCGAGGCGGCGGAGCGAGCCATCGTTTTAGCGGCTCGATACGCGTTAGATCCACGGAAAGCGGCGGAAACCGTTTCCGCGAACTGCGTTTTGACGCAAGCTGATCCTGCGATTGTCGCAATGACCACCGCTTACAATGCGGTGTTGGCCCTTCTGATTTCCGGTGAGAAGCTCGATGCTACTATCTCCGACAAATTGATGGAATTGGTGAAAAAGGGACATCTTCCGTTCCATACGGTAACTAATGACCGGCTGAGTCCACCTTGTCCCGGACAACCCGATCCGCCAAATGCGGGAAAGTTTTCGTCGCCCGATGCATTGCTCACACCTGCTCTCGTCGCGGAGGCAGCTGTCGATCCTGACATTCGCATCGAACCGGCATGGAAAGTCTCCATCGTTTACGGGATGCCATGTGCGATTTACCATCAGCTTCCCGCGGCGTACTACCTGGCTGCAAGATACCGTGACGACTTCGAATCGGCCGTGCTCCACGCCATTAACGGCGGCGGTCAGAATATGGCTCGCGCCTGTTTGACCGGTGCGTTAGTTGGGGGTCAGATCGGATTGTCCGGTATTCCCCAGAGGTTCATCGATGGTTTGGAGAATCACACCGAGCTGGTGTCCCTCGCCAAAAAGTTAGGTGAGCTCGCGGCTAGATAGGTCCTGCCCGGGCAAAACGCGCGTCAATCTCAGACAGGTAACAAACACATGGGCTTCGGATTCTTGAGGTTCATCATTGCAGCAGTTTCTTCGTCGTGAATCGTTCAGCCTGAAATCGGCCTTTCCCGGCTTAGTGAGAAACCGCAGTAAACATTTCGTCGATTGCGCGAAGCCGTCGCGAAAGATCGCGCGCGATGTTCAGAATCACGATCGCGTACTGGTCAGGCTGATGCCTGAAGAGGTGGTAGAGATCAGTACTCTTCAACGCAAAGAGGAAGCTATCCTCGATCGCCCGCAGCGAGGCAGCACGAGCCACGCACTCGATGATCGACATCTCGCCGAGGAAATCTCTTTGTCCAAAGGTTGCGAGAACCGTTTCACGCGGTTGCGCCAAGTGTTTCACGACTTCTACTCGTCCCGAGCGAATAATGAACATTCGATTACCGGGTTCATCTTCCCTCACGATAATTTCGCCGGCACGAAATTCCGCCTCTTCGACGGCATGAGCAATCTCTGATACCGCGTCTGCGTTCAGTCCAGCAAAAATCGGAATGGTTTCCAAAAACTCCTGGCGTGTGTTTGTGGGGATCATGGCCGAGGAATCTCCTACGATCGGCAAATTCCGCGCGCCGTATAGTTGTTTATTTCCTGACCGGCCCGGAGAAATCGCTTGATTCCACCATATGGAATGCTTCCACCTTCACGATACAAGCGCTTGCTAAGTCAGAAGGGTTTTGCGCATCGTCTGGGACGATTATCTCATTCCTCGCCGCTCATCCGTCCAATCGCGCGGAGTCTCTTCAGCGGCGACTGTCCCTCGGAGCCTGACGATCCGGCAGTTCCAGAAGGACGCACGGAGCAACTGATCCCGACCGACCACACAAAGCGCAGTCGCCATCGCGTGGTTCGCCGCAATCAGAATCATTTTTGCCGCCATCCAGTCAGTTCAAGCGTCTTATCCCCGGCAAGAATGGCTCGTAAGTTGCTCTTATCCGCTATCGACAAACCGAAACCGCAACCAACTTTATTTCATGGAAGATCGGGGTGAGACACCAGAATCAGGAGAGGACAGGAGTTCGCTGGCATCATTTTGCGTGGCCGCCATTCCATTTTTAGCGTTGACGATCGGACCGCTTTTCGCCAATCGGCTTGAACCGCGGATTTTCGGCCTACCGTTTCTTCTGGCTTACTTAGTCTTCTGGGTACTCGCGACGCCAGTATTCATGTTAGTCGACAGCTGGGTAAGGAGGCCACGATGAAAAGCGTTGTCGCACTCGCCGTCATTGGCTGCGTTATCGTCGGAACGGCTGGACTCGGAATCTTTGGCGTGCGCAAGATAAAGATGGATCCCACCCAGTTCATCGTCGGCGGGAGATCACTCGGAGCTATCTTTCTCTGGCTATTGATGGCCGGCGAAGTCTATACGAGCTTCACGTTTTCTCGGAGCCGCCGGCTGGGCGTATAGCAAGGGAGCTCCTGCCTTCTACATCATCTGCTATCTTACCGTCGCCTGCATTCTTTCGTTCTTCTATCTGCCGCCGATTTGGCGGTGCGCACACCGGCACGGCCTGCTAACCAGTGCAGACTATTTTGCTGTGAAGTATCAGAGCCCATTGCTCGGAGCGCTAGTTGCATTGGTAGGTGTAGTTTTTCTGGTGCCATATATCACTCTGCAGCTTACCGGTATCCAAATCCTGCTGCAGATTGCAGGATACGGTAGAATTGATTCCGTTTTGGCAGCCGGCCTGGCTTTCGGATTGATCGTTGCTTTCGTTTTGGTGTCAGGACTCCGTGGGGCGGCCTGGGCTAGCCTGGTGAAGGACGCACTCGTCCTTGGAGCGGTGTTGTTCGCTGGAATCGTATTGCCTGTTCAGTTTTTCGGTTCTCCGAAAGGCGTTATTGATCACGTGCTGATAGTACATCCCAATTGGATGACCCTGGTCGGTGGGACAAGTAATTTCGGAACCGTGTGGTTTGTTTCCACCGTACTATTAACCGGCTTTGGTGGATTTATGTGGCCGCATTCGATGGCGGCAGTTTACGCGGCAAAGAGCGAAGAGGCGGTCAGGCGCAATGCCATCATTCTTCCATTCTATCAAATCATGCTGTTGCTGGTTTACTTTGCTGGCTTCACTGCTCTGCTGATTAAGCCAGGACTCAAAGGATCGGACGTCGATCAATCGTTTATGTTGATCGTGCAGGAGCACTTCGCGCCCTGGGTTTTGGGGCTGGTCAGTGCAGCAGGATGTTTGGCAGCATTGGTCCCCGCCGCAGCGCAAATTCTGGCAGCAGCGAGTCTTCTTTCACGGAATCTCAGCGGCTTTGGTCTACCGGCCGAAAAACAGAAGCAGCGCACAGCAGTCACTCGTCTTTGGATAGTTCTGCTCTCGATACTGGCCTTTGGACTGTGGATATTTGCGCGAACTACGCTGGTCGGTTTGTTGCTGATCGCCTATAGTGGCATTACTCAGATTTTTCCAGGATTGATACTCTCACTCCGGAAACGGCCACCAAATCCGTGGAGTGTAGCAATCGGAATTCTGGTTGGACTGGCACTCTTGATTGTGTTTGCGGCAATCGGCACCGGTACACTCGGTGGAGTGAATTTCGGCCTGGCGGCGCTGATCGCGAATACGGTCGTCTTGCTGGGGACAGATGCGGTGCTGAATCAGGTGGCAACCAGGACCGGAAACCCATCGCGGGATAGGGCGATACAGTCCGGATAACGACACCTGACTTGGTTCGCTTCACGAGGCTCAGATCGAGCCACATCTCGTCCAGTAACAGAGCAGGTCCCGCCGATTGTGAAATGGCGGTCATGCTGGCACCCAGGCGAATCTTGAGTTAGTCAAACCCTGAATAGTAGTCGACCGCATTTCCTGCGGATCACAAGACACAAAGCGGAAAGATGAAAATCGCGGTGTTACCAGGCATCGCTCTGACGTCCGCTGGCATCTGACGGTTTCGCAGCTACTGAGTCCCTGAGTTTCACGTACATCTTTACCGGCAGATCTTGTTTCCGCTGATTTTTGTAGCTGTTGTACTCAATGGGGTGGAGTTACTGAAAATGGTACTGACCAACCGACCTGAGCTGTTAGCATACTTCTGTCCTAGAGGCTATTACCAAATGGGCGAAAACAGGATAAAGCAGTTCAAACTGCGACACCCCGTGGTAGTCGGTGACCGATCGATCGGCATTACCGTACCCTGGCGGATGTGTTTGGTGTTTTGTACGATTGTCGTCTTCATTGTAGCAGGAATTGTCGGCTGGTTCTATCCCTGGGTTCGTCTGGCGGGAGCTTATATCGTTGTTGTGATGTTAATTTCCTGGACACTTTTATTTCTTTATCGGTCTCATCCCAGATGAAAGTCGGCGAGTGGCTCATATTAAATTGGCGCTACTGAGAGGAATTCGACATCGCCAGGCAGGAACTCCAGAAGAAAACAAGACCGTCGTGCAGGGGAGCACTGCCTACTTCGGTACGTACTCGGTGAGCGATACAGACAAAACCTTTACCATCCACATTGAGGGCACTATGTTCCGGAAGTGGATTGGAACCGATCAGAAACGTCCGTTTACTATCTCTGGTGACGAACTGAAGTGGACTACTCCGACCACGTCGCTCGGATCCGGAACCGCTCTGGATGTCTGGAAACGAGCCAAGTAAGGGCAGCTCTGCAAAAGCAAGATCACAGACCGCCAAAAGCTAAACTTACTACCTGTCCAGAAATCGGGAGAAGATCACTTTGAGCAGCGCTCTAAGTTGGGAATGTCCAGTAAACGGGATCATGTCACACGCGATGGAACCTTCGAATGGCGGAAGTTCCTCTTACCGAGTCGCTTTGGTGCTCGCCGTCAGATCTGAGTAAGTTTTGTGAAGCCTTTGGGCGATCAGAGCAGTTCTTCCTTTTGTCCAGTGCTATGGTCGCCCATTCCATGATTGGGAAACATGGCTTCATTTTCGGAATAAGTCAGCACGGCGAAATTCTGTCATCTCTGTGCGGTAAGCACCTCCCCAACAAACACTTATATCACATTGATTCACCATGGCACGATGGTTGCTATCTCAATTACGGCATGCCCATTGTTTGGGCGAATTTTCGAGCCTTACGTTTATGAAAAAGCAGTTTGGACAGTGGTCACTAAGTTTTGGAGGTGTTGCATGCATTATTTGCTGGATCGTCCTTTTCTCCGCTGGACTATTTGTTGACACTAAGCCCTTTCGCGACCAGCTAGCAAAAAGCTTCGACCTGGGAGACCTCTTCCGGGTATGCCTTTGTTACACTCCAACGAACGCCGCCTTGCTTACTTGCTTGGCCGGTCTTGCGGGCGGCATTTCCAGCCGCCTAACGTACGGCCGCTTTGTGGAAGATCCTCTGGGCATTGAGGCAACCGAGAAACTGACGGTTGCTGATGTTCTAGTGCGGACCGAAAACCCTGTCGCCTCGATGCTGCGGAGTTTTATTGTTTATTTCATCTTTGTCGCTGGTTTGGCTCTAGCATCTCCACAAAACCCGTTCTCTGAACCGACCCAGGACCAGTATTTTCGGTTTGCAGCGATGGTATCGGTTCTTGGGTTTGTCGTCGGTTACGATCCATCGGTTTTCAATAGCCTCCTTCGCAAACTCCCTTGGATACGCGAGCAGCAACAGGAACCGGCTACCGTCAAAGCGGACGGGACACCAGCAACACGACCATGATGAAAGTTCATTTTTGTTTTTCGCGCTTGGCGAACTAGTTAGATTTTACTCAATCTCCACGGCTCACCCAGGAGTTAGTACCGGTCTCGTGAAGTTCTTAATGTAACCCGATAGCCCTTCAGTCAGGACGTTATTCGGCAGCGTCGTCTTAAGTTGGATATCGCCGGTGGAAGAAACCGAAGGCTACCCTAGTTCGATGGTGGTCGCTCCGTAAAGATTCTCAAACACCGAGACTTTAACCTTAATGAAGATCACTGGGACTTCGTGGCGCAACTCCTATCGCCCATTCCTTGCGGAACCTTAGAAGTTTCGGCGAGCAGGCTTTTTGCATTGCTCAGTTTCGTTGCAAGCCGTAATGCTAAGTTAACGGTCTACCGGACCAAGCAGACCATTGCCGTAAGCGATCGATTGGAAGTATGAATAGGGCGGACTTACCAGCGCAGTTCTGTTAGGCAAGTCGCCTATGAAATCTGCATCTCTTGTGGCCGCGATCTTGATCGTGCTCTTTGCACAGAATACAAAGGCTGCGAATACAACTTTCGATGGGAATTGGTCGGTGACGATTGACTTCCACGAGTACAAAAACCCAGATGGCACTATGGCGCTAGCTGCAACTAGAGAATTCCCCGAAGCCGATGCATATCGAACGGTCGAAGAAATTTTTGTCTGCTGATCGGTCCAGCGAGCCTAGCGCCAAAAGAACCTTTTCCCGAGTTCGCTGCCCCGATGATGGCTTCGAGCCGTTTATCGGTTTCGAGATGCCGCTCTAATTACTGAAAAGAGGGATGACTTTGGCAATCCACTTCAGAATCTTTATCGAGAGCTGGAGCGTGCGGAAGACTTAGTTAGACCACCGAGGTGACTATTGCGTTTCTAGCCCTAAACTCAGCCTGAAAACCGCCGATTATAGCCACCATAATGGCTAAAAATCTTCCGTGGCCCTTCGCGGTTATCGCCGCCACTCTGTTTTTCTCTGGTTGCGCAATCGGAGATTTCACTTCCTACTCCGGCCAGCAGCAAAATTGGCCAACTCAGCCAGGCTCATTCGTTTCGACGAATTACGTCATTCCGGCTTACGTACACAGTTGGCCGGATCGCCCGTACATCGTATTGGGCTATCTGGACGCAACAACGGCACCGATTCGCCGACGAGGAGTAGTGGCCTTCGCAGCGCGGAGAGCTAAGGAGCTAGGAGCCGATGCCATTATCGTGATGCAACAAGGACAAGAGTACGCCGGAAGCATCAGCAGCGGCAGCGCCTACACGTCTGGCTTTCTCTACAATAGAGGCTTTACCGCGACTACGACAGGAACAGGATTTTCCGCTCCGTTGTTTCTCGGGAAGGCTGAAGTGCTCGCGATTAAGTGGAAAGGCTAGACAAGGATCGGTACAAACTTACCGTTAATGACATTAGAGGAAGCTTTTGTCAGCGAAGACTCGAATTTCAAATTCCAGCTGGTTCTCGCTCTTTATTCCCGCATAGCCAGACAGCAGAAATGGGTCGCGGACTGGTTTTGAATCGACCACCACTGGCCGGTTTTCAACCGACCGCCGATATATGAGCACGGGAGAATATCTTCCCGTTGTTGCTTTTAATGTCTAAATCGCCTTAATTCGCTGTGACACTTTTCCATGTGTCAAATTGTAATGGTTGCAGTAGGTCATCTATTGATTCTTTCGTTGGTGCTTTTCGGTTTTTGGCTCTCGCACCGTTACATATCGCGCAGATTCATTCGTTCCAGTATCCATTGTCCAACTCAGTTGGCGCTTAAAGGCCAATACGAGGCACCGCCTCGCGGTTGGAACGTCCTGTATCTGATTATTCAATTGATCATCCCCCGGCTGATG
>DATNNZ010000388.1:0-40269 GCA_035601575.1 Chthoniobacterales bacterium
CGCCTTCAAGACGGTCGATAAGCGATGAGCAATGGCGATAACCGTTCGGCCTTCGGACAGTCTTTCCAGGGCGGCCTGAATTTCGCGCTCTGCCTCTGAATCGAGCGCTGACATTGCTTCGTCTAATAACAATACCGGCGCATTCTTCAGCAAAGCCCTTGCGATGGAGACTCGTTGTTGCTGGCCGCCAGAAAGCAAACAACCTTTGTCGCCAATGACCGTCGAATAGCCGTCCGGTTGCTGCACGATGAAATCGTGGGCAAATGCATTCTTGGCCGCGGCAATGACCTCTTCCTCAGTCGCGTCCAGTCGCCCGTAACGAATGTTGTTCATGATGCTGTCGTGAAAGAGGAAGGTATCCTGCGTCACGATTCCGATCTGACCCCGGAGTGACTCCTGAGTGATGGTACGAGTATCGCGCCCATCCAAAAGCACGGCCCCTGCATTCGGTTCATAGAATCGGAGAAGCAAGGATAGTATCGTGCTCTTGCCTGCTCCGCTCGAACCGACCAGCGCAAAATATCTTCCGGGCGGCACGTGCAAATTCAGGTTCACGACGGCTGGCGGTAACTCCGGGCGATAGCGAAACGACACATTATCGAGCCGAATATCGCCACGAGAGGAAGTGATCGCGGCTGATCCAGGACGGTCCTGAATCGTCGGTTTCTGGTGAAGGATTTCAAAAATGCTCGTCGTTGAAACGAAGCATTGTTGAAGGACGAGATGAATCCGGCTCAATTTTTTTACCGGGTCGTAGAGGAAGAAAATGCAGCCGAGCAACGCTATCAATTGAGCGACACTCAAATGCGTATACCAAACATAAAAGAGCGCAAAGCCAACCCCCACCGCACTCACGGCTTCGACCGATGGACTGACTAACTCAATCGCCTTGCGAACCCTGATTCCATTACGAAAATTCTCTTCGCTCATTTCGCTAAAATTTCCCGCCTCTCGCGGCTCTCGAGCGAAGGCTTTGATGACTCTAATCCCGGCGAAACTCTCCTGCAAAATAGTCATCATCGCGCCGACCCTCTGCTCTTCTAACTTCCCCTGTTTCTTTACTCGCTTACCGAATGCCAGGATTGGAATGAGACAAACCGGTACCAACACCAGGCTCACTAAGGAGAATTTCCAATCGAGCCAGAGCATGCTGCCCAACGCACCGATAATCACTATCGGCTGCTTGATAATATCACTGCTGATATTCGTGAGTGCGACCTGCGCCTGACGCGTGTCGTTCACCACGCGCGACATTAGATTTCCAGCACGTTCGCGATTAAAGAAATCGAGGGATTGGGTCAAGATATGCGAATAAAGCTTCGTCCGAAGGTCAGCCAGTACCCGCATGCTCACCCAAGCCATCAGGTAAGAATTCAGAAAATCAAACGCACTGCGTACGATGAAAATGAGCGGGATCACCGAGCAAAACAGAATCGCGTTCTTCACATCGTCGGCGTTAGTGTTTCCCACCATGCCAACCTGATCGCTCGACGGCGAAAAAGCATGAGCACTGACCAATTTGATCACTAACGGTACGCACACCGTGGCAGCAGCAAATAATCCCCCGCAGACGAGTGCCACGACGAACTGCGGGACGTACGGCCTGAGAAAAGGGAATAGGTTGCGATACGGTATGATTCCGGCGCGAAGTGTTTCTCGAATCGAAAATCTCGTCTTACTCATGGAAGCGGTTGCTTCTTTTTAAGCCTACTTACAATTCGGTCCGATAGGAACCAGACCCTACCGGCGCTTCTCCCCAACGACTTAAAAAGCTTTCCATAGCATCGATTACCGTCTTGGTCGACAAATCGCTCATCGGCCGGCCCGGTTCCCTGGGATCTACCGGATGATAAGATGCCTCGCCGCCGGCGCGAAGGACATGACCGAGCGGATGACATGGGCGCCAATGAAAAGGATTGGTGGGCCCGAATAGGACTAACTCCGGCCGGCCGAACACCGACGCCACATGAGCGGCGGCGGTATCCACACCGAGAAAGAAACGCGATTCGCGGATCATCGCCGCAGTTACCAGGAACGGTATCTGCCCAGCCAAGTTGAAAACTGAAAAGGTTTGTCCCAATTCTTTCCGGATTGCCCGGATATGCTCAATTTCGGCCCGATCACTGCCACCGGTGAACAGGCAAGCTAGCTGTAACCGGTTACAGATGTATCGGATCAGTTCCGCCCAACGCTCCGGCGGCCAATATTTTTCGCGGCGCGCCGTCCCGGGATGTACAACGAAGAAAGGAACGACTAAACCGATCTCACGAAGAATTTCTGGTACGGCTCTGACCACATCCTCAGGAAGCTTAAGAGTCGGCTCAGGGACGGGACCCGAGAAACCGAGGAATCGACTTAGGTCCAAATAGTGATCTATGGTATGAAGGTCGCGGACCGAGGATGAAACCAGATCCGTATAGATCCAGGAGCGATGGCGCTGACGCGCGACAAAGCTGAAACTCACGCGCTCGGCTGCTTTGGAAAAAAAGGCGACCAGTGCCGAGCGATCGTTTCCAGTGAAATCAAGACAATAGTCGTATTCGCGAAACAATAGCTTCAGCCAGATCGGCAATGAACGTTTGCGGTCATAGGTGAAAATCTCATCGACCATTGGGAGCGCGGGCGCTAGCTCTTCCGAATAGCGATCAATGAGCAAGGTGATTTTTGCCTGCGGCATCGTCTGGCGAAGGGCAACCAAAGCCGGGGTCGTCAAAATCAGGTCACCGAGTCGCTTGAGTTGAACCGCGAGAACTGACTTCATAGTATCCAGTCACGTCGCCTCGTTAGATCCAACATCCTGAGTTTCCAAGGCCCTTCGGGCCGAATACCGGTTAATGGTGAACCGGAGGTTCGAGCGCTCATTGAGTTATTCGGGATTCTGTGTGGACTTGCATAGCGATCCGGTAAGCGTCATGCAGACGCTGCCGGAAATGTTCCCAGGTAAACGCTTTAACGACCCGTTTTCGGCCGTTTGCACCTAATCTCCGGACCAGTTCAGGATTTCGGTAAAGCTTGAGAATAGCGTTGCAGAGTGCGGAAACATCGTTTGCCGGAACGATCAATCCGTTGCCACCATCGATGACCACGTCACCTGACTCGTGGGTGGTAATTTGAGCCAGTCCACACGCGGCCGCTTCGTAAGTGGATTTTGCGCTCCCCTCGAGTTCAGACGGAAAAATGTGCACCGAGCATGCTCGATATACTTCCGCGATGTCTTTGACGAAACCAAGCAACCTCACGTTGCCGGGAAGATTTTCCAAAACTGGCTTGATCTCCGCGTGCGCATGCCCGGCCAGCCACAGTTCTGCATTCTCCAGTCCGAGGCGTTTCCACGCTTCCAGCAACAGCGGAACTCCTTTGCGTTTAATCAGCGCCCCGACAAATAGAGCACGAAAAACCAGCGGCGATTCGCCCGGCCGGAAACGCTCGACGTCGACACCGCGCGACATACGAAAGAGCTTATGGTCAGGAGTACCAAGTACTCGAAATGTCTCCGCCGCTTTCTCCGAAAGAACCAAAATGAGATCAGCGTTTTCGTATTCCTGCAGACTTTCCTGCCGGCTGATCAGTAATCGATTCAGCCAACGTTGCGGTATCGGCGCGGACTCCAGGGCGATCTCTTGATCCGTTTTTGGTGGCAGAACTTTCCCTTTCTGCCGGTGCCAGGTTGGTACCTCGAGTACCGAAGGAATACCGAGTGCTTTGGTGACCAGTAACGATCGAAAAGCTTCGCCGGACCAGCCATGAAAAAGATCGAATCGCCCCGTTTTCAGGTACCGCGCAGCGACCGCGTCCACCGCTCGCTTCTTTGCACCGTAGTAATATTTGCGTTCCAGATTCGACAAGAGTCGGACTAAATGAAAGCGGAGTGTTTTCATTCGGCTCCGATCAAATTCCGCGGACTTGACTCCAAAAGAGATGGCTAGACCAAGGCGGTCGTCGATGCCGCGCAGCGTCTCCAATGCCACCGCGTCCAGACCGACTCCACCGATTCGAGCCGACGTGGCATACAACACGCTGGTCGGCATCTCTTCGTCGTAGTCCAAGGAGTACAAGGAGTACCACAAGGAGCAGAAGTACAATAGAGAATACCCAAGGGGAAAGGGGAAAGGCGAAAGGGGAAATGCGGAATGGGGAACGGTAGCCAAAGCGAAACCCGACTCCGCCAAGCCGGGAACGAGGGCTCGACACAATACTGATTATTTTCGAAGAGGGATTGGGAACCGTTCCGCAATCCGCATTCCATCTTCCAGTCCTCCTTGAACTCCTCCAACCGCTGGGCTAAAGACTCCGGGGTTTATTCAGGACGTCCATGAAGATCGGTTTAGTACGACGTGGTTTCTCGCGTGCGGGAGGCGCCGAAAGTTACTTAAAACGTTTGGGCCGCGGCCTGGTAGATGCCGGCCATCAGCTGACACTTTTCGCAACTGAAGACTGGCCCCCGGCGGAATGGCCTTATGGCAATCTCGTCCGGTTCAAAGAATCGGCGCCGGTCCCGTTCAGCCAGGCTGTGCAAGGGGCTCGCAACAGTGTCGAAATCCTATTCAGTCTCGAGCGTATCGAATCCTGCGATTGTTATCGGGCCGGCGATGGCGTGCATCGAGTTTGGCTGGAAAAACGAAAAACGTTCGAACCGGGCTGGAAAAAGTCACTCCGTTTCTCCAATGGCAAGCACAACCAGATCCTGGGACTTGAACAGAAGTTGCTGGGCCAACAGGGAACTCGTCGGGTCATCACCAATTCCAAACTCATCAAAAACGAAATTGTCGCCGAGTTTGAATACCCGGAAAACCAGATCTCTGTCATCTACAACGGCATTCCCGATGTACATTTTAAAAAGAAGCCGGGATCGCGTTGGGACCTTCGATTCGATGCCGGACTAACTGACCTCGACATCGGTATTCTGTTTGCAGGCTCGGGTTGGGAACGTAAAGGATTGCGTTTCGCCATCGAAGCGATTCGAGGCCTGAAGAATCAGCGCATGAAATTCCTGGTGGCTGGAGAAGGGAAAAAGCCAGCTTTCACACCGCCCAACGTTCGATTCCTCGGTCCAATTGAGGATATGCATTCTTTGTACGTTGCGGCCGACCTTTTTGTTTTACCGACCGTCTATGACCCGTTTTCAAACGCCTGTCTGGAAGCGCTGTCAGCCGGTGTGCCCGTCATTACAACGACCAGCAACGGTTTTTCGGAAATCATTCAGTCTGGTGTGCATGGAGAGGTCCTTGATCGTCCAGACGATGTGGGGGCACTTGCCAATGCGATCAACCACTGGTGTGAACTCGGCCAAAAAGATGATGTTCGAAACGGCTGCATGAAGCTCGCACAGGATTTCACCATTGGGCGGAACGTCGCCGCGACTATGAAGGTCCTGGAGCAAATCCATTCGGAAAAGAAGGCCTAAAGCAACGAACGACGGTGAACACCAACGAACGCCAACGAACGTCAGTGCCAAACACAGTTGTTCTGCACCGGTTGTGGCTCGCTAGTGTCCGCTGTCGTTGACGTTCGTTGGGTTTCACTGTCGTTCGTTGACGTTCGTTCCTTTGGGCTTCACAAGCTCACGAGAAATTTGGTTAATCCTCTCCAACGCCAAATCCGGATGAAAATTACTCGCTACTCGTCTCGTTGTTTAGCGGCGTTATTGGCCTTGATCTCACTCGGCACTGCGCTCGCCGACTCGACCGATGAAGCCCTTAACCAATTCTACGTTGATAACATGGCGGCCCGCCTGACCTCAGAAGTCCCTGCTACTACGAGCGAAAACTCGCCTGCCGCCCAAACGGGGGCTAATGAAGGAAAAAATCGCAAGGGCGTAAGACCGCACAAAGGTGCTGGAGGCCCCGACTACGCCTCTAACCTCCCAGCCTCAAGTCCACTGTTTAGTTATCACTTATCGGCAGCGGTCACTCAAAAAGCACATGTCAACCTTGCCATGGCGGTTGCAAAGAACGATGCCCAGAAGGTCCCGATCTTGCAGAAAGAGCTTGCCACCAATCCAGAGAACCGTTTCGATGCCCGGTTCTCCCGGTACGGCTATTCCAGCCACAACGTGTCTGATTCCCTCGCCGGCTTCGTGATTGTCCTCTGGGAAATTGTTAATAGTCAGGATGCTTCAGCGCATCCCTCCGGCATCCGACAGGTTCGCGTAAAGGTGAACGAACTTTTGCTTTCGAAGTCAGCAGGCAAAACGTACACCGATGCAGATAAGCAATACTACTCTGATTACTTCAAAGTGTTGGCAGTGGTATCAAAGGATTCTTTGAAAAGAAAGCAGTCGGCCAACGATACGGCCGGGGTTCAAGCGGTACGCAGCACTGCTTATCAAATTGGCCAGAAGCTCGGAATCGATTTCAGAAGACTCGCGCTAACCGATAGTGGATTTAAGAAGATTTGAGAGCGCCGTCACATATCAAACGTCATATGCAGCGACACTGGTTCTGATCTGCGCGTTCGGTGGAGTCGCGAACCATGACGACTGCGGTTTGTGGCGGCGCCATCCAAGCAGCTTCGGGCCGACTTTTGGTTTGCGCCAATCAGGGGCCTCTGGGGGGATCCGACGTCGTCTCAATGCAACAGCCCGCCACTTGAAAGCCACAGACTATGTCGGACAAGCAAGTCGCCGCTACCGCTTGCATCACCGATTACTGATTACCGATTACTGACTACCGATTACCGATCTTCGGCGCATTCGGATTCGCTTCCGGCCCGAAATAACGCAAAACGACGAGGTCTTCGACCGTGCTCGTGTTTTCGAACGTGACACCCGCGCGTGCCGCCGGTTCCGTACAAAAGACCTCATCATCAGTCATCTCCACGAATCGGATCAACTTGGGACAATCAAGTGTCAGCCGGTTGATCGTGCCGTGCCCTTGCACCACGATCAAACCGTAAGCGCCGTTGTCCTTGATTGTGCATTTCACTCCGGGCTCGATGGTGAGCTCCTTCGCGGTGAAGAGTTGTTCTCCACCGACCTCTCCATAAACGATCCAACGGTCGATATATCCTTCGGAAGCGGTATCAGCGACGGGCACCGGCTCAAGGTAATGATTCTTCTTGAAATTGGGATCGACGTTGGCTTCCCAATCCAGCTCACTGACGATGAAATCGAGATCAAAATGTTTGTCGGCCGGAATATCCTTAACCAGAAGCGCACGAGGGACTTCGCGTCCTTCGACCAACGACTGGAACATCGAAAACACGTCTGAACCCCACTGAGGTTCATAAGTTACCAAAGAGCCCGGAGCATGGAGGAGGCCAGGCCCGATCAACCAACCGGAACCAGGTTTGAGCCGGTAGGCTTTGGAAAGATCCAGAATGCCATTGTCTCCGCGATTCCAATTCGCCAGACACTCTTTAACCTGCTCTTTGGTTGTACCCGGTTCCAGCCCCATGAAGGTGTACGGGAAATTATTTCCCACGGTGTTGTGTTGTGGCGGAAAGTAGTAACTCTCCGGCTTACCCTCCTGGCCCACCAATTTGGCGTGGTCGGCCGACTGATGCATATGGTGCGGAATTGGACCCATGTTATCGAAGAATTTCGAGTATACCGGCCAGCGACGATATTTTTCCCAGATGGTTTCTCCGATGAGTTGCGGGCCGAATTCGTGGACGGCCGCGGCAAAGGTGAAACGATTGTTTGCAAATACGCAATAACTCAAACCTTCGTCTGGCGTCCGATTTTCGTTCGCGGCCGGGGTAGTGGAAGCAAACCAGCGTTCATCAATGCCGCCGCGATCAAGACCGTAGGCGTAAACATCATTGGGATGGAGCTTGAGCCGGCGCCCGGGCTGTAAGAACGATCTTGGAACCCAGCAAGGGGCCAGCCGCAAAAGCCCCCCACTCTGCTCCAGAGCGGCATCAATCAATCCTCGGAGATTCGATTCGGTGGTTCTGAGCGAAGTAACGGTATTCATTTTTGGAAAGGGGTGCAGGGAGGCCGATTGCCAATAGCCAATAGCCGTAGAGATGACAAATGACAAATGGCAGAAAATGCGGATTGCGAAACGCGGAATGTTGGAGAGCAACCCTGAGCCGGTAGCGGCGACTGTCCCATTGCACCTGCGATCTCGAATCGGCCGCAAGGCTCTCACTGAGTTGCTCGTTTCCAAGCGACCACAAACCGCAGTCGCCATCGGCCGGTATTACCTCAAACCTGAATCGCCAGGAAAGCAGATGGAAAGGCGGATTGCGGAAGGCGGAATTTGGGAATTCGGAATATTGGTGGCGAGTAATCATTCCGCACTCCGCAATCGGCGATCCGGATTTCACGTTGGGATTCGCGTTTGAGGTGATGCCGACCGATGGCAACTGCGGTTTGTGGTCACTTGGAAACGAGCAACTCCGTGAGAGCCTTGCGGCCGATTCGAGATCGCACGTGCAACGGGACAGTCGCCGCTACCGGTCCGGCAATCCGCATTCCGCATTTCATCTGGCTTACTCCCACAACTTTTCCGCCAGATTCAGTGCTCGCAGATAGGTGAGATGCTCGCCACCGCGGACCAACTCCTCTCTTAGTAAGCCGGCCAGGGAAGTCCCTCCCGCCGGCAAGAGCTGTTTCATTTCAGGGTGTTCGGACAACGTGCTTTCCAGAAAATTTCCGTTCCAGGACACATCAAAAAAACCTTGTCCAAAATTGAACCGGATCTGCCCAATCCACTGGCCCGGTACCGCTTTCAATTTCACCCGCACAATCTGCCCGCTCATCGGGACCGAAAATGTGTAAGTAAAATCCTCTTTACGATCCAGCTCCCAGCCGAGTTGATTGGCCAGCCAGGAAACTAAGAGCATAGCCGTGGTCCAGTATTCCGGGTCATGAACGATCTCGACTTCCGAAATCGATCCGATTTTTGCTGCGGCCCACGGATGATCAAACGTTTGAGCAACCGCTAGACGGAGGTAGATCAGCCGGCGCCAATTGAGATCGCAAAGCACGCAGCGCGACCACGCACCTGCAACCGAGTTTCTTAGAATCTGGATTTGCCGGGCCGGCTCCCGCCAACCATGGCTATCGAAAAAGAATCGGTCGACCCAACTCCAAAGCTGAGCATCGAGTCCGACACCAAACTGTCCTTGCCACCACAGATACAAGGGAAGATCGGAATCCAGGTGGCTGAACAAAATGCTCCGCATCACCTCCGGGCCACCGCCTTCGATCAAAAAAGCGATTTGCTCGCTGCAAACCTGATGTCCGCTGGCACCCATGACGTGGCAATGTGCGCTGATCCAGGCTTGGACGCGCTGTTTTGGCTGCGAGGGATTGGCCGCTAACAAGATGACGCGGCACGCGTGTTGACGAGTTACCTCAGCCATCAACTGCGTATTAAAACTCAGCGCGTCGGACGCCTCGCTGTAAACCGCAAAGTTCACCAACGAAGCCTTGGAAAGCTGGTCGATTTCCTGCTCCCAGAGTTGGGTCAGATTCCGATTGATCTTCGCTACTTCAACCGGCATCCCGCGGGAAAGACTGGTGGTGGAAGGTTGGCCGTTAGCACTCATTGATTTGGTAATTGTTATTGGCTATCGGTTCGGCTTGCGATTCACGTTTGAGGTAATGCGGACCGATGGCGACCGCGGTTTGTGATCGCATGGAAACAAGCAGCTCCGTGACAGCTTTGCGGCCGATCCGAAATCGCAGGTCCAACGGGACAGCCGCCGCTACCAATCTGTCATTTATCATTTCTTATAGCGCTGTCAGCGCTAGAGTCTCCTCCACGCCCTTCCAGCATTCTCAATGAGTGCCTCGGCCTCCGCCGGACCCCAGCTACCGGCCGAATAGAAAGCAAGCGGGCTCTGTTTCTCGCCCCGGTGCCATTCTTCCTCGATTTCATCGACGAATCGCCATGCTTCTTCGACCTCATCTCTTCGGGCAAAAAGGGTCGCATCCCCAGCCATCGCATCCAACAGCAGACGTTCATATGCTTCCGGACTCGCTGTCCCGAACGACGTGCCGTAATGAAAGTCCATCTTTACCGGTTGAACCCGAACACTGGCTCCCGGGATTTTCGATTGCATGCGCAACGAAACTCCTTCATCCGGTTGAATCCGGATGACGAGCACGTTTTGCGAGCCGTCACGCACCCCCAATTGATCTCGATTGAATAACACTCCAGGCGCGTTCTTGAAGTGGATACCGATTTCCGTGCCGGCCTTGGGAAGACGTTTGCCCACTCTCACGTAAAAAGGTACATCGGCCCAGCGCCAATTATCGATCTGGATCCGCAGCGCCACAAAGGTCTCGGTCACCGAATCCGGGCGAACATTCTTCTCTTCACGATATCCGGGTACGGATTGGCCATTGATCGAGCCGGCGGTGTATTGGCCACGGATTACATTCTCCGCTATCCCTTTCCCACGAATCCGGCGCAGCGAGCGAAGCACTTTGACCTTCTCGTCTCGGATGGAGTCGGCGCTTAGATCGGTCGGCGGCTCCATCGCAATTAAGCACAGCAGCTGAAGGAGGTGATTCTGGACCATGTCCCGGAGCGCGCCCGCTCCTTCATAATAACCGGCTCGGTTCTCCACGCCGAGCTGTTCGCTCGCCGTGATCTGCACATGGTCGATATAGCGCTGGTTCCACAGGTGCTCGAAAATGGCATTGGCGAAACGCAAAACCATGATGTTCTGTGCGGTTTCCTTTCCCAGATAGTGATCAATCCGGAAAGTATCAGCTTCCGCGAAACCGTTCCGAACCGCCGTGTTTAACGCTTCCGCGCTCTTCAAATCGATTCCGAACGGCTTCTCCACGATAACTCGGGCCCATCCGCCGTTCGGACTCCGATTCAGTCCGGCCGCTTCCAAGTGTGTTAAAATCGGCTCGAACTGATCCGGACCAGCTGACAGATAGAAAATGCGGTTTCCTCTGGTTCCCCGCGCTCGATCGATCTGTTCGAGGCGTTCCTTGAGCCGGCCATAACCTTCCGGGTCGCCAAATTCGCTGCGATGATAAAAGATCGAATTGGCAAAATTCTTCCAGAGATCTTCATTGATCTTTTGCCGCGAATATTTGTGGGCCGCTTCGCTCAACTCCTGGCGAAACACTTCATCCGTCTTGTCCCGGCGGGCGAAACCGACTACAGCCAGCCCCGGTGGCAGATCGCCGTCCGCAGCCAGATTATAGAGAGCCGGAACCAGTTTGCGATGCGTCAGGTCACCGGTTGCTCCAAAAATAACGATCGAGCAAGGCTGAGGAGTAGCTCGCGAAACCAAGCCCTCCCTCAGTGGATTCGAAAACGATTGTTCTGTCATAATTTACCGCCCCCAATTAGCGGCAAGATATCCTCGGTGGGCTTCGCCTGCATGACAAATGAGAAACGCGAATTGATTCTGGGAAATGCGGATTCGCCATCGCCGAAAAGAAGAAAGTTTCGTAAACCCGCGCTTCCCAGTCCAAGCGGACGGAGTAACGCTCAATCTCGTCTTCAAGAACGCTCCTGGCACGCGTAATATGTACCAGATTGGCGCGAGGCCGGTTATCTGGATTGCGGATAATATTGCAATCGAAGCCCAGGTCTACGGTGTTTGGGCGGATAACGTCCGCGGTTGGGCGGTGAACACCAATCCCAATGTGCATCCAGGCACCCTCGATCCCACTGCTTTCAGCCGCAGCGGAGAGCAGGGCGTATTCACGATCGCTCCGACGATCAAGCCAAAGGGTGGATTCTTTACCCGTCCAGAGTTGCGCGTCTTCGGGACCTGCTCGATTTGGAGCAATTCTTGGAAAGGCGCTACCACCCCGATCCAGGAAGGTGGCAACACCGGTGGGTTTACTCCTTCACCGTATGCCAACGCCCACGCCAACCAAGGTTGGTTCGGGGTGTCGCCCTGGCAACCGGGGATGCATCACCACGACAAAATTTTTGTTGACGGACCAGTCGGTTTTTCGATAACAGTGATCCCGTTTTCTCATTGCGTTCACACAAAACAAGGAAGTAACTCGTATCATCAAGGAAGTTAGAACATGTGTTGTCTCGTTAGTTTTCCCCTTTACGGCTGGGCCTCGAAACGTCGCTCGTACCACATCGCAAACTGCCTGAAATTCTCTTCGTGTATTCAGGTATTCCCAGCGAGCCCAATTGACTAACCTTTCCGTCAAGGAGCAGATAGAAAATGTGTTTCCCCGTTGGTTGTCCCCTGCGGCTGGGGCTTAAAGCGTCGTTAGCCGCAATTCTTGCGTTCTTTGCCACCTCCCCCGCGCTGCACGCTCAAAATTCCGACTCGAGCGATGTCGCTGCATTGAAGGCCCAAATGGAAAAGATGCAGAAGCAATACGAAGACCGCATCTCGGCCATGGAGTCCAAGATGCAGTCTCTCGAGGCCAAAACGGATGCCGGGTCGATCTTGAACACCCGTGTTCTGACCGATGACAACGGTAAGCAATACGAAGGCAAGGGTCCGGCTCTCGACGAATCTTTTCTGAAATCGCTGACCCGCAATTTCACCTTCTCCGCATACGTTCGCGCGGGTGTCCAATTTAATGGCAGCGGTGGTGGTGGTAACTTCAACTTTGAACCGCCCGACAATGCGGGTGCCGAGCGTCCGCGTCTCGGCAACGAGAACGATACCTACATGGAGCTAACCTGGAAACAGGCTCACATGCTGGGCGATAGTCCCGATGCGATGGATGTTTCCATGGTATTTACTCCGGCGATTCGTTACGTCCAGAATCGAAGCACATTCATCACCGGTGTCGGAGGCGGACAGAACGGGCGGGAAAATGGGAGCGATTTCGATTTCGTCTTGCGCGAAGCGTACCTGGAGATGGCCAACGTCTTCAAGAGTGCTCCGGAAATCACCTTTTGGGGCGGTCAGCGGTTCTATGACCGTTTCAATATCGATCCGGAGGATTATTACTTTCTCGACATGTCCGGATATGGCGCCGGGGTCAAAAACATCGATGTTGGTATCGGCAAACTCTGGGTTGCCTATCTCGGGGGCATAGATGACGATATTGCCTCACCCAATACCGGAAGCTTTTACAAGCATACCCTCGATGTTCGGTTGAAGGATATTCAGATCGGTCCCGGCAAACTGATGTTGGTTCTTATCGGCAACTACGAGAAGGGCACAACGTTCACGAAAGATTTCAATGGCAATCTGCTAGCCGCTGGCGATGCGGTACTGACCCATCCGGTTCGGACAAACGATGCGTACGGCATCGGTGGGGGCGCGGTTTATAACATCGATCTCAGCGCTATCGGCCCAAAGAGCTACCTGGAAGTTTACGGTTTGGCCGGCTGGGGAGCGACCAACTTCAGCACCTCAACCGACTTAAGCACACTCACGGGATTCGTAAACTCGGCCCTGGTCAAGAATCCTGCGACTCCAGCCGGCGCCGTCATCAACGCCGGAGACGCGATCCAAAACCAGCGCCGATTCCGAGCCGGTGCATTTTTTGTGTGGAATCCGAATCCTCGCTTCTCGGTGGGTGTCTGGGGATTCTGGCAGCAGGATTCAGAAGGTTTCCGGCTGCAGGAAAGTTTCACTAACCCGGTCTTTCCAACCGCTACAGTCATCAAGAACGCTCCTTCCACGCGTAACATATACGAAGGCGGTATTAGACCGGTTTTCTGGCTCGCGGACAATATCGCAATCCAGGGCCAGGCTTACTACGGCTATATCGATAACGTCCGTGGTTTTCAGACGAACCAAGCGGGTAATGTTATTGTCAATCCAGGCACCCTTAGTCCTACTGCTTTCGGCCGCAGCGGAAACATGGGCGTCTTTACAATCGCTCCGACGATCAAACCGAAGGGTGGATTTTTCACCCGTCCGGAGTTGCGAGTCTTCGCCACCTACGCGGTCTGGAGCGACTCTCTGAAGGGCTCAACCACTTCTGTTCAGGAAGGCTCCAATACCGGCGGATTTAGTCCGGCACCCTATGCCAAGTCTAACGACGGCTGGTTGTTTGGTACCCAGGTTGAATGGTACTTTTAAAGCAACAGTAAGGTTAACGTTGCCTTCGATTTCCCCGTCCGGCCAATGCTGGACGGGGAAATTTTTTTGGCGATTCACCGCGCGGGTAGGGCCGAAACCCGACTCCGTCCGGCGGCCGCCGGATCGCGACCAAGGTCAATGGTTGCTTAAACTCAGAACTCGGCGCGTGCCAACGTGTCCTCCATGGCTTCCTCCTTCGCCCAGGTTTCGGCGGGACAAGTGCGACGCCGGGGAAACGTATTGTCGTCCTAGCGCTCGGAGGGTGCGTCGCTTGCGACGCCCGGAAACCACCCTGTGCGCGCCGAGGAATCGAATCGAGGATCCCGAATTCTGCGTCCTTTTATCCCAAACTGTTCATCACGCCTTGAAATGGCCAATCGTCGGGGTGTTTGACTAGGCCGTGCCGGACGGGGTTGTTTCGGACATACAGCCATTTCACGTCGCAGGCATGATCACTCCACATTTGACGGTCCCAGAAACTCCGTTGCCAAATCGGTTTATCCTGCTCGTTTGGCCAGCGCCTTGAGATGTAGGCCTTCCAGGCACCGACCCAGCGATCCAAACTATAGGGTGCGAGGTCACTATCGCCAACGAAAAGATGAATGTGATCTGGCAAGATCACGTAACGTCCGACAGAGAAATCATTGTATGTTTGCCATGCCTCACGCAACAGCGCGTGTGCGGCCGGATTTGCCAGAATCCTTCGCCGGTATTTCGCGCAAACGGTTATCAAGAGGGTTGGCGTCGCGGTCTCAAGCGTGGGGAGATGCGGTGGATGCTTCCGATCCTGGAAATATCATAACTCCTCATTAATAGGTTATAATAGCTAGCGCCGGTGCACAAGTGCTTTTCCCAATGGGTTCCAAAAACGCTGTCTTCGATAGTTAAATTGGACGACCTTGGGCTCGATACCTCGGCGAACCCTGGACCGTTCCCGGGCGTCGCAAGCGACGCACCTTCCGACGCGATGGATGTTGTTTCACGTCGAGGGGATGGTCGCTGCTCCCGGGCGTCGCATTTGGCGCGCCAAAGCCTTGGCGCAGGAGGAAGCGACGCACCCTCCGTCGTCAGGGGTCCCTCAGGTCGATAGCTCGCTCCAGCTCGCGTCTGGCAATTTCCCGCTCAACCAATCCGATCCCGCTATCTGGCCTTCTTTATTCTCTATTCCAAATTGCAAATTCTACATTCCGCAATCCACCTTTGTGCCACTGATTTGTGCCACTGATTCCGCTATCCGACCTCCTTTTTTCATTGACGGCCGAACTAAATCACTAGAGTAGAGCGCTCATACACTTTGTGGTCGCGCCCCGACCGGGGGCGGGGCCATAGTGCTGATTAAGTCTAATCCCCCATAATGAAAATCGATAACATTCTAAAATCAGTCCTTTGCACTATCACTGCGACAATGGTTCTCGCTTCGACAGCCTCTGCGGAATCAAAGTCGCTCGATCTCGCATTCTTAACCAATAATGCATCTGACTTCTGGACCATCGCGCGAGCGGGTTGCGAACAGGCTCAAAAAGAGGTCCCGAATATCAAAGTCGAATTCAAGATTCCGGCAGACGGTACCGCGGCGGAGCAGACTCGAATCTTCGATGACCTGCTGGTCAAAGGGGTCAACGGCATTGCATTGAGTCCGGTCGACCCAGCCAATCAAACGGCCATGATCGATAAGGGTGCCGCCAAAGCGCTGATCGTGACCCAGGACAGCGATGCGCCAAAGAGCCAACGGTCATTTTATGTGGGCACAGACAACGTGGCCGCCGGTCGCCAAGCAGGTGAGCTAATCAAGAAGGCGGTTCCCAACGGCGGCAGTATCATGCTTTTTGTTGGCAAACGCGACGCCCAAAATGCCAAAGAGCGCATCCAAGGTGTCGAGGAAACTCTTAAGGGCACGAATATCAAGATACTTGATGTGCGAACCGACGATACCGATCGGGTACGGGCAAAGCAAAACGTCGCTGACACCTTGGTCAAAAATCCGGACATCGCCTGCCTGGTTGGCCTATGGAGCTACAATGGACCAGCTATTCTGAACGCGGTGAAAGACGCGAATAAAATCGGCAAGGTCAAGATTGTCACCTTTGATGAAGAGAACGACACTCTACAGGGAGTCAAAGACGGAGCAATCGAAGCTACCGTTGTGCAGAATCCCTACGAGTTTGGACGGCAAGCGGTTACCTTGATGGCTAAGAAATTGCGCAATGAAAACCCCGACATCCCGGCGGACGGCAAAGTCATTGTTCCGACGCGGGCGATCGACAAGAGCAATGTCGACGAATTTTGGGCTAACCTGAAAAAATTGCGCGGACACTAGCCGGCATAAATCACGCGTTTTGAGAACCCACGCGGTCAATGCGGGTTAGAAGGCCAAGCTCTCCGTTGCGAGACAGGCGCTCCGAATTGATATAGGGTAAAATCTGGCGCCTGTCTCTTCCCTACTGTGCAAGACGCGATTCTCGAACTCAGTGGTATCTGCAAGAGATTTCCTGGTGTCATCGCACTGAGCAAAGTCGATTTTTCGGTCTACCCTGGAGAAGTCGTTGCGCTGATCGGCGAGAACGGCGCGGGGAAATCGACTTTGATGAAAATTCTCGGAGGCGTTTACCAGGCGGACGACGGGATCATTCGACTGGGCGGCCGCGAAGTACAGATCCGCCATGTGTCGGACGCCCAACACTTAGGCATCAGCCTGATTCACCAGGAGCTCAATAACCTCGACAATCTCGACGTGGGCGGGAACATCTTTCTCGGCCGGGAGCCACTGTTTGGCGGTCCCTTGCGTTTCGTAGATCGGAAAAGAATAGCTGATCAATCGAAGAGATACCTGGAAAAGGTGGGGCTTAACGTTTCTCCACGCACACCGCTGAGCGCTTTGTCGATCGCGCAGCAGCAGTTGGTTGAAATCGCGAAGGCGTTGTCAACTAACGCGAAAATCATCGTAATGGACGAGCCAACGTCCTGTCTGACCCTGACTGAGACCAATCGACTCCTTAAACTCATTGCTGAACTGAAGGCGGCCGGCGTTTCGGTGATCTTTATATCGCATCGTCTGATGGAGGTGGGCGCTTGCGCTGACCGAGTAGTCGGGCTGCGTGACGGAAAAAATTCCGGTCAGCTCACAAAAACGGAAATCAACCACGACAATATGGTTCGCTTGATGGTTGGGCGAAACTTGGATCTGAAACGAACAGAAACGCGTTTGGGCGACCCGAAATCCCGAATCGAAGTTCGCAATATTATTTCGCCATTCTTTCCCACTCACACAGTCAGTTTTGATATGCGCCGAGGTGAGATCCTCGGACTGGCGGGTTTAGTCGGTGCCGGTCGTTCGGAATTGGCCATCACCGTCTTCGGGATCGCACGTCCGCTCGGTGGAGAGGTCGTGATCGATGGACAACCGATTAAAGTTCATTCGCCGCGCGATGCGATCAATCATGGTATCTACCTGGTGCCGGAAGATCGCCGCAAAACGGGCTTGATCACGAACATGGCCGTGCGCGAGAACGTCACCTTGGCAGCGCTATCGAGATATTCCAGCCTCGGGTTAATCTCTTTTCGGCGGGAGTCGGAGACGGCGGAGGCACAGCGAAAGAAGCTTTCTATCAAGACGGCTACCTGCGAGACTTTGGCCAAAAACCTGAGTGGCGGGAATCAGCAGAAGGTCGTTTTGGCAAAATGGCTGTCTCTCAATCCTAAATTGATTATTTTTGACGAGCCCACACGAGGTGTTGATGTCGGCAGCAAAGCCGAGATTTATCGTCTGATGCGTGGATTGGCAGACGAGGGCGTCTTCATTCTCATGATCAGCAGCGATATGGAAGAGGTACTTGGAGTGAGCGACCGGATCGCTGTCATGCGAGAGGGTGCTTTAACCGGCATGCTGGAGGCGAAAGATTTCAGCGAGGAAGCGGTCATGCGTTTAGCCGTAGCCCCGGTGCGCACAGCCGAAACTCTCGTTTGAACGCTTAAACGAAAAAGAGAACATGCGTCCAAAAAAAGAAATCGGAATGGTGCTCATCCTCCTGGGACTGTTCTTCGGATACGTTCTTTTGGAAATCACCCAACGAGGCTTAGCGGCCACATTCGGTAACCCGGTGTTTCTTGGCCAGGCCAACCTTCTGAACCTCACCCGCTCCATTGGCCTCTTTGGAATTTTTAGCGTCGCGATGGGCGTAGTCATCATTACCGGAGGCATTGACCTTTCGATCGGCTCAATGTTTGCGCTGCTCGGCGTCATCCTGGCTGATTTGCTCGGTCCTGACAACATGCCTTGGCCGGTAGCGATTAGCATAATTATCTTGATCGCAATGGTGCTCGGGCTATTTCACGGGCTTCTGGTAGCTCGTGCGCGCCTGCAGCCGTTTGTCGTGACGCTATGTGGGCTGCTGATGTATCGCGGCCTCGCTCGTTTCATTTCTCACGATGAAACCGTCGGCTTTGGTGGAAGTACGGGTTACGAACTACTAAGAACGCTGGCGACCGGGGACGTGCTGAACGTGCCCGCGCCATTTATCATCTTCATTATCGTATGCATCGTAGTCGGCGTCGTACTACACATCTCGATTTACGGTCGCTATCTCTACGCCATCGGCCGAAACGAAGAAGCGGCGATTTATTCGGGAATTAACACCAAACTTGTGGTCACCAGCGCCTATGTGCTCTGCGCATTCCTGAGCGGTATCTCCGCTATTTTGATCGGCTTCTATACCAACTCGATTTCGCCGGCTAGTCACGGTAGCTTTTTCGAGTTGTATGCGGTGGCAGCCTGCGTGCTGGGCGGTTTGAGCCTTCGCGGCGGTGAAGGCAGCATCCTTGGCATATTTATTGGCACTGCAATGATTCAGTTGCTCAGAAATATCGTGAACCTGCAAGGAATCGAAAGCTCGCTCGAATTCGTGGTGATGGGCGGAGTCATCCTCGTTGCCGTTAGCCTCGACCAGGTTCTGGCCGCGCGGCGCCGAGCTCGTGAGGCGCGCATCGATGTCAAAGCGCCGCAAGTCGAGCCGGCGCGAGCCGAAAGTTCGACGACCGTCGGCGAGTTGAAGTGATTGGCGATTGGTGATGCGCAAATCGCGGCGTTGACTTCGGCAGCGGCGACTTCCGTGTCCGGTTTGGAAATGCGGAATGCGGATTGCGGAATTTAGGGCGGCGCTCACCGAGCCGGTAGCGGCCACTTGCCTGTCCGACCCAATCGGACCCTTAAGCGCATTGCGTCCTGGGTTCCCGCCCCAGGACCGCACCTCTCACCTCCCGCTCCCCTCGACACAGCTCGGCTCACCGGCTATGGATGACGAGGTGGACCTTGTTCGATTAGTCTTACTGATCGTGCATGCGGTACTTGGCGCACTGCTTTTGGGTGGCGCGCTTTACAGCATTATGACCGTTCAGCCGCGAGCTAGAGCATTTTTCAAAGATGTCCGTGATTTCGAAGGGTTCGTTGCCAACCTGGCCGATGGTGCTCGCTGGCAGTTTCTCGCTGTCCTGGCCGTCATTGGATTCACTGGGCTCATCGAACCCTGGTTCTCGTCACATGGCTCTTTTTGGTGGATCTGCTTTGGTCTGAAATCGATCCTTTGGGCAGCCACGCTTGGCTGCTTTGTCTACGTTTCCTGGTTTCTCTGGCCGCGTCGAATTCTGGCCGCGGCCCACGAGCTGCCCGTGATCCAAACGAGGTTTGCCATGGTCGGACGAACCATTCTCGCTCTGCTGCTGGTTTCGTTCGTGCTTGGAGTTGCCATGACCCGGGTCCGGTGACCGCTGACTTGATTAAGGGGTAAGCAGTGGACTCGCGATTCGATCGACCGACCGCGGGCAGGGCGAAACAGTCCGGCCGATGTCGCAATTGTAAAACCCAGCGTTATGCGCCGGACTGTGAGCCCCGCGTGCCATTCCCTCTAATGGCTCGCACGTCTTGTCGCGCTATCGCTCAACGACGTGTTGCCCTACCGGTCCGGGACCTCGATGCGTCGATTCATTTTGGCGGTGGCGCGATCACCAATCACCGATCACTGATTACTGATCAGCGATTACTGTTTGTTTCTGACCGAACGATCGGTTACGTTGAGACATGCGACCGAGCCGCAACAGCCGTCAGGAAATCGTCAAGAAACTCAGCGACGTATTCCGTCGCGATAGCTATAGCGGGGCCAGCCTGGCCGACCTCGCCGACGCGGTCGGCCTGGGTAAAGCAAGTCTTTATCAAAAATTTCCTGAAGGTAAGGCACAAATGGGAGCCGAAGTATTGACGGAGATCGGCCGGTCCCTGGCGAACGAGGTACTCAGCGTGCTTCGCCAGGACGCACCTCCGACTGTTCGGTTCAATCAGATGCTGGTTGCGGTCGGCAAATTTTACAATGGAGGTCAACTCTCCTGTCTGATCGACACGCTTTCATTAGGCGAGGCGGGCAAACTCTATCGAGTGGCTCTCATGGACGCGATTAAGCAATGGGAACATGCTCTGGCCGATTTAGCCCGGGAGACAGGTCAGTCCGCGGCGAAAGCAGCGATTTGGGCAGAAGAAGTATTAATCACGATCGAAGGATCGCTGGTGTTGGCACGGGCCAAGAATGATCCCCAGGTGTTTCGAAAGGCTCTGAAACGGTTGGGGCAAGCTTTCGCCAATCGCTGATCGCTGAGAGGAATTGCAAAGAGTAAGGAGGCGTGCATCGACTTGATTGGTAGGGCGAAAACCTCGGCACACCGAAAACGCTCGCACTTGTGTTTTGGTGTCTCGCGCCGGGTTTGAGCCACTTGCGCGCCATCTGCATCGCGTACTTATACCCGTCGCAGCGATCGAAACGGGAAAATGATGCCTGGCTGGGGCGAGGATGGCTTAAGCCCTACCAATCTTGGGTGTGTATCGCCTACAACCGATCACCGATTACCGTTGTCGACACTTTCCGTTTGACTGTAACCGAACGTTCGGTTATATCTGACCATCGATGAAATCGCCCTCTAAACTCTGGTTCGCCGCTAGTACCTTGACCGCACTGGCGCCACTCTCCGGTAGCGCACGTCCGGCCAAGAATGCGGACTCGCCCGCAGTACCACCAACCTTCTACCGCACCGCTCAGGTTGATGGTCTGAATATCTTCTACCGGGAGGCTGGTCCGGAGGACGCTCCGGTGATCGTGCTACTGCATGGATTCCCGACCTCCTCGCGAATGTTCCGGAACTTGATTCCCGCTCTCGCCGATCGCTATCACCTCATCGCACCGGACTATCCCGGGTTTGGGCACAGTTCGGCGCCAAGCATTGACCAATTCAGTTACACCTTTGATCACCTTGCTCAGGTCATGGACAACTTTGTCAACCAGCTTGGGCTGACGAAATATAGCTTGTATGTCCAAGATTATGGCGCTCCGGTCGGTTACCGCCTCGCTTCGCAACATCCCGAGCGCATTCAAGCTTTAATTGTGCAGAACGGGAATGCCTACGCAGAGGGGCTCGCCAATGATTTCTGGAAACCGATTAAGGCTTATTGGGCAGGTAAGACGCCGGAGAATGCCGCCCCCCTGCGGCAAGCGCTCAAGGTCGACGCGATCAAGTGGCAGTACACCAATGGAACTCGTCAAACCGAGAAAATCGATCCCGACACTTGGACCATAGATCAGGCTCTTTTGGAGCGGCCGGGGCAAGAAGAAATCCAACTGGCGCTTTTTTACTCCTATGGATCGAATCCGCCGAATTATCCGAAATGGCAGGAGTTCTTCCGGAAGTACCAACCTCCCACGCTCATCGTTTGGGGAAAGAACGATGAAATCTTCCCGGCCGCAGGTGCGACACCTTATCTTCGCGATCTACCGAAAGCAGAACTGCATCTTTTGGATACAGGGCACTTCGCACTGGAAGAGGACGGTGATATTATCGCGGGTTTGATGCGAACGTTCCTGGCGCGGCACGTGTCGAGCACAAAGTGAGGCGAAGTTGCGCGTGGTGCGGATAGGGCGAAACAGTCCGGCAGATTTTTGCGTTGCAAGAACCCAGTGCCAGACGCCGGGCTGTGAGCCTTGCCTACCAACCGACCAACCGGCTCACACGTCGTCACGCTATCGCTCAACAACGTGTTTCGCCCTCCTTCCTCGCCTACCGTTTCGGGGCCTCGATGCGTCGATTCATTTTGGGGGTGGCGCGATCATGGCGAACACCAAACACCCTTGGCTATTGGCTATCGGTTATTGGCTATTTCGGAGGCGGCTCGCGTGACGGCGGACGCCGTCACGCGAGCCGCCTCCGAAATAGCCAGGTCGCGAAACTGAGTGTGAAAACAGCAATGATAGCCATGGGCCAGGTGTTATTCAAAATCTCAAGGGGAGGCATATCTTTCAGAAATACGCCTTTGGTGACAACCATCATATATCGAAGAGGGTTGGCATAAGTTATGGGTTGCAACCAGCTCGGCATATTTTCGATCGGAGCCGCATAACCCGATAGAAGAACCGCCGGTAACAAGATAGTCATGATACCTAGAAGGGCTTGCTGCTGAGTCACCGCGATCGAGGAAATACCGAGCCCAATACCGATCATGGCAGTAATGAAGACAGCCAGACTGAGATAGAGAAACAGTACTGAGCCATGAAAAGGTATTCGGAAAAGAAACACGGTTATAAGGATGAAGATCGTAACCTCGATGAGCCCGAGGATTAGCGCCGGAATGCTTTTGCCAGCCATAATCTCCAGCGGTTGCATCGGCGAGACCAGCAGCTGATCAAAGGTCCCCATCTCCCGCTCACGTGCGACCGACATAGCGGTGACGTTGAGACAGATCTGCAAGGTGATCATGACTGCAAGCGACGGCAGCGTAAACCAAATGTAGTCGAGGTTCGGGTTAAACCAATTTCGCTGAACGATTTGAACACTGGCTCCATTGTCCATCGGTTGTTGCTCAGTCACAAATTGGTTTACCACTTGAATCACATAGCCCTGAGCAATCTGTGACGCATTCGATTTGCGGCCATCGGCAATCAGCTGCAGCGGGGTCACCTTTTCTTCCTGAAATTTCCGAGTGAAATCGGGCAGGAAATTCATCGCCAGGAGAACACGCTGGTCGTCGATCATTTGTTGAAGCTCGGCGCGAGAATGGGCAAATTCGATCTTAACGAAGTTCGGAGAGGCGGCGAGCCGTTGAATCAGCTCGTTGGCAACTTGGCCGTAGTCCTCGTTCCAGACACCAAGCTTGACATGTTTGACTTCCAAGGTGCCGGTGAACGAGAAAAGAAAAAGCTGTAAGATCGGTGGCAGGATCAGCGCGGCACGATTCCGCGGATCGCGAAGAACCGCCAACACTTCTTTTCGGATCAGAGTGACAATTCTTAGCCACATAGGGTTAATAGCCGATAGCCAATAGCCGAGGAATTTGGTGGCGGCGACTGTCCCGCCGGGCCCTGGGCTCTATGCAACCTGGAAACGCGCCCAGGGCTGCTCGCGTTACGCCACCACGAACCGCAGTCGCCATCGTTCTAGAACGCCGCGGATTCCATCGACCGTCAATAAAGGCGATTAGTAATCCAAACTTTCTCTGCGCACTTTGCGTTCTTTTGCGGCTGTTTTCTTTTCTGTCCATTTAAGCAAGTCGCTTATGCGTGACGCGCGCGGTTAATACGAAAAAAAGGACGGCAAATCCGAAAAGGATCAGCGAGTTGAACAGGACGATTCTCCATACGTCGCCGGCCAGGAATATTGTTTGCAGAGCCTGCACAAAGTAACGCGCGGGGAAGATCCAGGTCAGGAATTGCACGATCTTGGGCATACTCGAGATCTCGAAGAGGAAACCAGATAACTGAAACCCGGGTAGGAATCCGAGAATTACAGCGAATTGGCCGGCTACAAATTGGCTTTTGGACAAAGTAGATACCCAAAGCCCGAGACCCAGGCCACCGGCTAGAAACAAAGATGTGACCAGGAATAGAGAGAGGATCGAACCACGTAACGGCGTGTGAAAGATCAGGACCGCGACCATCGTACAAAAGAGCATTGAGCCCAGCCCCAGGAGAAAATACGGAATCAGTTTTCCGAGCACTAATTCCTGGATACTAACTGGAGTAGCCATCATCGCTTCCATGGTGCCTCGTTCCCATTCCCGCGCTACCACCAGAGCGGTGAGCAGAGTACCAATCATCGTCATAACGATCGCAATCGATCCCGGCACCAGATAGTTTTTGCTTTCCAGGGAAGGATTGAACCAGTTGCGCGTTTCCAGGTCGATGAGGCTGGTCGCCGTTGTGCCGGTCTCGAGCCCGCGTTGTTGCAACCAAAGCGATACAGCGGCTTGCAAATAGTTCTGAACGAAATTCGCCGTATTCGGTTCGCTGCCATCGGCAATGACCTGCAGTGGCGCCGAGTCATTCGCGGAATGCAGGCGGCGCGAGAAATTGACTGGAATAATGAGGAGACCTCGGAGGCGTCCCGCGACCATTTCTCTCTCTAGAGCCGCGCGGTCGAAACTCACCGTGACATCAAGGTAGCGGGAGTTCCGCAGCGAATGCAGCAGATTCTCGGATTCCGGAGTCCGTTCCTCCAGTACGGCACCGATACGAAGCCGAGTCGTATCGAGCGAAACCGCGAAGCCGAAGATGAAGAGCAACATCACGGGCAGGATAAACGCGATCAGGATACTGCTGGGGTCAGTAACGATCTGTATCCCTTCTTTGCGAATCAGCGCCCAAAGTCGGCGAGGAGTGATTTTGGACGGCTTATGGTTCATGGCGAGCCGATATCGGGCGTTGTTTCACTTGGCGGATCGCCCTATCGTCGACAGGGGCCTCAGCTTCGCTTTTCATTTTTTTCTCGATCATCGAATCGGTTGATCAACTCGATGAACGCCTCTTCCATGGTTGGATTGGGAAGCTCAGCGGTGCTTGCGCTCTGTTTTAGCGCGTCCGGAGAATCGAGTGCGATCAGTTTGCCGCGATAAACCAAACCAATTCGATCGCAATATTCGGCTTCATCCATGAAGTGAGTAGTCACCATCACGGTCACGCCTTTTTCGACTAGACCGTTGATGTGGGACCAGAACTCGCGCCGGGTAATTGGATCGACGCCCGACGTGGGCTCATCCAGGAAAAGGACGTCTGGTCCATGCATCAACGCACAGGCCATCGCTAATCGCTGCTTAAAACCGAGCGGCAACTGCCCAGATGACAGCTCCAAATGAGGCTGCAAGGCAAAGACATCGATCATTTGATCAATGGCCGAGCTTCGCTTCTCACCCCGCAACCCGTAGATTCCGGAAAAGAATTCGAGATTCTGTTTAACCGTTAGATCGCCGTAGAGCGAGAATTTCTGTGCCATGTAACCGATGCGATTGCGCGCTGCGCTGGCCGATCGCTGGAAGTCAAACCCGGCGACACGAGCGGTTCCTTCCGACGGCTTCAGCAGACCGCATAGCATCTTGAAGGTAGTCGATTTTCCGGCGCCGTTGGGACCCAGCAATCCGAAGATCTCGCTGCGTTTAACCGAAAAGCTGACATGGTCGGTCGCGACAAAATGTCCGAATCGTTTCGTCAGATCCTTTGCTTGGATCATATCTCCGCCGTCATGCTCCAATTGGCGCATCGATTGAGCAACGAGCGATTCCGTCTTGGGCAGGCCGCCCAGCGCGTCGATGAACGCATCCTCAAAACGGGGCGAAACCGGCTCTAATTTTCGATGGTCGGAAAGTCGAGTTAGTTCTTCCGGTTTGGCGTTCTCTTTTAGAACCAGGCGTACGCTGTCGCCTTGCACAACACCGTCAACCACTGCCTTTGAACGGAGCGCTTCAGCCAAGATCTTACGCCGATTGCCCGAGACGCTGAGATGAAAAGTCCGAGACCGGACACGGTCGGTAAGGTCACGAGGCTCCCCGTCAAAGATTTTCTTTCCTTCGTGCAGCAGAATCACTGCTTGGCAAAGCTCGGCTTCATCCAGGTAAGCGGTGCTCCATACGACCCCAATCCCACTGGCAACCAGTTCCTGCACAATCTTCCAAAGATCACGCCGGGAGATTGGGTCGACGCCTACCCCCGGCTCATCCAGCAATAAAAGCTCCGGCTTGCTGACCAAGGCACAAGCAAGCCCAAGCTTCTGTTTCATCCCACCGGACAGAGCGCCCGCTTTTCGAGTCTGAAATGCTTTCAGATCGGTAAAAGTCAGTAACCGTTCAAAGCTTTCCTCTCGTTCCCCGCCGACGACATTCCTGAGGTCGGCGTAAAGGTTGAGGTTTTGGCGAACGGTTAGGTCTTCGTAGAGACCAAAGCGCTGGGGCATGTATCCGATCCGGGTCCTGATCTCCTCGGGCTCAGTCGTCGGGTCGAAGCCAAGAACCCTGATACTTCCCGACGTCGGCAACAACAAGCCGGCCAGAAGCCGGATCAGAGTCGTTTTGCCGGCGCCGTCGGGACCTACCAGCCCGGTGATCATACCAGCTAGTACCTGGGCGTTCAGCTGGTCGATCGCTGCAGTCGTCCCAAAGGTTTTCACGAGACCGGCGATCTCGATCAATACCTTATTTCCGTTCTTCGCTGGGCTCATTGTGTTCATCCAGCAATTGCACCGTGACCGGCATACCCTGACGAACATAGCGATCTGATTTTTCCAGGATCACCCGAAGCCGGTAGACCAGATCGGCACGCAGTTCGCGGGTTTCCACGTTTTTTGGAGTGAACTCGGCGACCGGCGAAATAAACCCGACTTGAGCCGTGTACGGATGATTCGGGAAAGTATCGTTATAGACCAGCGCTTTCATACCGGGATAGATGCGGCCGAGGTCGCCTTCGTCGACGTAGGTTCGGATCCAAACTGGCGATGTCTCACAAATCGAGTAAACGATAGTGCTGGTGGCGACGATCGTGCCCGGCTCCACTGCTCGTGTGATCACTACCCCGTCGACCGACGCGCGTAGCTGGCAATCGGCAAGGTTGCGTTTGGCGTTGTCCAGGTTGGCTTGCGCGTTGTCGAGTTGGGCTTTGGCATTGTCGAGGTCCTCCTTTCGGTTACCGGCAAGCTCTAGATTAAGGTTGGCCTGCGCCGATTGGACCATCGCCTTCAGCGAATCTCGGGAAGATGTTGCCGCGTCGTAATCCGATTGCGAGATCACGTGCGTCTGCCGCAGCTTGTCTTCCCGCTCGAAAGTCCTAAGGGCGTTGTCATAGTTCGCCTTGGCCTGAGCGAGTTGGGCGCGCGCCTGTTCGATCTCTTCAAGGCGAAAACCGTTCACCATTTTGCTGTAGCTAGCCTGGGCCTGGGCTACTTGAGCTTCAGCGAGATGTACCTGGTCCTGATAAGGGCCATCGTCGAGTACAGCGATCACGTCGCCTGCCTGCACGACATCACCTTCCTCAGATTTCATCTCTTTCAGCCGGCCGCTCACTCGAAAGCCCAGGTTTACCTGACGGATATCGACGTTGCCATGGATAATCAGTTTATCCGACCGGGTTCGGGCGATTTGCTGATAAACTATCCAGCCGGCACCCGCCAATACGAGTAATGCCGCAATTACGATGACACCGCGCCGTCTCATTTTCTTGTTTCCGCTTCGAATCGGAGAAGATCGAGTTGCTCCTCCAACGCTTGCTTAATTTCTTTCACTTCCTCGTCGGTGTAGCCGGTGAGATTGAGACGCCTCCGAATGGTTTCCCGTCCGGCCAAAAAAATGAGTACTTGGCCGACCACCATATGCGAACGGAGGATCACCTTTCGGTCGGTCGGTTTCCTGGCCAGGATGATTGCCAACAAGAGAGACACCGTCTCGTGCACACGGCGAATTCCCTTGTCATAAATAACGCTGAATGCCTGGGTGGGTTGCATCTGTTCCCGCATGATAATGCGTGCCCAGGTACTGCTCGCTTTTCGCGTCAACATCCTTTCCATCATGGCACCGAGCAGTTTCTTAAGCAGAGCCAAGGCTTCGTCCCTGGTTGGCTTTTTCGCAGTTAGCTGTTCTTGGAGAGCGTTAACCACCGGGCCGATGACGGCGAAGTTGGTCGAAAACAAATATTCGATAACAGCGACATAGAGACCTTCCTTTCCTCCGAAGTAGTAGGGAATGGCTGCCTGGTTCACACCAGCATGTTCGGCTAGCTGGCGGGTAGTGGCGCCTTCGAGGTTGTAAGTGCCGAAAATTTCCAGTCCGGCATCGATCAATCTTTGCCGGGCATCGCGATCTCGATCGGGGAGCAAGAGGGGGTCGACCACAGACCAAGTTATTCATTCAAATGAATAACTCAAATGATTAATGCGGACGGTTCGATGAAGACGCGTTCGCCCAAAGAGGCGGGATTTTACCGGGCGGTCGGAGCGTGCGTCGCTTGCGACGCGCCCTCCGACCGCCGCGTGTCACCAAATTCGTAGTGAGGAATTCAAAATCTCTTTCGATAACGAACCTCGACCAAAGAAGACTCCCCCTTATGAATTCGCTCAGGCCGCGCTTGATCCAACGTGAACCCTTGCCCTTCGTAAAACCTCCGCGCGCGAACGTTGTCTCGGAGTACCCACAAGATCGCGTCCAGCGCCCCGCTCTGGCGCATCCGATCTTCCGCCGCCAAATAGAGCTCTGTGCCGTGCCCGTGACCCCAGTATTCGGAGCTAAGATAAATCGCGTACACCTCTTGCGTTCGCAGCAGATCACAGTCGGGATCACGCGCTGGTCCGGCGGTGATCAATCCTATGACACTTTCGGCGAACACAGAGACCAGATTGATTGTTTGACCTGCCCGAGAAAGTCGTTCCTGCCACAGTCCGGTCCAAGCCTCTACCGACAAGCTATCCAGCAGGGTATCCGGGACTATTCCCCGATAGGCGGCACGCCAGCTGCTTACGTGGACTTCTGCGATTTGTCGTGCGTCTTCAGGTCGGGCGGTTCGAACGGGCATGGATGTGACACTCAAACCTAATTCCGTTCGGACTCTAAACAAAGCAGTGCGCCGCCCTTTCAGGCGGCTCGCTGGGTGGATCGGTCCCCGGGGTTAAAACCTCCGGGCCGAGTCCTTGCTGTCCGTTTGGGACATCGCGCGTTTTGTGGGAAACCGATCCCGAGAAATTTGCACTGCGCTAACGTGTGGTTCGCCGGAATTCGTTCATCAGCGACAAAATTTCTTGGCGGGTCTCGAGCATTTCGGCGACCCATTCGTCAATTGGAAAAGGGGGTTCATTTTCCTTTTGTTTGAGCCGGCCAGCAGCGTTGAGGGCGCTAGACAGCTCACCCAAAGCGCGTTTAAGCTTAGCAACAACCAATCCGTTAAACTCATGGTCGGCTTTCCGGCCTGGCCGAACGATCCCGAGCGCACCCGCTATCTTCGGACCAACCGCCATAAAACTTCCGACCATCTCTTCAAGATCGTTGTCCCGTCTGTCGCCAGCCAGCTTCATCAGAGTCGCAGATCGTCTGATTAAACGGTCAACGAGGGGGTGCCGAATCCGGTCTTCTTCCATTTCAGCCGCATCAAGTCCAGGTTCCTCAAAGCCGTCGCCAACGGCCTCATCCGCGTCCTCTTCCGCACCGAACTCTGCTTCGGCGTCCAACATTTCCTCGATCCAGGTCCAGCCCATTTCTCGCGCAATCAACCGATCGCGGTTCGGATGATCGTGGTATTTTTCCATCAGCTCGCCCAACTTCGCTGAGCGCCGATCAGATGCGCGAAGGAAAAGTTCCCATTCGAATTCGTCCTGGGGTACTCCGTCGTATGCAGCTTCCTCTCGTGGATCGAGTGCACCGGCGGCCCGTTCCATAAATGATCGCATCGCATCCGCGTTGGCTTCGTGCTGCTGGATTTCCTCTTCGGGAGAGAGCCTCCAAACCGGTTCACTCACCGTGATCTCGTACTCGGTGGACTCAATAACAACCCGTCCATTGGCTTGGCTGAACCATTCCAAATAAAGACAGTTCGCGATATGTTCCGGGAGTTTCTTGCCCCTCTTCATCTCGAGATAATCGAAGTTCTCGATTACCCGAACCTTTCGAGCGGCCGTCATATCTCCTACCGCACCGTTCTGGTCGACGGCGAGCCGAAGGTTGCTCTCCGATTTCGGCGCCGGATTGGTGAAGGTGAGCCTGCAGCCGGCCAGATCCTTGTGACAGTTGCCGGTCAGCTCTAAAACCAGCGGGTTATCGCGACCGGTGAGCCAGACTTTGCCGTGAACTCGTCCGAATGTGCGATTGTCAATCTCGCCGCGAACGACATTTTCTTCGATGCGCCAAGCCATGATTGTAGATAACACAACGGGGAAATCATAACAACAGTATTTCTTGATGTTCTTTCACAAAGCGACAAAGCCTCCTAATACATCATTTCGCGTCCTTCGGTAGCGGCGACTAGCTTGTCCGATGTAGTCCCACAACACCCACAGGATGATCGCGGTCTTTCGAAGCAGAGATCGTAAGGAGCCAGCGCAAATACGCTGCGCCCTGATTTTAGATGTAGAATTGTGCCGAAGAATCCTCGACGTTTGCGATGAACGACCAAGGAGCCCCGCGAATGGAACGAAAAAAAGCTACGGATTTTCCCCAAGAGCTGCTGAACCTATTCGATCATTACGTACACGGCGAGATCAGTCGTCGCCAATTCCTGGATAGCGCCGCAAAGTATGCGGTGGGCGGCCTGACGGCCACGGCAATTTGGGATAGCCTGCGGCCGAACTACGCTCTGGCGGAGCAAGTCCCTCAAGATGATAAGCGGCTCAAAACGGAATATGCGACTGTGTCGTCTCCCCAGGGCAACGGTACCATACGCGGCTATTTCGTTCGTCCGGCGAGCGCCAACGGAAAGTTGCCCGGCGTGCTCGTCATACACGAGAACCGTGGCCTAAATCCTTATATACAAGATGTGGCACGACGTTTGGGAACCGCGAATTTCCTGGCGTTTGCACCTGATGGTCTTACCTCGGTTGGGGGATACCCTGGCGATGATGAGAAAGGGGCGGAGCTTTTTGCCAAGGTGGACGAGAACAAAATGTTCGAAGATTTTGTGTCCTCGGTTGATTGGTTGAGATCGCGTCCCGAATGCACGGGTAAAGTCGGCGTTGTTGGTTTCTGCTTTGGCGGAACGATGGCCAATAAGCTGGCGGTGCGGCTTCCTGATCTGGCGGCGGCGGTTCCATTTTACGGCCGGCAACCGCCGGCCGCGGATGCTGCTAAGATCAAGGCGCCGCTTTTGCTGCATTACGCATCGCTGGACACACGTATCACCGAGGGATGGCCCCCGTACGAGCAAGCGCTCAAGGCAAATCACGTGACCTACACCGCGTATGTTTACGAGGGGGTCAATCATGGTTTCCACAACGACACGACGCCTCGGTACGACGAGGCCGCAGCCAAGTTGGCCTGGCAACGTACTCTCGATTTTTTCGAAAAGTATCTCCGGGGCTGATTGCGGAACAGCTTTGGCGTTCCGGCCGATCTTCGGTAGCAGCGACTGTCCCGGTTAAGCCGTTGGCGTAGCAGGCCAAAAAAGGCGGAGCGAAGCAATTGGTGTGGCTAACCTGAGAAACGCAGTCGCCACCGCTCGCCATTAGCCTTGGCGAAATTATCGGGGCGAACGATCCCAAGGCGACTGCGACCTAAGGCCACGCTGAATCAGTCGCTTCGTTCCAATTTTTCGGCCCAGCACGCTGGCCGTTGGTTGGACAGTCGCCGCTGCGGCCGCGTAAAGACTCATTGCATATTAGGAGCCATGGGAACAGAAGGTCTTGTGCTGTCAGGCACACACATTCGTCTCGAACCGCTTGATGGCCGCCACGTCAACGGCTTGGTCGTCGCTGCGGCAGCTGACCCTTCCCTGTACCAGTGGAGTCCCGTCCCGCAGGGTAAGGTTGAGGCAAGCAGCTATGTCAACACTGCCCTGGCCTGGCGGAAGGCCGGCAGCGCGGTGCCGTTCGCGATCGTCCGCGCGGATGACGATGTCGTCATAGGATCTACGCGGTTCTGGAACCTGGAGCGATGGTCGTGGCCGGAGGGCCACCCGCGGCAGGGCGACCACGTCCTCGATGCCTGTGAGATCGGATACACGTGGCTGACCCGCTCGGCAATCCGGACGGCAGCCAACACCGAAGTCAAGCTACTCATGCTGACCTATGCGTTCGAAACCTGGCAGATGCTCCGTGTTTGCTTTCACACTGACGCGCGTAACCGGCGTTCACGCGCTGCTCTCGAACGCATCGGCGGGAAGTTCGAAGGGATTCTTCGAGCCCATCGGATAGCCGCTGACCACACTGCCCGCGACTCGGCGCGCTATTCGATCGTGACGGCGGAGTGGTCGGCAGTGAAGCGACGGCTGACTCACCTTTTGGGTCGAGAGTGACCACGGTCTTCAGTCTGCCGCGACCTCCAGACGCACCTAAAACTGGGTACGGCGTTCTCTGCCAAGACCCACGTTGGCCAATGGCAACTTCCTATCTCCTGGCCGAAGAGCCGATTTCGAATCAGCGGGTAGGACGGGAACGGTAAGACTGCTCGTATACCTCTTGCGCTTGGTTCGCAAAGATGTCAGAGGGCAATCACTTGAAAGCTGCCTTCCTCTTATGATTGCTCGTCTATTTGGACGCCTGATGCGCGGAGTTCATGCCGGAGAAGAGAAACTGATATGGAACCAGTCGGCCGTTCGGTCGGTGCCGGAAACCATCGTTCTCTCTAGTTCTGCATTTCAGGACGGCTCAGCGATGCCGACACGTTTCGCGGCCGGTAGCATAGGCGAGAATCAATCGCCTCCCTTGGAATGGTCCAATCTTCCGAACGGGACCGCTGAAATCGTGCTCGTTATGGAAGATCCCGATGCTCCATTGCCCGTTACATCGATGCACTTGGTCGCAACCGGCATATCGCGGCGCACCAACGGATTGCCGGCAGGATCCCTGAATCGAGACACGCACTCATCGCTCTTTCGGCTGGGAAAGGGATTGATGGGAAGAGAAGGGTACTACGGCCCAAGGCCACCTCCGTCTCATGGCCCCCATCGCTATGTATTCCAAATTTTCGCGCTCGATCGAACGCTCAGAACAGATATTGCCTTTGATCGAAAAACTCTGCTGAAGGAAATCGAGGGCAGAGTTCTGGCCCGGGGTCGGCTGATCGGTACTTTTGAACGGAAGTGACATAGCGGTGCTCATTGGCCTTTGGCGGCTGGTGGAAGACGTTTTCGAACAAATTGAAAAACTCCACTCCCAGCGCTTCTGGCACGGTGATCTGGAATTGCACAACGTCGTGGTGTGCACCGGCCCGATTCAGACGTTTCTCATGGATTTCGGAAGTTCGGATCGAGCTTTTTCTGGTCCGGAAACAATCTGGGAGCGACGCCGCTCGCGCGATTTATTCGAATTACTACGTCTCGCGATTTACCTTCAGTGCGGGCTTGGGCACCAACAGGGGCGACTCGCTCGCAAATCACTGGAGGATTTACCGAAGTTGTTTGACTATGCGTCCACCTTTTTGGCTCGTCTGGATGCGGCCGACCGATGTGCAGTGACCGGTTCCGGATAGGAATTGTTGTTCCCGCTAACTCCTGACACCATTCTTCGCTCTCCTGATTCGACTGTTATTCGAACGACTGGTACCAATTGTGCTCGTCCTGGATCACTTGCTCAAGGGAACGAACGTGATTTTCTGTTCTTGCCGCCGGTGGTTCCTGATAGTTCACGGGGGCATTGGGAGTGCCAGCCTCAAAGGCAGAACATCCCCCGAGCACCAGGGAAGCTGCGGCACAAGCGATGCTTAATCGTCGCGGCAAACTTCCGGCAAAAACTCTACTAACTGCATATGGTAATCTCATAGGTAACTTTCCTTTTGATTGAAAGTAACCTGGCGCTGTCGCCATCACCATTGGCAGACCGGGCAGATTATCTCACATCCAAAAGAGTTATATATTCATCATGCTGTAGGTCGATTTTCGCGTTTGGTGCATTCAGCATTACACCTGAAGCGCATCGGCCTTCTCGGTCACACCAAGGGACGTTTCTACCAGATCGGCTGCGACCGAGAGTCCGTTAACCTCAGCAATCATCTTCTGCAGTTTGCGCGCATTTTCACGATACACAGGATTGTTCAGTACCTCACCCAGAAGCGTTGAAAGGTGGTCCGGCGTCAACTTTTCAAACGGCACGGTCACCCCGGTTTTCTTTGCGGCTATTCTCGTGGCCACCCCGGGTTGATCAAAAGTTATCGGAATCGCCACTTGAGGAACGCCCTGAGCAAGAGACTCCAGCACAGTATTTAACCCTGCATGGGTAACGCAAACCGAGGTCCGCTTCAGGACCTCCAATTGTGGCGTCTGATTAACGATGATCGCATTGCTGGGCACCGGCCCGATCTGCTTAGGGTCAAGCTGGTCTCCTATTGAAAGAACCAGTTGCGTACCTTTATGCTTAGCCACCCCGGCTATAATCGTGTTGAACACGTCGGCCCGGCCATTCATTAACGTCCCCATTGATGCGTAGATCAGCGGTTCGCCGGTCAATCGATCCCAGGGAAAATCCAGTTTGGGCCGACCCTTGCCATCATGAAACGGACCCGTGTAATGAAATTGCGGAGGTAACAGGAGATTTTCGAAGTCGAACTCTTTTGGAATCTGCGTGATATATGCGAGTTTGGAAAACACACCAGAGGGAACATCCCAATCGGTTTTCAAACCGGCTTTCTTTGCATAGGCTTTGGTACGCTCGTTGTAAGTAAATCTTGCAAACTTAACGATGCCTTCCCGATTTCTGACTAAAGCTTCAGGCGTAGTCTCATGGGGCCAATCGTAAACACCGAGCGGAGCATAGCCAAAGTAGTCTAGGTAAAGCGCGGTGGCCACGGTGATATACGGTATACCCAATTTCATCGCCCCTAATTCGACACAGAATTGGATAGGGTCGATTATCAGGGGTTCGATCCCTGTCGTTTCCACCATTTTTGGCAACGATTTGAAAATCACCTCGGTTTCTTTCGCAGCCACACCGCAATAAAACGCTAAAGCGCCGAGTCCTTCCAGCTTGCTCATTTCGGGCCGGTTTGCGTTCATGTCGTCGTCCTTTTCGCCAGGAACACATGGCAAACCATTGGCACTCGGCGAATATAGAAAGACAACCTCATGGTTTCGCGCATGGAGATGACGCGCCAGCGCAGTCATCGGATTGAGGTGACCCGGTATGTTGGGACAAATAAAGCCAAGTTTCATAAATAGTACTCCCGTTGCAGATCTGGCCGCGTTTGACCGGATAGCCTGGCAGCAGGTGTTTTGCTGGGGTACTAGAACTCAATGCTTTGGATCCCCGCCGTTTTTTGTTCCAGCTGCCGGAATTAATATCTAGATGGCTGGACCAAGCATTCTTGCGACCAGACAAGTTTCCAGGGTCCACGATAGTGCGTCCATTTCGATCGCCCGGAATTATGATCACGAATGCGAGCTTCGAGATCTGTCGTCATGCCGATGTAAAAGGCGAGTGGACGCAACGGATCTGTCGGTATGATCTTGCGCACTACCATAGGGCGGAAAACCCGAATCCGCAAAGCCTACGTCGCGGCCGCATCTTTCGGTAAGCATGCCTTTCAGACTAGGGCGCGCCGAATTCTGGCCTGAAACCGTTTCCGGTTCTAAGCCATCGCTCGCCTCGCTCCTCTTACCTGGACGCGAGGAATAAGGTTCAGACGAATCTATCGATCGGCACATTCCGAACGCTCTGGGACAATCCTAGAGCGTTCTCGGCAATTCCACACACCCGTTCTCGGATGCGCCGATTCGACTGTTATTCGAACATCTGGTACCAATCGTGTTGGTCCTGTATCACTTGCTCAAGCGAACGGCCGTGATTTTCTGTTTTCGCTGCCGGGATCTGGAAATGCACAGCTTGGCGAACCGGTTGACGTATGACTTTTGCCTGATGAGCCTTTGATTCAGCTCGTGTGTTAGCCAAGCCCACACTTGGGCTCAGTACGAATGTCAGTGAAGCGGCCGCGATTATCACCGGCCCTGTTAGTTTTGAAAACCTTTTGATCATTTTTCTTAAACCTCTTTTCTACAGGCATTATCCGTCATCCGAGTGACGCCTGCCATTGGCAGACAGAGTGAATTATCTCAACCCGAAAGAGTCAAAAATTCATCATGCGGACGGATCGATGATTTGTCAGAATCAAAGATAGCTGCAAGGCGCAAAGCTCGCACGACGTAAGTCCAAGGCGAAAAATAACGTTCAGACGTCCGATCTATCAGCCGGACTTTTCGCCCGCTGCCAGGTCAAACTCTGTCTGTATACGCGCCGTCTACTCGTCCTATTTTCGCAAGGCACAGAACATCGTATCGATGATACCCCACATCATGAAAAAGAATGCTAACTGCACTAGCTCGGTCATAACTACTAACTGCTTTCAGTTTGGAGGACTGCTGAAAACAGTTTTACTACTTGGCTTTCTGTCAGAGGGAACTTAGCTTTACTCATGCCAAGTTCTCTTAGCTATGCTTCTCGAGGGTATCGCCCAGGTACTTTTGTCGATTGACTGTATGAACGAAGATTTCTGGGAAGGCTCTCAATCTGGCATCGTGCGAGGGGTCCATATCAGGCGGCTCGCAAACCGCGATGGCTCCCAATAGCGCCGTTGCTCAGCCAATACGTTCCGAACGCTCCTTGGTTAAGCTTCCCGGCGATTGGGCAGGCGCTACCAAACTCCGTGGTATACCGAGCGCACTTAGTGACCGGCAGTGATTAATTACAGCAACACCAAAGCAAGCATCGTCGCGACGCCGACTGTCAGCATGGCGACGATTTTCGTAAAATCGTTTAGCGTATAGAAAGACACAGGCGCCTCCTTAAGCCGCGCCCAATTTCACTCAACGGTCAGATAAGATAGGCAAGCGGTTACGAGCCGTGATCGACGGATCCGGCTTTTACAGAGCTGTCTGGTTGACTTGCCAAGTATTGGCAATGCAAGCCTATCAAAGAGATGTTACATTAGTATGACACGTCTTCTGCAGAGACAACGCCGGAAAAACGTCTGTGCGGCTGATTCTGTGCAACGGCAGAGGCGATTAGACGGCGATCACAGCAGCCGGTCGACGCAGGTAACCACAATCGCCAGGAGAATCTCTTCTTGAAGCTGGTTGTGGTTCGCACTCATCCCTTTGTTCTTGGTGCTCTCTTTCTGCTCGTATGCGGCCAAGATTCGATCAACAATTTCCTTGCCTCCGAACCAAGACGCCACAAGTCGAAAATGGGCAACATCGTCGGGCTGGAGTTCTGAGCCGGTTCTTGTCAGGGCGTTCCAGAAGAGCAAACCTTACTCGGCGGCGGCGGCATTTTTATGCTCACCGCATCGCCCGCTCACGTTTAGATCCTTGAACACGAATCCGCCTGATATCAGACCATCTGATGTCATATCATGAAAGAAACTGATATGTTCTCCTCGGTCTGTCTCATGCTTCATCCATGAAAACAAATATAACAACCCTTCCGCTGGTAATCGCGGCCACTTCACTAGCATTCGTACTGAGCCCAAGTGTGGGATTGGCTAATACACCAGCGAAATCAACGGCGCATCAGGCAGAAGTCGTGCGGCAACCGGTTCGCCAAAGTGTGTATTTCCATACGCCAGCGGCAGAAACAGAAAATCATGGCCGTTCCATTGAGCAAGTTATAAAAGACGAACGCGATTGGTATCAGATGCGCTCATGACGATTGCAGCATCTTCTCGGGCTGTTTCAGAATTGCCGGGAACAACAAAGAGAGCGCTCCCAGATTAACCAGGAGCGCTCCTCGCTGTGGGCATAAAAGGGCTTGAAGACGCTCTTAGAGTTCGCACTACCGGTAGGCGTGACCGCCTATATCAGCATTACTTTGGTGCTATCGTCGACGATGGCGACGCATCTGTGGGCGTCTCGTGGGTGCAGGAACTAGTAGCGCATCCGAAAGATGCACGAGTCAGGATACAGGTAGTTTGAAGTTTTTCAGCGATTGCGCGTTGACGTACGTAAATCCGATATTTCGCCTTGTAACCATCCGAAAGAGGGCGTTCATGGCAGAACGGGGCCGTTTAGGATTAGATCGGACGAGAGCGAACGGACTTTAGCGCAGAACTAGGCTGCGGAACTCCTTCGACAAGCTAGAGATCCACGAAAAAACCCGTTTCGAGAGTGATCGGCTTGGCAAAAGGTGGAGCGAGTCACCAGGAAGCGCTCCGGGCATGGAACGGGGCGAGAATAGCTAAAGATCATGCCGGACGCCCGACAGCTGCACCTCTGCCAGGGGCGGCGCCTTTCTTTGATGCCCTGACGTCGGTATTTGCCGGATATTCGAACCTCTAACTCCCGGCCCTGCTGACTGGATCACACACCCACTTCGCTATCACTCAATGTCGTGTTTCGGCCTACCGCCTGCTCCTCCTGGTCTTTTGCTAGGTTCTGAATCGGAGCGACATTTTCGGTTTCGTCAATTCTGGCATAATCGACGGTCCAATCGCCTTCCTCGTTCTGATCATAGATCTCGACGAAACGCCGATTCCACTCAATTTGATCGTGATTGTAGTCCCCGAAGCTTTGGACTGGAGCAACAATAACGGCGTCGACGCCAACAATGGATGCGACGATGCGGATGTCCTGTTGCTGAAAATCTTCCGGAGTCATCCCGAAAAGCGGACTTGTTTCATCAATCCGGTGCCGTACCGTTAAAACGACCGGAAACATGATCAAACGATCAAATTCCAGTTTGAGGGAACGAAAGCGTCGCACATCCTCTCCTTCTGCAGTGACAGTGCTTCGAAGCAGAAGCATACGGAACTCGGGCTCAACCATGGCTTGGTGGCGTAGGTTGGCCACGCGAATCATCAAATTGGGCACTCCATCGAACGGCGCAATGACCGCGACTTTACTGAAATGCATTCGCGCTGTGGGACGAGAAAAGCGCACAAAAATTAAACCGGTGATCACCGCCAGCCCAAACATGCCCACCATGATCTCGAGCATGGTGATCAGGTGGCCATAGAAAGATTCAGGATACATGTGGCCGTAGCCAACGGTGGCCAGCGTTTCCACGCTAAAGAAAAAAGCATCAGCAAACGAGCCGGGCGACATCTCGGCGACGGCGTGTGCGTCCAGCATGTACAACGCAGCAAATACAAGATTGATAAGGAGATAGATGCCGAAAACAAGACCGGCGAAGCCAGGCCAGGTCAGGGTCAGGATCAAATGGTACGTATCTCGCCAATCGAACTTCTTGGCATTGAGCTTAACAAATTCGAATTGCCCGGATCGGACGCGGATGTGGCGTGGCTTTCTCCTCATACCTGATCGGATCAGAGAAGCATGCGATAATGCAGCTTCTTCGGCAAGGATACACAAGCAGGTTTGCTCGTTCACGTCACTCCGGTCAGGACCGGCTCCTGCCGGTCCGTTCTGTCCGAAACAGACGAACAGGGGTGCATCCCGGCCTCAACGAACACTGAGACGGACCGGCAGGAGCCGGTCCTTACCGTCTGCGACGGGTATCTCGGGAAGGAAAACTGTTCATTGACGATTTTCGTCGGGCCGGAGAAACTTCTCCCATGCCGGAGCAGGAGTTACCGATCAACGCGGGTATCTCGCTCGAACCTGCTGCAAATCCTGATGTTCATTCGATCGGCGAGACCAAGCAGGGAAAATTCATGAGCGAGGCGGACGCTCGCGACCATGGATATAGACCAGCCAGGAACGGGCAATGAAAACCTTTCTGATCAGGGCAACGCGCTTCTTGATTCTTGTGGTTCCAAGCGACTAAAGTTCGTGAAAGGGGAGCCGACCTCCCGTCACTATGTTAGCACGGCTCGGGTTCTGCATTTGCCCGCTGATCTCCATCGTGGGCACTGTTGCGGTGCATGCAACAGACATTCCTGCCCTGGTTCAGAGAGCAAAACCCGCAGTCGTGGAGATCCTTACTTTCGACCAACAAAACGATCTGCTAAAAAGCGGCACAGGTTTCTTCATTTCGCCGGATGGGATATTGCTCACCAACTATCACGTCATTTCTGGTGGTGGCGGGATTATTGCCAAAACGCCAACTGGCGCGGTCTACATATTGAAGAGTGTTGTTAGTTACTCTGAAGCCCATGATGTTGCCGAGCTCCAATTCTTAACGACGGACGCGCCCTACCTGACCCTGGGGCATTCATCGGGCGCCGTAGAAGGGCAACGTGTCCTCGTGATTGGCAATCCCGTGGGGCTGGAAGGCACCGTGTCAGAAGGCATCATCTCAGCCTTCCGCGCGGGCCGAACCCTTATCCAAATCACCGCGCCGATTTCTCCCGGCTCTAGCGGATCGCCGGTGCTGGATGAGTCAGGCCAAGTCATTGGCATGGCGATCCTAGTTTATCGGGAAGGCCAAAACTTGAATTTCGCGATTTCTTCCGAAACGATTCGAGATGCGATT
>DATNNZ010000389.1:0-2710 GCA_035601575.1 Chthoniobacterales bacterium
AGCTTGGCGCTGTTCAACACATTGGAGCACGCCTGGGGACGCGGACTGGTATTGAACGCCCTCGGCGGGCTTGCTCAACTACAGGGTATACGTCTTACTAACCCCACCTACCATTTCGCGGCGGAATTTGCTGAAGTGGGCGGATGACGGAACCCGAAGAAGTTAAACCGCGCCGGCGGCGCACGCGGCAGGAGGTCCAGCAGCTTGTGAGTGAGTTTGGGACAAGTGGCCTATCACGAGGCGAGTTCTGCCGGATCCACGCAATGACGCTGAGCACGTTGCAGCGAGGACTCAAGCGAAGACGAACAGAGCCCAGCGATATCCAAAGCGATGGCAAAAGGCTGGTGCGAGTCAAAGTAATGGGTGGGAGCCGCCCAGCGGATGGAGAACCTCCATGCGGAATGGCGGTAATATTGGCCAAGGGCCGACGCATCGAGTTGAGCCGGGACTTTGACGCGGCGCAGCTGCGTCGGGTGGTAGAGGCACTGGAAGGATTCTAAATTTGTGTTTGGACTTGGCCCGGCAACCAGGATTTACGTGGCTCTTGGAGCCACCGACCTGCGTAAGGGCTTCGATGGCCTCTACGGAATAGTGCGCGACCGGCTCGGACTGGAAGTCAGGAGCGGGCATCTGTTTTTGTTCGCCAATGCCAGAAGGAACAGGCTCAAGATTTTATACTGGGATGGCAGCGGCCTTTGGAGCTGCGCCAAACGGCTGGAACGTGGAAGATTTAGCTGGCCAGTAGCCGAAGACCAATCGGATCGAGTGAGTTTGAGCCATGAAGAACTTTCGCTCTTGTTAGGTGGAATCGATCTGACGCGCACGCGGCGCAAGAACTGGTATCGAAAAACGGTATTGGAGAGTGAAAAAGTGTAAGAAAAGGCTATGAAAGAAACTGCATTTTTGTTAGTTATTTCTCTTAGTTGAGCAGCAGTTTTACTCCCCTCAAAATGCAGGATCCAGGGCTGGTTAGCCAGCTCAAAGAAAGTCTTCCGGAGGCACTATTCGAAAAGCGCGGGCGGTTCTTTATCCATTGATCGAGATCGGCTCAAGTTCGCAGAGTATAAGGTCCGGGTATTGGAAGAAAGACTGCGGCTGGTACGAATCGAGAAGTACGGACCCGGCAGCGAGAAGCTCTCCGACGCACAACTGGAGCTTTTGGAATTGGAGCCGGGAGTCAGCAGCGCAGAAGTGGAAGCCGAGAGTGAACGCGCGCAATTAAAGTTACCTCTCAAAGGGGCCAAAAAGCATCCTGGCCGTCAGGAGTTGCCGGCACACTTGCCGCGCATCGAAAAGATCATTGCCTGCACTCCTGAACAATGTGTGTGCGGAAACTGCGGTAAAGAAAACAGCGTGATCGGCTACGAGAAGAGCGAGCAGCTCGATGTCAAGCCGGCTGAATATTTTGTGGTGGTGACCAAGCGCGAAAAGCGTGCCTGCAAAGCCTGTGAAGAACAAGGCGTTGAGTGCGCGCCGGTGCCGGCTCGGATCATTGAAAAAGGTTTGGCCAGTGATCGAGTCGTCATCGATACGGTAGTCAGCAAATATGCCGATCACCAACCGATCTATAGGCAAAGTGCAATTTTAGAACGGGAGACTGGCATTGAACTATCCCGAGCGACTCTGGATGGCTGGGTGATGCGGGTAGGCGAGTTGCTGCGGCCCATCAGCGCAGCGATGGGACAGGAATTATTGAGCGGTTCCTATATCCAAGCTGATGAAACCACCGTGGGAGTGCAAATGCACGATGGTCGAGGCAAAAATCACCAGGCTTACCTCTGGCAATACAGCCATCCGGCCGGACCGGTAGTCTTTGACTTCCGGCTTGGCCGGGAGCGGGAAGGTCCGAAACGGTTCCTGGGCAACTTCGAAGGCCTGTTGCAAAGCGACGGTTACGGCGCTTACGATCATATCGGTGGCCCAAAGCTCGTGCACGCCGCGTGCTGGGCGCATGCCAGACGAAAGTTCTTCGATGCAGTCAAACTCAATCCCAAAGATACAACCTCGATTCAGATCGTGGCGCAGATGGATGATCTTTTTGGAATTGATGCCCAGGCTCGCCAAGAAGGCCTAAGCCAAATCGATCGTCACGTTCTGCGTTTGCAGAAAAGCAAGCCGTTGCTCGAGCAGATCAAGGCGGCAATCCAAGCGACCCGCACCGACGCACTGCCCAAGAGCGCTCTAGCCAAGGCATGCGACTACACGCTGACGCTTTGGAGCCGGCTCAGTCGCTTCCTGGAATATCCGGAGTTGGAACTCTCCAACAACCTGGCCGAGAACGCGATGCGCCCGGTAGCTCTTGGCCGGAGAAATTGGATACACCTCGGAAGTAAAGAGGCTGGACCACGAGTAGCCGCCATAATTTCGACCGTCGAAACTTGTCGCCGCTTGAACCTATCGCTCCGCGACTACCTCGGCTCTGTGCTCCCAGGCTTGGCCAATTTTCCGATCAATCGAGTCGCTGAACTCACGCCCAGCGCTTGGGCGGCCAGGATCTAACCGTCGAAATCCGGCGGCGCCGTCAAACCTGTGTTTGTCTGACGTTTACGAAACAACCTCAGTCGGTTCCCTCAATTCGTCGCTCTCGAGTAGTACCACAACCGAATCTGAACATTTCTTTTCGACGCCAACCACCGTTGCTAGAATAGCCTGTTTCACGTGGGCTTCTTCGTTCCTCATGCTTGCCGCGGTTGCGCCCTGACTCTGATAT
>DATNNZ010000390.1:0-6221 GCA_035601575.1 Chthoniobacterales bacterium
CGTTCAGTAGCGCACAAAGGTGGTTGGCAATTCGTGCCGCTGGGCGAGGGAGAGGTACCGGTTCGGGAGATAATCAGATTGCTGGCTGCCGGTGGTTACGGAGGGTATCTCTCGGTCGAGTGGGAAAAGTACTGGCACCCCAATATCGAAGAGCCTGAGATCGTGCTGCCTCAGCATCTGAAAGTGCTGCAGGAATGGGTAAAGGACCTTGCTCTCGAGAAAGGCGGGCCGCCAAACTGAATTTCGACGCTTCGCAAGGGACGTATCTCATCATGCGGATGATGACATCAGGTGGAATTGCCTCGCCGACCGTAAGTGTGCCCACCTGTCTGCGCACAAAACTCAAATCTAACTAGGCGTTGATCCGCCGCAGCGGATGGTCGTCCCGAACCCGCTTATCTAAATTGACCCGATAGCCGGGAGTGGTGATCTCCGGCAATCGATCTCGCCGTTGCAGCACTGTCTTGCCTGAGATCACGCTGATCGGACCAAAGGACATCGAATAGAAAAATGAACCACCGGTGTGGGCAGTGAGTGGTGATTTGTGGGGCCAGATGATGCTGATCGCCACGCGGAGCATTATGATTGAACCCAAAGTCTAAAACCCATTAGTTAAACTGGTTTGCAGAGCTGCGGCTTGGTCTCGTTATTGACGGCTTCCAAGAAGCCGGTCGCGCCTGGAGACAATCGTCCCTCAACGAGTCTAACCGGACGATTGTGACCTACTCCAAAAAATGGATGATCACATCGTTTATGCCTGGGAAGATGGTGATTAGTGCAGCAGCACCGATCATTGCCCATCCAGCATATCGGATCGCTTGCGCCTGATTCAGCCTCTTGAGTAAAAGTCCGACGATGATTCCGCTGCCCAAAACAGCCCAAGCAGCGATTAGGCAGCCGGCCGTAAATACGAAAAACCAGGCGTTGTGCGGACCTTCTCCGACCAACGCTATACCGTGGAACATCGCGAAGAAAGCGACCACAGCCAAGCCCGCCACCAGGGGAAGTTGTTTGCGGCTAGCCAAGAGGCCACCGAGCACAATGATGGATGCAAAGATCGCATGCTCGGCGAACGGCACGGCGATGCCCGATACGTTCATTACTCCCCCAAGAAGAAGCAGTAAGCCAAATGCTACCGGAACAGCCCATAAGGCATGCCTGCCGATTTGAACTGCGATCAATCCCACGGCAAACGTGACCAGCATGTGATCGAGTCCGTGGACAGGCATGCTTAAGCCCTGGATGAAGGGCTTACCCTTCATCCACTCGGCGTGATGAGCGAAGGCTGCGCTGGGTATCAGAAGAATACCGAGTAAACTAATGATAAGGACTAAGCGGTTCGATCGATTGTTCATGGCTTTGGTTGGATTCGAGATCTTTTCTATCCGGTATCGGTGCTCGGACCTTCTTTTCGCTAAATCGTTCGCGTTGTTCAAGCCGAATCAAGATCAATGGCTCTTTCATAGAGGCAGCAGCCATCGGCGCAACGAACTGGGGCAGTTGCTTCTTAGGCATCGCGGTTTACTGAACGGATAACGACTTTTTCAACCGTTCAATAGTTCTTCGTTTGGCCGAGAGAGAATAACCGATCCACCATTGTCTTTTGTTTTTTCTGACCTTCACTTGATCATCCCGTCTGGTTTCCCTTGGCGCACCATCTCCTGGCAGTGCGCATAAAGAGCGTCATAAACGATCCAACCGGCTGAATTCAGTTCATGGTCGTCCTTGAAGCCCATGTGCCGAAAGCCTTCAGCGATGGCTTCAAGTCCTGCGCCTTCGGGTTGATTCCAGGGCGTATTGTCGGTGTCAGCTCCATTAACGATTTTACCAAGCAGTAACAATGCAGGGTCGCTGGCAAGATTGTATTTTTTCAATATTGCCTCGAACGAGCACTCTTTGCCGTGGTGCCCCAATTCCACGTCTTTAACGTTGAATGGCGCGGCGCCGAGCCGCTGGGCTTCGTCAATGACTTTATCGACGGGGACAAAGAAAAATTCAGAATGTTTGTCTAGGAACTTCTTTATGAGCCAAGGATAAGCTACGCGATCTACTTTCACTCTTTCTCAGCTAATCCATTTCATAATCTTAGTGCTCCTCAGGTCAATCGTTTCTCTCGCTCGCGGGAGTGTCTCAAAATTCAAGAATTCTTAAGAATATCTTCAGTAATGTTTCCTCAGCTTACGTCGTACCCTGACTCGCCAGCGGAAACAGACAAGAAATCGGGGGACTGCTTGACACGGATATTGCGCCGTGTAACACGTGTAGCGTAGTCCTTATAACTGGGAGGGTCCCCATGAAATGTCAATCTTTTCCTTGGCTAGTGATATTCGGTACGGTGAGTCTCTGCGCTGTCCTTCTTTTTTTGCCCGCTTCGCTCGCCGCCAGGTTTTTACCCAAAAGGGCGACGCGAAGGATGGCATGTACAAGGTTACGATCGGGCACGAGACAAAAATGGCGTGCGGGTGCACCGTCGGAAATACGATGGGCGTTAACACGTGGGCAGCATTCGCTGGTACATCTGAGGACGCGCTCGTCGTCGGCGATTTTGTCATGCTTGAAACCGAGCTCCAGACGGTTCTCAAAACACTTCGCGGCAAGGGGATTAATATCGTTGCCATCCACCAGCACATAACTGGAGAGAACCCCGCGGATGATCTTCCTTCACTACTACGGCCGAGGAAAAGCATTGGCCTTAGCGCAAGCGGTTAAGGCCGCTATCAACACTCAACCGTTAGCCGCTAACATCTAAAAACGCGCTCAGCCTGAAGGAAACCAAGCTGACGAACCCCGTGAAGAAGCCGTGCCTTTGATTATGGCTGCGTTCCTTGGCCCAGGAAATCATCCTTCGCTGGAAGTTGAAAGCTTGAGCAAGCGTTTCAGAGACTCGGCTGTCCTCACTAACATCTCGGCTTTTTTTCGAAAAAAGGAAATTGTCGGTATCATAGGACCAAACGATCTTCCCTAAGAGGAGATCCCGCCCAGATGAAAATGAGATTTGCCATGAAGTTTGATCTCCCACGGCAGCGTGCCCATACAACCAACCAACAAGTTAGCGACCGCCAGGAGCATGGATTTTTCGGATCTGCTTTGGATCCGGGCTTGCGCCGCCCGTCGTTTTTATCGAAAGAGTGCAGTTTTGTCTTCGGTTGCGATCTATTGGCTACGCAATGACGAATTTTCTTCAACCTCGGCGAAATTTTGATCCTTCGCTTGGCGAGATTATGGACCGGCCACAAGCAGTGTCTGATGATCTGAAGATCGCTCTCGACAATATTGAAAAACTCAATCAGCGTTTTGGGGGTTATGACCTGATCCGCCACTTTTTACGCCGATGGATTGCTCCCGGTGAGTCGGTGTCGCTGCTGGATCTATGCACAGGCTCCGGCGACATCCCGCGATGCATCGCCGATTGGTCTCGAGTCCAGAAGTCAATCGTCAGAATTCACGCAATCGACTCTCAGCCTTCGACTGTTTCCATCGCGCAAGCCAAATCGGTGCTTTACCCAGAGATTACCTACGAAGCGGCGGATGTCCTGCGCTTTACGCCGGCCGAACCGTTCGATATCGTCGCTTGTTCCCTGGCTTTGCATCATTTTGCATTTTCTGACGTCCTCGATTTGCTGCGGCGAATGCGCTGTTTTGCCCGTCGCGGTGTGATCGTAGCGGACTTAGCGCGTTCGGATTTTGGCATGGTGAGCATTTACCTCCTGACCGGTTTTCTGGTTAGACATCCGATGAACAGATTTGATGGTCGGCTTTCGATCCGCCGCGCCTTTTCGTTTCGGGAGTTAGCTGCCGCGGCCACTAAGGCAGGTTGGTCAGGATTCGGTCACCGTCGGTTTCCGGTGAACCGACAGGCGATTTGGCTGGAGGGCGAAGCGCTGACCCTGAGAGACTATTGAAGTCGAGCCGTGGCAGACATCGGCTAAAATCCTGACAAATTCTCCAGAATATCTTCGGTATTGCCCTGGTCGATCGACAGAACGTTGACGCCTTGCCAAAATGGGGACTTGGAGCTTCGTATGCCAATTATCCAACGGTCTTGGATGATGCCGACAAAAGGCTTTTTGTCGGTTGCCGATCACCTGCTCGGCTGGTCGTTCTGGATGCAAATTCGGGGCGAATCGTTGTCACGGTTGCCTACCGTGGGAGATACCGACGACGTCTTCTGTGACACTGTTGGCATCGCCTCGGTCGGACCGATGCTGAGGACGGCGACAGATTTACGCCATAGGTGGCAAGGGAGCGGCGGAGATTTTTCGAGAGCGGGACGTGGACCATTATGAGAGTGTCGGAGAACGCCGACGGCGCCGGGCGGCTCGTGCTGGTTTCTTCGTGCCAAATTCTAGTCGCCTCAGTTTACACGATTGCCTGCGGAAGCCTGTGTCGCATGCGACACAGGAGGGAGGTGACTCTTGCTTTTCATATGAGGATCCCATTCACGGCCGTATCCACCCTGTTTTGCAAAACCGATCCGAATTATGGTCTTCGGCGATTCTCTTTCTTGGGGCTTCATACCCAATGAGGGCCGCAAGTGAACGGTATCCTGCGGATAGCCGGTGGCCGGATGTTTTGCAAAAGGAACTCGGCAGTGACTACGAAGTGATCAATTAATCGCTCAACGGAAGAACCACTGATGCCTCAGACAACCAACTCGACGGCAGCGCGTACCTTCCTGCAGCCATCACCACGCATCATCCGCTTGTTCTAGTGATCATCATGGTTGGCGGCAATGATCTTAAGGCGGCCTACAATCGAACCCCCTACCGGATCGCCGTCGGTGTGGGTCATCTGATCGATATCTGCAACACGATTGGAGGCGGTCTCGGCACCACGTACATGAGCCCAAAAGTGCTCTTGATTTGTCCGCCTCCACTCAGCCCTTTGATCGAGCAAGGCTCGGTCTGGCATTGCCATACTGTGATATGGAGGCAGGGGCGGGTAAAAGCTGAAGCTGCCAAAGTGGTACCGTGGCTCATTGCGGGCTTTCGCGGACCTGGGTGTAGCGTGTGCAAAGGACATTGGCTTGAGATCCGGCACGGACTCAAATCCTGTTATGCGCAGTGGGAGGATGTAGGACCGTTCTGCACAGATTTGGTCGGTTACGTGTTCGGCGATGATCGGCCCTCGCCAAACGTCAATCATGGAGCGGGAATCGATGTCTCGCCGGCTGTTTGAGATTATTTAGGTCTGGGCTCTTTGGACTTGGTTGACTGGCGGTTTGTTGATGTCTCGGAGGTGTCGGCTGGACCGTGGTCGCTCTACTACCGCTTAGAAAAAATGGAGGTCGACCGCCATTGAGCCCTTCAGTAGGAGCGAACAAAGAGCCCTTTGATGGCGCTGTGAATATTTACGGCGCTTATATCTCGCCGGGTTTCCGCGTGACCGGCGGTCCGACAGGCGCCATGGATATAATGTTGCAGAGCCTCGGCAGACGTTACCTCAGGGATCAGCATCAGGAAAACGGGCTTCAGTGTACACGTAGGGAGGCCAAACTCTTCTCGCAATCGATCACTGCCATGATTAGCGGTTTGTTGAAGAGACCGAGGTTCCGTAACGGCGCTCCGCTCGAAAGAGCTTAAGACTCAACATTGGACTCTGGGATCCGCGCTGTAGCTCTTCCGGCATTTCCAAGTTTCTCAGAACCGAATTCGATCTTCTTTCTTCTCACTAAGATTGTGTAAATTGCCGGTCGATCGCACATGAAATCAACCAGCCGCTGGGCGCAATTGCTAATAACGCGCAAGCGGGGCTAAGATTCCTGGCAACTGGATCCGAGAACTTGCAGGATGTAAAAGAAGCTTTATCGGACATTCTAAAAGGGGCTGAGCGTCTTAATGGCATTATCGTTCGCATACGAGCATTGGCGAAAAAGGCCCCGCCGGAAATGGTTCAACTGAATTTCACGGACGTAGTCGGCGTTGACCCGCCGCTTGATGGCGCGGTGGTCCTGCTCGAACACGTTGTTCAAATATGGCACCGGCCGATGCCGACAATCCTCGGTCAGATCACCTTCGCCTTTGAGTTGCGCAACGGCGGACGGATACGCGGCATGGCCGTCGGTGTTGATCACCCGAGGTGCGGGATGGTTCGCTCCGCCCAGCGCTTTGGCGAGAAAGCGCTTAGCCGCGGCTGCGTCCTGCTTGGCCGAGAGAAGGAAATCGAGGGTGGCGCCGCTGGAATCCACCGCCCGATACAGGTAACGCCAGTTGCCTTTCACC
>DATNNZ010000391.1:0-3619 GCA_035601575.1 Chthoniobacterales bacterium
AAGCTCTTCAGAGCAATTCTCGGACTGTTGGTTCAAGGATAGATCCACCTGGTAGGATAACTGCCATGAAGCCATTACATACGGGCTGATAACTGGAACTATTGGCGCGACCACGCAAAATAATTCCCAAAGTGACACAAGCTAAATTAGCATCCCCTAATTATTATGATGACATAACCAGCGTTCCGTCGGTTTATGAAGCACGATTTGAGAGGGTAGGTGGAGCAGGAGAGGGAACCGCTGCGCTAGAAAAGTGACTGGCGCGACAACCTTGCCGGAACCGATCTCCGGACCAGCGGAAACTTCCCTAGGATCCCAAGCTCCGGAAACGAACCGAAAGGATTGCTCACTAGCTCAATGTACAAATGCAATGGTGAGATACCTCCCCTCAGAATTGTTGCCCAACACGAACGTCGCTGTCAGAATCAGCTTTTCATGCCGGCCTTATTCTGGGCTAGCCAGCAATGTGCGCGTCGGTTCTTATAGCGCGCGACTTTCCCCGCTAACACGCTTGCTCCGGCGGGAGCGGTCTAGGTTTTCGATTCTCGTCGACAGCGACAAACGTAAAGGTAGCCTCCGTGACCTTGTTTCTTGCCTCGTCCGTCCGACTCCGCCGCCAAGCCTCAACACGAATCGTCATTGACGTTCTGCCGACTTTAATGATGGCGCAGTACAGGCTGACCTCATCCCCAATAAAGACCGGTTGATGAAAGACCATCCCATCTACGGCAACCGTCGCACAACGCCCCCGCGAACGACGGCTGGCAGCATTTGCGGCGGCGAGATCCATTTGCGACATCAGCCAGCCGCCGAATATGTCTCCGGAAGGATTGGCGTCCGCCGGCATGGCAATAGCCCGGATCAGCGGTTCGCCCTCCGGTGGGTGCGTTGGATCGGTCATATGCTTTTATCGAATCGTCCTTATCCAATGAGGGCAACCTCGTATTTGTCGAGAATGGTGTAAAGCTCTGGAAGCGCGCCTAAACGACGACGCTCCAGCACTCGGAGGCTCGCCTTTGCCAGCGTGGTATCATAAATCGCATAATTGTGTTTCCGCGGATTTTTGCGCGAATGATAACGGATCCCGTCTCTCGCTTTCGGGTGAATCATTAGCTGCCGCGACCACTCCTGGGTCACGGCGTAGTCGTTCGATGCAAACAGGTTTGCATCGGTCCCGAGCCTATTCAGCGCGGGCCCCGTCAAATCGGCCACTCGCAACTCCCGCCGAACAGCAAAGGTCAGGACCTCGAACTTTGGTAGCGCTCCTACCGCCACCACTCGTTCCTTCAACCACCGGTCCCCGAATACCTCAAGCACACAGGTCTCCAGATCCTGGGCCGTATAAAGGACGCCATAACGACCGTCGGGAAGATCAAACCGGCTCCGGCCAAGCCTGGACCAGAAGAATGGATCCCGGTAGCCTGCACGCGATATTCTCACTAGTATTTCCGGCACCCGCACTAGGCGCAATCGGCGTTGCCCGAGGTCGGCCGGCGGACTCTTAAGCCCCATGGCGATCGTATCGCTCCGCGTAGGCCACCGCTTCGCTTACCCGACCATCCCGCAGCAGGTCCAAAGGTCGTAAACCGTCCAAGGACACGGCTGGTGAAAGAAAAAAGATCATCGCGTTCCATTCGTTGTCCAGCTCCGTCGCTGCGATGCAGTCAGCTAGGCCTTCAAGCGGACGACCGTCGGAGCCGAACTGCCAGACAGGAAATCGCCATCGCTTCTCGGATGTACGCCAAGCCACCAGCTGCCCCTTTTGGCGCCTGAGGTCGACCGCTTGCCGGGTTACATCCAGGTTTTCCGCTACTTCCTCGGTCGAAATGGCTCCGCCCTCCGCCTCCTCCAGGCGACGCCGGGCAAGAACACCGCGGGCCAACAGCTTCGCGCGCGCCAATTCCGGTTCCGCCGGACTTGACTTCTTGCCCGACAAAACAGAGGCTGCTACCTCCATTACCCGCGGCAGAAATTCCCCGAGGGAAGCACCGGGCAGCTTCTTCTCTTTTAAGCGACGGCCGAGCTCACGGCCGAGCTCATCCGCTTCCCGGAGAAAGTGTTTGGTTGTCACAAAGCGAATATCCAACATGTCGCAATAATAGCAAGCAACAATAGCAAGTAAGAATAGCAAGTCCGCTATTCTGCATCTCCTTTCTATTCGGCAGGCATAGCAAGTTTGTAATCAAGCCGAAGATTGTGGCGTGCTGCGGAGGATGTTACGCGATCGCGGCAGGTTTATCGATCACTCTAGTATTAATTGCATTGATCACTGACGCTTGCAGATACTTTCGGAATTATTTGGCATAACCTTTTCACAATTAATTGGCAAAAAAACGGCGGTCCCCGTCAATCCGAGGGAATATAGTTATTTTCCGCTCTTTTGCGGGAAAGCAGATAGTGATTCCGATCACTTGGTTATCGGTTCGACTCCATTGATCGTGACCTTTGCTTCCACAGTTATTACCGAGCCCCTCCGACAAGCTATCCGCTCTAGCGGCCCATTCTCGGGGCTGCGCTTCGGGGAACACCCTCGCGCCTGCTAGCAGGGGAATAACTCTTAGCTAGGATCGCCTCGCGGCGCGCTCCCCTATCCGAGACACATACCTTTTCCGCTGGTAACTCACGCAAATATTGGGAGACTAGTCGTGAACATCGCCCTTCTCCGCAGGCATTGAATCAACGGCGCGAATTAATCGCATAAATCAAGCGCTACGACAGCCGGCGTTTCTGGGTTACCGGAGCCATCGTGGCGGTGACCATTGATCCAGTTTATGACGATGATCCGGCCGCCGCGTGCATGCACGGCATCGGTGATCACACGCCAGCCGGCAATCTGCTCTGCCGTGTAGATTCCCGGAGCACTTGGGTAACCATTAGCATTAGGACTGATTGCCGTTCCTTCAGAGATGATGACTCCCACTGGAGCGCGCTGGGCATAATACTCCGCATTCGTCGCGGTTGGTATCGGCCCCAGCGCGCATTCTCGTTAGGGGCGCCATGATGATTCGATTTGGAATCTGGATCGCCCCGAGTCGCAGCGGAGTGAAGAGTGAATATTTGGACATAGAGCTTACCTGTCTTTGCGTCGTGCTGAAATGGTGCAGCGCCTCATGGTGGCCTGAACCGGATGATCGGATCACTTGAGGAGGGTGATGTCACCTATGTCGATTGCGACCAGCAAAGGTTCCTTCACAAGCTGGTAATTGCCTTCGTAACCATACACCCGACGCTTGGTTGGCACGATGATTCCGTCGACATTACGGTAATCTGAAGCGTAGTTAAGCCCAGTCGCGCCACCAAGGATGTCAACCGTGAGGCCAATCTCAGCATGAGTGCGGTAGGAAATTGTTATGGTAATGCCAAGGCCGAGGCGTTCTTCAGCACGTTAAAAACGGAATGTTTTCCACCCAACCAGCTCTTTAGCTACAAAGCGCTGGCTCGCCGCGAGATCTTCGAATATATCGAAGTTTATTATAACAATCAGCGTCTGCACAGCTCGCTCGAATATCGCACACCTCGCCAGTTCGAAGCCGTGCACAGCGAAAAGAAAAACAACTTTTTCAAAGAAAAAGTTCCAGCTACTCCTTTTCAGAATGCGTAACGTAGTTCAAGAGAGTAA
>DATNNZ010000392.1:0-5418 GCA_035601575.1 Chthoniobacterales bacterium
GGACGTTATTCCAAGTGCCGTTTCCTCCGCGACCGAAGGCGATGCTGCCTGGCGTCGTATTACTCCCATCCCAGAATTGAGTGGGAAGGCCGCCTGAGACGACCAAATTCACTTGGTTCGCGTGGGCGGTATCGACGCTGAATCCAAACCCGCTCGGCAATGAGCCGAGGTTCAGGGTGTTGTTTGTTAAAGAACCGCTGTAATCGAAAACTCGATAAACCCCGGCACCGAATCCACCCAGATTGGTAACGTTTAGGGTCCCGGCTAGGGTTAGATTTCCGTTGACGATCACTAGATCATTGATGCCCCCGGGAGTTCCGTACTTATAATTGAGTATGGAACCGGGATTCAGCGTCAGAGGCCCAACGGTCAGCGTTCCCGGTGTATTGCCGACACCCGGCGTGAGGATCCCGCCGGCTTGAATAGTCACGGGACCGTGGATGGTACCTGTTCCACCCAGCGCGCCTCCCGAATGCACGTCTACTGAGCCAGCTATTGATCCAGGGTCGCGCACGAGCAATTCGCCCCCGTTCACATTCGTGGGACCGGTATAGGTATTGATTCCGGAGAGGGTCAATGTGCCTGTCCCGACTTTGGTTAGTGAACCACCATTGCCTTCGATGAGGCCGCTGACCTCCGTCGAGAGATTATTGGAGCCGACGGTAAGTTCCTTCGAACCAAGAGTGTAGGTACCAGCGCCCTCGATTGAACCGGCGGTCATACCGGGTACGTTGGGCCCACCCCCACCATCAGGAAAAGTGCCTAGGCCCGATATGTCGACAATGCCGCCCGCGTTGGTGATGAACGCCGCATTGCCGCCGGTGCTTTCGCCGAAGAAACTCGTTACTCCGCCGACGTCGGTAATGATCGTCGCATTGCCGGCGCTGCTCCCTTGGAAGAAATTCGTCCTCGCGCTATTGGTGATGGTGGCATTGCCAGCCGTGGCCGTGCCGCCCCCAAAAAAACCAGGAGAGAAACTCAGTTCTGCGCTACCGGGAAGCATCGTGATGGTCGCATGATCAGCAGAGCTCGTATTCTCGAAAAAAATGGACCCGCCATTCTCGGCGGCGGTGATTGTCGCATTACCTGCCTTGCTCGTATCTTGAAATTCGATGTTCGAAGCAAAAAAACTTGTGATCTTCGCATTAGCAGCCGTGCTGCTGCCCCGGAAGAATACGAAACCGCCCGTGAATCCGTCGGGATCGGTGATAGAGTTCTGACCTGCAATGCCAGAATTGATTGTCGCGAAGCCGGCCGAACTCATACCCACGAAAGCAAAGCCGGCTGTCTCGTTGACATTGATCGTTGGCGCATTGGCCAGAGTGGACACGACGCCGCTGCCGTTGATAAACACACCAAAGGGGTTGCTATCTGTGAAGCTATACCCCGGCGCATCGACCTGTAGGGTGCCCACCGTGGTACCCTGAGAGAACGTAAGCGACTTAGTAATGCCCGTTGCGTCGAACGTCGCTGTTCCGGTTGGCACGGTTGGTGGGGTTGGTGGGGTCCCGGTCCAGTTGGTCGGAGTGTTCCAATCTGAGGTTTGGCCAATCCAGGTCGCGTTCTGGGCGTGAGCGGGGGAAGAATAAAGATACAGCCCTGCCAGCAGCAGCGCAGCCGTGCTGGGCAAACGATCTAAGATCGTTATCATAAGTGTCTCCTTGGGGTTACGCTGGGCGTAATTATGGGGATTCCATGCGATGGCAATTCTAGAAATTACAGTAGTACAGGAAACCGGCTAAACCGAGCTACGCCTTTGGCCGATGGATGATCAGATTTCCTCCCTTTTAATCTGATCGACGATCTGATCGACGACTTCTAAATAGATCTTTTTGAAGGCCCGAAACGCCTCGGCGATATTTCCTTTGCGATAGATTTGGATCAGTGTCTCTCATTGGCGCGGTCTGGTTTCCGCTGCCGGAAAAACCTTCAGGTAAAGTGGATCGTACCGTGTCATTCGGTCATTCAGTTGACGAAACACTTCATGCAGAATTGGTCGCTGGGCTTTCCTGAAGATGCTGTCCCAAAACCGGCTGTGGTATTCAAAGTGGTCCTTGGCATTGCTGGAACGAGCTACTCGCTTTGCCAGATCATAACCAGCGTCAAAATCAGCCGGGGAGAGGTGGCGGTACGCCGGTTTGAGAGCCAGAGAGATAAGGGCCAGCCTCAGTTCCGCGATATCCAAGACCTCTTCCGGGGAGAGTGGCTTTACGATCGCGCCTTTAAACGGGCTTAAAATTATTGTGCCTTCCTTTTCCAGAGCAAGCAGCGCCTCGCGGACGGGCGACCGGCTGACTTCGAATTTCTCAACCAATTCGGCCTCCGTTAGATGGTCTCCAGGTTTGAAAACCTCATCAAGAATCGCCTCGCGAATCTTTTTCGCCACGACGAACGGTACCTTCTCGGCCTTCTAGCATTTGATTCGCAATTTTTCGGGCGGAAAGCTGTGGCATCGGGGCAGCAGAGTTGGGCTTCGGATCGACAGAGAAATAAAGTAGATGCTTCAACGAGTATCACTCGGCATTCAGTAGTTTCAAAATCTATTTCGTATACGTTGCTATTTACTGGTATACTGCGTTGGAATTGAGGAGTCGACTCTAAAGAACGACCACAGCTTTATTGCAATAGCACGCCGACAATCGATCCAGCGCACATTTTCCCGATTAAGTGCGACTTTCGTTTTCTAGCAACCTTACTGAGCGATATACACTAGGTCGCCAGAGTGCGTTCGTGTTTATCCAGACCGTAGACTCGCAACTCGACGTCTTTGCTAAAGACCAATTCGCTCAGCGCCTGTTTAGCGCAGTAACCGAACGCTTGCCCCATCTCTGGAGCGTCGATGAATCCTAACCGAATTTTGAGTTGCTGGTTACCTGATACCAACACCCGGATGCTGTCGCCATCATGGACCCCGATACAACGAGCGTGGATGTTAGGCTCTTGGCCAAAGAGCGGATTGGCCAACAGGTGGTCGGCACAATGGGTTTAGTGAATTTCGATCTTTCGCAACGGCAGCCCCGTTCCTAATATTGACTATTGGCCCGTTGTTAACCTGAGCGGTTTCCGTAGCAGTAGGCGGTGCGGTAACAGTCGTCTTACGAGCGGTACTGCGTGTATCAGGCGTCGGAGTTGGAGTCGGAGTCGGCGTCGGAGTTGGAGTGGGTGTAGGCGTCGGCGTTGGCGTGGGTGTAGGCGTTGGCCGTTAAACCAGTTTCCGTCATTAGTGAAATTCGGGTTGGAAGGTTTCCAAGAAAGATCCGCCTGGGCCTGTGCAGATAGAAGTCCAGGACCAAGGCAGATGAATAGAGTTCCTGCTAGGAAGATCGGATAATGGAGCGCCGGACGCGTCCTGGAATGGGAACGCATGGCTCATGATCTACCAACTTGCTTACCCAAGGGAATAAAATTATTGGGTTATCTGTGGTCGGAAGCCACGCTTGCTATCTATCGTCGGGTCCGCTACAAGGTTGCTCTCGCGGTGAAAAGTAGATTCTTCAAATGCGCGGCATTCGCAGTATGCATTGCCATTCCCGCGCCAGTTACGTTCGGCTTTGGCGACAACGCCATCACCCGGGTCATCGAGACGCAGACCACGTTTATCCGGCACACGGCGACCGAGTATCAACGCCGCGTCGCCGAGCAGAATGCGAAGGCCTTCTTCAAACAATTGACCCCGGCAAAAAAGGCGGAGCTTAAGAAAAAGCATATCAAAACAGTTCTTATTCGAACCGTTCGTAGCGCGCAGACCTCACCCAAGGCGCAGGAGGTCAGGATGCGCTACGATCTGGAGGGAGAGTCTTTGCTCGATAATTACACTTATGAGTTCCAAACGCCGCTGCAGGGTGGAACGGTTGCGAAACTTGAAGGCCTCGATCCGGAATACGTTGGCATGTGACGGAGGCCAGGTTCTTGGCGTTGAGCTAGTGTTTTACGGTCATTGCATAACTGCCGTTTACCACAGCGTCCGGGACGGCCCGCCCTACCTAATCATCCGACTTCGCTTCGGTGAAAGTGACGTTGTTCTCTTTACACCATTTCATTGCTGACGGAAGGCCACCAGCGGCTGCCTCGCTCATCAATGTCTCCGCCTCAGCGCGGCGCCCTGGCTTCTTTTCGATTAAGAGACCATAGAGAAACATGCTTAACGCATTTCCATGGTTGACTCCTTCCTGGTAGCGTTTTTCTGCCTCTGCTTCATTCTTCTCCACGCCGCCCGAACCCTCCGCGTAAAATTGACCGAGACGCGCCGCGGCATTCCAATCACCCTCCTTGGCCGCGCGTTCCCACCATTCTCTGGCCTGACGATCCAACTCATCGGCCTGCGCGTTGAGCTGTTTCCGCATCTGGGGAGCTGTACTGCTTCCGGCTTCGGCCCTTTTAACATCCGCTTTGTATAGAAGTATCCTGCCGGCTAACGTCATCGCGGGAACAACCTTTTGACTAGCCAGCGGCATTATTATCTCTTCCGCTTTTTGTACATCTTGTTTTGTTCCTTTTCCGCTAAGGTAGCAGTCACCTATATAAGCTCCGGCTTCGAGATTGCGTTTAGGAGCATTGTAAGCCCGGTTAAGCCAACTAAATCCTTCATCGTCATCCTTCGCTGTTCCTTTTCTCAGGTAGAGCCGGCCAACTTTCATCATCGCATAGGAATCTCCCAGATTTGCCGCACGCAGAAACAAGCTAAACGCCTCGCTCGCTTTCTCGTTTTCGGCCAGCCACAGAATGCCTGGGAGTAAATTGAGGTTTGCCGCCTTCTTAATGCTCTCTTTATAAGAGAGGCTGAATTCATCCTTGCTGATCGCAGGTGACCTGGTTCGGAGCCGTTCGATGATGTGTTCCAGCTGTTTGGTATGGTCGCCAGCATTTGCTGCTCCCGAAGCTGTTGACAACTGCACCAGTTGCACATAGGCGGTGAGCTGTTGGGGAGTACCCTCCTCGTATTTTTTCGCCTCAGCCAATAAAGCGCTTATCGGATCCTGCCTGAGTTTCAAATGGATTTCCGGAGTCATCCCCCGGCGCACTTCAATGTCTTGCCTGACCGGCTGGTAGTTATCCAGCGTGGCAGTGAGCTGATGCATTCCGAACGGCACGTGGGTGAAGCTGTTTCCCGGGCCTACCGGAGGCTTTCCGTCCAGGAGAATTGAGGCACCGCTTGGATCACTCTGGACCGACAGTGCAGCGATTTCATGACTCGGCTTAAGTTTCAAATCGATTTCCGGAACCATGCCTCGGCGCACTTCAATATCCTCCTTGATCGGCTCATAGTTATCCAGCGTAGCGGTAAGCTGATGCATTCCGAACGGCACGTGGGTGAAGCTGTTTCCGGGGCCCACGGGAGGTTTTCCGTCCAGAAGAATTGAGGCGCCGCTTGGATCACTCTGAACTGACAGCGCAGCGATTTCTTGACCCGGCGTCACG
>DATNNZ010000393.1:0-23128 GCA_035601575.1 Chthoniobacterales bacterium
GCTATTATCCAATATCTACCTCAACGGAGTGGACTGGAAGATGGCCCGAAAGGGGTTTGAAATGGTCAGATAGGCCGACGACTTCGTCGTGCGGTGTGCTAACCAGGAACAAGCACAGGAGGCCCTGAACCAAATCAGCCACGGATACAGCGGTCCGGAACGTTTTAGGGTGCTCGCTTTCGCTATCCAGAAAGTTCGTCATTGCCGCGAGATCCAGGAGTTCGGCGATTTCTCTCCAATTGTCCTCCAGTCTAGAATTGCAGCGACCTTCCAGTGTAAATCGATCCGGCTCATGATGATGTTCTTTGGATTGTAATCGCAGTGGATTAACCGAGTCGTATTGGCGATTGATTCATACGTTACCCGCCGATCTCGAACGAAATCTAGCACCTGTTCGGCTACAGTTATCCCTAGCCTCTGTCGAACTCGATCAGAGAGAAGGGTCGAGCAGATGTAGTCATACCAGGCCCTCCCGAAATTTTCGAACTCGGAGTTAAAGACCGGTTTTGTCGAAATCCGTAAGACGAAGGAAGTGCTATCTTCGAGATTCAGACTATAGTTGGAGTTCACAAATCCGCCTCCAAGCAGCGAAATCGACTCTTGGTCGGAATCACAACATCGGCACAGGTGTAAGGAAAAGGTAGCTCCTGGATGCTGTCGGCTGCCGAATCGTCACGGTAGCCGTCCTTTAGGGTGAAACGGATGATTAAAACATTGCGGCGAACACGGAACAGTGACAATGATCCGATCTTCCGGTGAAGGGCTGTCTCCAGCCGAACAATGAATCGCTCGGTAATTGGTGTGTTGGGTTTTAAGATCAACTCAACTTGAAGATCGGCTTCGACGCTATCGGAAATCTCAAAGCGGTCCACTGGTTGTTCCATGACGAAAACTGTTAAACGACGTTCAAGCTCTAGTTTAGTCATACAATATTTTCTATTGTTATTATATATTAAGATGGAAGTCAAAGCGAATCTTTCAGAGTGAATGGATCAGAAAAGCCAGTCGTCTTGCGAATCAGACTCGCATCAATACTCCAGTCTTAAGCGAAGTTGCAGGGTAAGCGCAGCGCCCGATAGACATCGCAACTGCTAGGAAAGACCAGCCGCTCCAACACGCCTTTAAATGTTTCGACGATTTTTCATCTGTCGGCCAGCGTGTAACCGATACAGTCGATCAGAGCCTGTGGTCGGAAACGGCTAAATTCATCGCGAAAGTCCGGCAGCTCCGTCTTCTCGCCCAGAATCTCTTCAATACCAGAAAGTTCCTGAAGCGGCGTTGAGCCGCGATGGAACACAGCGACGCGGTGACGTTCACTCTTTAGCGTGGAGGCGACGTGCCAGCCGATGAAGCGAGTTCCTCCTAAGATCAGTACGGGCATTGAAAAGATTCTTGTTCAATCAGTCCCCGACACAATATTGTCGGCGACGATGAAACGAAAACAATGCTTCTGGCTTCTTGCCCTGGTCGCGGCGGTACTCATTTTGAATTCGTGCGCCAACCAGGAGGGTGTAGCCCCAGCTGAAGGAGAAATGAGCCGGAGCCACGGCTACTGAACGGCGGCAGATTTGCTGTGTTCCGTCCCTCACAACGGCAGTCCTCGCGCGACGGCATCACGTCTGGGTAAAAGATCGCGATCGATACCGGTCACGCCAAAATGCTCGGCCAGCAGGGTCTGAAGCTCGGGCTCGTTCTGGATGAGCCGCTCGGTGCGATCGCCTTCGCGGGTCTCAATGAATCGATCGCCGCTGATCGTCACGCGACCGGCGGATGTTGCGATGGAACAGATCGTCCCTCGGGTGAAATGGCTTTCCGGTGAGGTCTGATGGTACCGGCACATTTCGGCGAAATCGTCGATACCGCGCGGCACCAAAGTGAAAAGGTATAAAGGCTTCCAGTTTCCGTCAGATATGCGCTCGCGGACAAGCCAATCATCGGCGGCGTGCGTTAGGAGCAGTGTCTTGCGCGGATCGTTCTGTTCTACACCGGCAGTAAGGCACAACGGCCCAAGGAACGCATCACCAAAACCGACATCGACGAGGTAAGGCTGATCGAGATCGACCCGCAGCGCCAAATGATCGAATGCCGGACCGAACCCTCCTTCGCGATGTGCAGCCCGAGCAGATAGCAGATTGACCTGGAAGCCAAGTGATGTCAGCAGCCACGCAAACAACCCGTTGAGTTCATAGCAAAATCCGCCCCGACGGCGGATGACGATCTTTTCCCAGAGACTGGCGAGATCCAGTCGAATCGGCCGTGCAAGGTGAATATCCAGATTCTCGAATGGCACACGCATCAAATGGGCGTACTGCAATCGGCGCAGACTTTCAGCGTCGACGGAAATAGCGCGGGCCAGGCCAATTCGACCTAGATATTCTGCAACGTTAATGGCATCAGGCATTCTCCCTTCTCTCGCTTCATATGTCAGTTGCCGTTCGGCTCGCGAGCGGGAACGTTCTTGTCCGTATGGATACACTGGGTCAGGCCAAGAGCATACCGCCAGCGAGACATTCCCATCATTTTGTTCAAATCGCGGCGGCGATCGCAGCACTCGCCGGACTCCTGTTCGGCTTCGACACCGGCGTCATCTCGGGCGCGATTCTTTTCATAAAGGGAGCGTTCAAATTGGCGCCGTTTATGGAAGAGCTTCTGGTGACACAGTGATTTACTATGCGCCGACGATCTTCCAACAAGCCGGTTTTCATTCCGCTCTGAGCTCGATTCTGGCCACGGCTGGCGTCGGCCTGGTGAATGTGGTGATGACCATCGTTTCCATTGCTGGACCGGGTGGGGCGCCGGCCTCTGCTGTTGACCAGCCTGGCTGGAATGTCCGTGTCGCTGCTCGCTCTTAGTCTGGGCTTCGCAATTGGTGGCGTAGCACTGAAATGGATCGGGGTACTTAGTTTAGCTGTTTATATCGCTTCCTTTGCGATCGGGCTTGGACCGGTATTTTGGCTACTGATTTCGGAGATTTTTCCACTGAACATCCGGGGCCAGGCCGCCAGTATCGCCACTATGGCCAACTGGCTTAGCAACTTTGTCGTGTCGCTCACTTTTCTCAGCCTGCTGAAGGGTCTTGGCGATGTCTGGACATTTTTGCTGTATGCAGCCCTTTCGTTGGTTGGTCTCTGGCTCTGCTCTCGTTTCGTCCCCGAAACCAAGGGAGTGCCACTCGAACGGATCGAGCGCGATTTGCGGTTAGGGCGGCCGTTGCGGGATCTGGGAAGAAACGCGTGATTCGACCAAAAGGACTAATAACCGCAAAAGAATCTAGCGAGGCCGGTAAGAAACCAGAATCTAATCTGCGAAATCTGTGTAATCTGTGGATCGACTTTCTTAATCATAAACTCTTATGAAACTCGAAGGAAAAACTGTTCTCATCACCGGCGGAAGCCAGGGCATTGGTCAAGGTATCGCATTCCGGTTGGCTGAAGAAGGCGCCGATATTGTGGTTGATTACGTTGGAAACCCGCAATCCGCGGATGCAACGGTTGCGCAAATCCAGAAGCGTGGACGCCGCGGTTTGGCCGTCGAAGCCGACATATCATCAGTCGACCATATTCACAGCATGATGAAGCAAGCGGCCGATTCCTTCGGCGGAGTCGACGTGCTTGTCAATAATGCCGGAGTAGAAAAACATGCCTCCATCTGGGAGGCAACCGAGCACGATTATGACCTGGTCCTCACAATCAATTTGAAAGGCGCTTTTTTCGCTAGCCAGGCGTTCGTTCAGCACAGAATGGCGGCAAAGAAGCCAGGTAAGATCATCAACGTCAGTTCAGTGCATGAGGAACTGCCGTTCCCGCATTTCACTTCCTATTGCGCGAGCAAAGGGGGGATGAAGATGATGATGCGCAACCTGTCTATCGAGTTAGCTCCTTACGGGATCACGGTGAACAATATCGCTCCGGGGGCGATTGAGACGCCGATCAATTCTGCGCTGCTGAACGATCCGCCCAAGCTCAAGGCGCTCCTCGATAACATACCGCTCGGCCGATTGGGTCAGGTCAGCGATGTCGGTGGGGTCGCTGCCTTCCTGGCGTCATCGGATGCGGACTACATCACTGGAGCCACCATTGTGGTGGATGGGGGATTGACCTGGAATTACAGCGAGCAATAGCGTAGCGAACCGCGAAGGAACACCCGCTCGAGAAAAGCCGGCAGAGATCCCGTTTGCGACGATTCACGGAGCGATGCGAGCCGGACGCGAGGACGGCAAAGGAATACAGTCAAAATTAACCACGAATAGACGCGAATGGACACGAAGATATGATCTGATTCGCGTCAATTAGTATTGATTCGCGGTTGGTTTTTCGTCGTCTTTGGGCGCATGCTACGCCGCGCTGTCTTCTTCGTTTCTGTTCACCTGAATTCATGGTTCATATTATTTGTTCCATCTCTGCGGTTGAATTGACAATCGGCGCGACGAGGATATCAGATGTTACCGGTTGAACTGATCGAATACGAAAATGCCTCAGCGGAAGTCCGGAGTGTCTTCGACGATATTATGGCGACGCGGAAGGTTGATAAGGTGAACAACTTCTGGAAGGCCTTGGCGAATCATCCGGTCACTTTGCGCCGGACGTGGGAGAGCGTAAAACAAGTGATGGCGCCCGGCGCACTCAACCCTCTCACGAAGGAGCTGATTTACATCGCGGTAAGCGTCACTAACAATTGCGATTACTGTATTCATTCGCATACGAAAGCTGCCCAGAAGGCGGGTCTGACAGAGGAAGCGTTCGGCGAGCTGCTCGCGGTGATCGGCATGGCGAGTGAAACAAACCGTCTGGCTAACGGATACCAGATACCGCTGGACAGTGCTTCGCAATAGCCGATAGCCGATAGCCGATAGAGCGGCGCCTTCGCCAGCGGTATCCCGGATGTGTTTTTGGGCGGCGACGGTCCCCAATTCTTCTCTGGTTGACGCGCGCTGCCTCAAAATTGAAACGGAGCTGCTCGGTTGGCGCTACCAAAAACCGCAGTCACCATTTTCGTGACGCTGCCTGCTCGGCTCAAACTCGGGGTGCGAACCCAAGGGCGGAGCCATGACAAACAATGGCGAGTGCGGTTTGTAGCAATTGTAAACGCGCAGCTCCGCGTCAGCTTTTAGTTCGCGCCAAACGAAAAACCCTAGCCGGACAGTCGCCGCTACCAAGAAAAGCGCCGAACGCCCAACCATCGGATCGGCACCTTCAGGTAGCATAGATCACGGGATCGGATGGCAATAGATAACCCAATGCTTGTAACAGCGCGCTAAGCCCGCCTTGGCCGGGAAGGTAAAGCGCGACCAACAGCATCGCGGTGGCGGCACTGAATACAAACCAGGCGAACAGCAGTAAACCGAGTAAAGCGATTTGTTTCTCGGCGATGGGAAAGAGCGACATTTTGCCTCCTTTTCTGGCGATCGGCACGATTGCCGATTGTTGGCAAAATAACCGCTGGCATTGAGAATAAAATTGGATACTTCTAATAGAACAGTTGCGAAAAACTGAACGATGATACGGACCAACCTGGACACAGATATTCTGCGCACGCTGGTGGCGGCGCAGCAGCTGGGCGGATTTAACCGAGCGGCCCAACAGGTTGGACGGTCTCAATCCGCAGTCAGCCAGCAAATACGCAAATTGGAAGAGCAGCTCGGCCAGGCACTGTTTCGGAAGGAGGGTCGCGGTCTTGCCTTGACGGAAGCCGGCGATGTCGTGCTGTCCTATGCCCGCCGCATTCTTGATCTCAACGATGAAGCGGTCGCCGCTGTGCGCGGTTCTACTATTGCTGGCTCGGTCCGATTTGGGCTGCCGACCGATTTCGCGGAAACCTGGTTACCCACGGCACTCGGCCGGTTCAAACGCGCACATCCGGGAGTGCAGGTCGAGGTAAACGCGGATCGACGGGCCAATCTGATCGACCGCCTCGATAAAGGACAATTAGATCTGGCGTTGTTGTTTGGTGGCAGGCTGCGGAGCGATGCACAACGACTCGCGGCGTTGCCAATGACCTGGATTGGCTCCAGCAAAGAAAAGCCCATATGGCAACCTGGCGAACCGTTGCCGCTCGCGGTGTTCAATTCTCCTTGCTTCTTTCGTGAAACTGCGATTGCCGCCCTCGACCGAGCCGGTATTCCCTGGCACATCGCTTTTACCAGCCTGAGTCTGCATGGTATTTGGGCGGCAGTTGAGGCCGGACTCGGCATCACGGTGCGCACGTTGACTGGGTTGCCCGACCAGCTCATCGCGTTGGACAAAAAATCCGGCCTTCCACCGTTACCGATGATCGATCTCTCGCTTCACGATGGCGGGAGGGAGCTAACTCCGGCGGCAACACGCTTTAAGGAGACCTTATTTGAGACATTGGCAGCGAACTTGCCGATATCACGGAAGATCAAAGGGAATTTTTCTTAGAGATTGCGGTCTCAACCCATCGATCGTGAATTCTTTTATGAGTGTCTCATCAATCCATCACTTGGCCGAAAGGCGTTTAACCGAGCTTGGAATTTCATTACCGGCTTTTCCCATGCCAGTAGCCAATTATGTTCCGTTCACAATAAGCGGAAACCTGCTGTTTATATCAGGTCAGGGCCCGCGGACGGCCGATGAAAAGTATATGACCGGCAAAGTCGGCCGGGATGTTACTGCGGATGAGGCGCATGCCCACGCGCGGCTCGTCGGCATCAATTTATTGTCCGTGGTTAATCACGCTCAAAATGGGCTTAGCACGGTGCGTCGGGTGGTTAAGCTGACCGGATTCGTGAACGCATCTGATGACTTTCGGGACCACCCGAAGGTGATCAACGGTTGCTCGGATTTACTGGTTGACGTTTTCGGAGACGCTGGCAGGCATGCTCGATCAGCAGTCGGGGTTAGCAGTTTACCAATGAACATCACAGTCGAGATCGAAGCGATCTTCGAGATCTCCTGACTTTTGTGTCCATGTTCGACATCGATGAGCTCGAGCGGGCCGCGGAAGTCGTGCACAAAGTTTTGCCAGAGACGCCGCAGATCCGCTGGCAGCGCCGTTGCAAGAGCAAAAAATCGTTCGCAATAAACGCGTCGCATTGATCCATTCCGGCAGCGATATTGACAGCGACATCTTTGCGTCTGGGTTGGCGGGTTGAGCGCCGACCTGTCCGCCGAAGCCTTTCCTCCGCCGCAAGATTTTAGACGATCAGCTTTGCGAAGGCGGAAGGCGCGCTTCAGGATAGCCTGGGCGAAGCCTAGGAAATCCGATTCCCAAGCGGTCACGCACTGAAGGTGCGTTTCAATCTTACCTTTATCCAATGCCTACCGTCTATCGAATGGTGTGCGATGGGTGTGAAACGGATTCTGACGCGCTTTCAGCGCTAGGTGCCTAACATTTTCTGTTCCTAGGGCTTCGCCCGGGGTTTCGCCCTCGACGCACCAAGCCCGGTAAAAATTCCTGATCGATGACCACCGTGCAGCGTACTCTCGATCACCACCAAGAAATTTGGTCCTGGACTCACTAGGCCGAGAAAAAAGAGCGCTCCCGCGGCCGTGATCGATTGAAACTCGGATCCCGTCAGATTGCGATACCCTTTTTGCCAGTGCGCAGCCAGTCGATTTTTGGATGCATGGACTTTTCAGGGAATAAAAAAACAAATCGAGGCCTACATCCTTGCATCCGCGAACGATAGAACAGCGCATCCATTCGCGCGTGCTGAAGCTTTTCTATCCAAGACTCTCTTTTTTGTTAGGCGGTTGCGCCTTAGCTGGATTTGGGCTGTGGAAAATCAGGGTTTCGAGCGTGGTATCGTCGCCCGCGATCAAAAAAACGGAGGCCGTTTTAGCTCCAGCCAGCAGCTCGTGTGAAGTCGCTCTCTTGCCGCACGAAGGGATCGAACAGATTGACCGCGAAATAAAGCAGTTACAGGATGAAGCCCGGACCGCTACGAAGAGGGGCGACACGATCAAGCGCCTTGGTTGGGCATTCATCACCAAGGCCCGCTTAAGTTACGATCCCGGCTACTACAAGCTCGCGGAGCAGTGCTCATTTTGCGTGCAATCGGAGAACGCTAACGATCCAGACGCCTTCCTGCTCCAAGGCCATATTTTGGACAGCTTGCACAAATTTAAGGAAGCGGAATCAGTCGCACGAAGACTGGTAACGATTCGGAATGAGGCACTCGACCACGGTTTGCTGGGAGACGTCTTGATGGAGCAAGGGCGGTTGGACGAGGCGGTAGTCTCCTACCAAAAGATGATTAACCTCAGGCCGGACCTGCAAAGCTACACCCGAGTAGCTAACATTCGCTGGTTAAAAGGCGATGTCCAGGGCGCGACCGAGGTGATGCAGATGGCGGTAACGGCCGGCAGCCCGCGTGAAGCAGAACCGACCGCTTGGGCCTACACCCGGTTGGGCATTTACGAATTGCAGGCGGCGAATACCGAGGCTGCGGCAAAGTCAGCTGGAATCGCGTTACAATTCGCAGAAAATTACGCTGCTGCGCTACTTCTCCGCGGTCGGATCCTGTTGGCACAAGGTAAAGCTGTGGAGGCCATCGAATCTCTCCAGCCGGCGACAACTTTCACTTCGCTACCGGAGTACCAGTGGACGCTGGCAGACGCTTTGAGAGCCGTGGGGAAAACCCAAGCGGCAGAAGACGTGGAGCGCCACTTGATCAGCAACGGCGCCGTTAACGATCCGCGAACGTTTGCACTCTATTTGGTATCCAGGGGCCAACGAATCCAACAGGCGCTCGCGCTAGCCGAAGCGGAGCTGAACACGCGGGCGGATGTATTTACCATGGACGCAGTTGCCTGGACGTTAAAAGCAAATGGTCGCCTCGATGAAGCACGGGATTACTCCGAAAGATCGCTGAAGGAAGGGACACAGGACGCACGACTTTTTTATCATGCTGGGTCCATCGCCATGGCACTCGGCAACCATTCCAGTGCTTGCGAGTTGTTTAGACGCGCCGAGCAAAGCAAGCAGACGCTGATGCCATCAGAAAGAGACGATCTCAATAGACAATTTGCTGCGCTCAGCGAGCGGGACGAAACGCCCGCTACCGCTCGCGGCAACTAAACCAAAGAACAAGAAATAAACAAAAACTATGAAAGATCGACGCAGTACTTTAGCCACCTGGCTCGGCGCCGCGTTATCCGCGCTGGCGTTCGCGCCCGGCAGTGCCACGGCATCCAGCCACATGGATGCACCGCTGATAACCCTCGATCCATCCGCCAACACTACGGATGTGTACGCATTTGTGTCGCAGGTGAATGGGATCAAATCCCTCACTGCAGCTCTAGCGGTATATCCGTTTGAGGAACCGAGCATCGGACCAAACAAATATAACTTCGATGACAACGTGCTCTACGAAATCCACGTTTCCACCGGGGCCGATCTCTCAGAAGGGGAGGCTACGATCAGCTACCAGTTCAGATTTAAGACAACTTTCAAAAACGAAAACACGATCGCGCAATCTTTCCTCGGCCCGATCCAACATGTCGACGACGCGAACCAGAATCTGACCCAGCGCTATACGGTTACCAAAGTTGTTCACGCGGAGAAGCGTGAGGGCAAGGATGAAGATGCGCGAAGTCGAGTTGAGGTCCTCGGTAAGAATCTAACTGTTCCACCAAACAATCAGGGTCTGGTTACCCCGCACTATAACCAGGGTGAAAAAGGCAATCTACCCGCTAAGGAAGGCGTCGCGGATCCTTCCTTATTGGATGTTTATACTTCCGAAACCATTCACAAGTTAAACAAGGGTTATATCGTGTTCGCCGGACAGCGAGATGACGGCTTTTACGCCAATATTCAGAGCATCTTCGACCTCGATCCGACCTTCTCCGGCCCGGAAAAACCGTTAGACAGCCAAGCTGGATTTAACGTGCACACCATTGTTATCAACATTCCTATTTCTGAATTGGGCGGTGACCAACAAATAGTCGGTGTGTATGCTACCACTAGCCGCAAAGCTCTCACCGTCTTGCGCGATCCAAGGGCTCCAGAGCACCCCGGCGAATTCGTCCAAGTCGGTCGTCAAGGGAATCCTGCGTTCTGTGAGTTGCTGGTCGCAGGGAAAGACAAAGATCTCTACAATGAGACGCCACCGGCGGTGGATAAGAGCCTCTTTCAGAAGTATGCTTTGGCTCCTGAGTTAGCCAAATTGTTAGGAGACCCGGCTAACTTGCAAACCGACCGAACCGATCTGGCCGGGATTTTCATCCCAGATTTGATCAAGGTTGATTTGTCGACTGGTCCGGCGCAGTTGGCAGGAAGTCCGAATTTCCATCGGCTCGGTATTTTCGGAGGCGATACCCTGATCAGCACAGTACAGCAAGGCTTCGGTAAGGGAACTATCCCTGGAGGCTGGCCCAACGGACGCCGCTTTGGCGATGATGTCCTGGGCATAGCGGTAATCGCCATCTTAAGCGATCTCCGGACAAGTCCACCGACGATTTTCGCGGGCTTTGATCCCAAGACGTTCAACGTCGGCGGCGTTACTCACAACGACATCACCTACAATATGGTATTTCCTTATGCGGCGACGCCGCACAACGGACGAGATAACGAACATCATACGCAACCGTAAGCACCCGGTAGGGACACGCGCCCGCGTGTCCGTTGTAAGTGATGCTTGCGCTTCTTCACCGCAAACCTCTAAGGGACGTCCTATGAGACGTCCCGACCTGAGTTCCTGAGCGTGGACCCGCCCGCAACGCTGTCGCGACTGCGGGCTGGGCGATCAGGTTGCGTTTACTGCGACTTCGCCGCGGAATCGCGGCTAACTGTGAAATTGCCCGCACAATACCTTTGTCGACTTTGTCTCGGCTCGATTCTCTTCGTCATTTGCGTGTTCAGCGCCCAGGCACACGATCCTGGACTGAGCTCCGCGACGGTCACCGTCGGAGACCGCCAGATTGACGTGCTTCTCGGTTTCGCCGACAGAGATGTTGAATCCCTGCTCACTACCAGCGGAAGCGGACCTGATCTCCGAGGTGCCGAAAGATTCGAAGGTATCCGAGGCCAACTGGAATCGTTAGCAGCGCGGGAAGTTAGTCTCTTTTTGGATGAGGTAACAGCGATACCCGATCAACCGATTGCAAAGCGTAAAGACGGCCGAAATATCGAGATTCTGCTTCGTTTCGAAAGGACGAATGCGACGCGGGCACACCTGGTTTCAAAACTCTTCGAAAGATTACCTTTCGGCCATCGCGAGTTTGTAACGGTCCGAACAACGAGCGGCGCTAGGCTCGGTGAAGCAATGCTCTCGGCGAAGGAAAATTCGGTTCAAATTGACTTGCCGGCTATCTCCAGTTCCACGGTATCTGCCCGTGGCGATCACTCATTCCTCGCGTTTCTGATGTTGGGCGTGGAGCACATTTTAACTGGTTACGATCATCTGCTCTTCCTGTTCGCGTTGCTCGTAGTCTGCCGGGATTTGCGTTCGATCCTAACCGTAATCACCTGTTTCACGATTGCGCACTCAATCACTCTGGCGTTGTCTACCCTCGACGTCGTTCGATTGCCGGCCAGGATCGTGGAGCCGGTAATCGCAGCCTCTATTGCGTATGTTGGATTCGAAAATCTGCTTCACGGCGACTCTCCGAAATGGCGTTGGCTAATAACGCTTTCTTTCGGCTTAGTGCATGGCCTTGGTTTTGCCGATGCGCTTAGGCAATTTGGAATCGGCTCTGGTCAATTTGGAATCGTCTGGCCCCTCGTCGGCTTCAATCTCGGCGTAGAGGTCGGTCAGCTTTCGGTTGCCGCCGTGGTCCTACCGATCCTGTGGCAACTAAGAAAGAATCATGGCTTCGCTCGCCAATGGGTGCCGGTCTGTTCTGTGGCTGTCACATTAGCCGGCAGCTACTGGATGGTGGAGCGGATCCTGCAAAAGTAGTGCACCAAGTCTGAGGCTCGTGTAGCAGCGCTGCCGCGAATTTTGGCTTGGTGCGCGGCGCGGGAGAGGACACGAAATACTTTGATCCGCGAAGATCTGTGGCTTCATTGGTAAACGAACCAATGAGCACGGTTTCCAGCAAGTCTATCGATGCGGCCGTTCGGGTCGGGCATGTGCACCTCAAGGTAGCGAACTTGGAACGGGCTATCGGCTTCTATCATGGTGTGTTGGGCTTCGACGTGGTCTTACAATACGGCGGCGAGGCGGCATTTCTCTCAGCGGGCGGCTATCATCATCACATCGGGTTAAACACTTGGGAAAGCGCGGGTGGAGCGGCTCCTCCTCCCGGCACGACCGGCCTGTATCACGTCGCGTTCCTTTATCCCACCCGCGAACAGCTCGCGGATGCGCTCAGTCGACTAATGAAGGCAAAGATTCCATTGGACGGTGCTTCGGATCATGGCGTAAGCGAAGCACTCTATTTGCGCGATCCGGACGACAATGGGGTCGAACTTTATTGGGATCGGCCAAAGGAACAATGGCCGCGGACGCCGGATGGAAAGATTACATTGTACACGCGGCCGCTCGATCTAGGTGGGCTGCTGGCGGAAGCTAAAGCTACCAAGAACTGATTTTCAATGCTTGGGTGGACTTATTGATTCGTCGCGGTGGTTTCTGGAGTCACCACTTTCCCACGATCCGCCTGTATCTCCTGGCCGGCCGGTAGTGCTTTATCCGCGACGGTATCGGTATCCGTGAGTACCGTACCCGGGCCAACCTTCGATTGCCAACCCGGAGGCGCACTCCTGCCACGATCAAGCTGCGACTCGAGTCCAGGCGGAAGTCCATTGATAAATCCGTTCTTCTTACCACGAAGGGTCGGATTCTGAGCCAATTGCTTAGTGGTATTGGAATGCCGATGCGTCCGCGAATGATGCGCAAGCGATTTAGAAGTCGTTTGGCTCTTACCGTGATGGGCTCCTCCTTTCGAGATGCTGTGTGAGTGACCGCCTCGGGTCGAAAGCGTAGTGCTGTTGTTGCTATGCCCAAAGCTCATGCTTGACCCATGCCCGACTCCCACCGAACCACCATTACCTCCACCGTGGCTGCCACCGCCTCCCGCACCGCCAGCTCCGGCACCTCCACCGCCTGCGCCACCACCACCACCGTGTGCCCAGCTCAGATTGGTTACGCTGACCGAAATCAAAAGAGACAGGAGGGAGGTCAAGATCGTTTTCACGATCAGATTTGACGAATATAATTATAGAAATCTTCAGAGATTATCGCCCGCCCCTCAAAATGTCCTCATGAGCGCTAAGATAAAGGCGTTGGGCAACCCCGGACGTACGCGTGCTTCTGATGTGCGGACCAACACGCATGGCTCGAACCCTGCGCAGCGGATGCAATACGAAGGGCCGCAGCTACCCGAAGCGCCGGGGTTTTCGCCCTACCGTTTGGGTAGCTCGATGTACGTCGGGGAGTGTCCAACGCCTTTATCTTAGCGCTTAAGTGTCTACACTACGCTAATCTCCGCCTCAGAATATTCTCAACGGGATCTCGGCCGGAGCAGAAAGGAGGGAGTCGATCTCGTCGTCCAGGCGAATCAATGTGAGCGACATCCCTGCCATTTCGAGGGAGGTACAATAGTTACCGACATAGTTACGAACAACCTCTAAGCCGCGCTTCTGTGAAAGCTGTGCCGCTCGCCGGTAGAGGACGTAGAGCTCGCTGATTGGCGTGCCGCCCAGCCCATTAATCATCAATCCCACCTTATCACCGGACTTAAACGGTAGATCGCCGGCCACGGCCTCAAAGACTTCTTCAACGATCGCATCGGCCGATTGCAATTGCGCTCGGCGCCGGCCCGGTTCGCCGTGGATCCCGACACCGATCTCCATCTCATCATCGGACAGTTCAAAAATCGGCTTACCTTTTGCCGGCGGCGTACAACCGGTAAGCGCGACTCCCATCGTTCGAACGACCGAGTTCACTTTCTGACCGAGCTCGACCAGTTGATCCAGTGTGCGGCCGGCTTCGGCAGCCGAGCCACACGCTTTAATCACAAAAAAATTACCGGCGACGCCACGTCGTCCAACCGTGTAGGTGCTGTTTTGCACCGAAACGTCATCGTCAACAATGACGGTCCCGATCGTGATCCCTTCAGCTTCGGCCATTTCCTTGGCCATATCCCAGCACATGCGATCACCTTGATAGTTATTGATCAAATGAAGAACTCCTTTGGGCGAGTTCATCAGCTTAGTACAAGCTAACACATACTCCATGGGAGGAGCGGCGAAGACATTGCCTGGACATGCGGCGTCCAACATGCCACGACCGACCACCATCACATGAGCTGGCTCATGGCCGCTGCCTGATCCTTGAATAACTGATACTCGGTCGGGATTCGGCGCATCGGCACGGTAGATAATATTGTGTTCCGGTATCCACTTCAGCGTCTTCGGATTGGCCAAAACCAAGCCTTCTAGCATTTCGTGGACAAAGTTGGCGGGATCATTAACGAACTTTTTCATGGAGGGACCTTTTGGTGGTGTGGATTGGAGGAAGCAGAAATCTATGAGGAAGTCACCGGCGCGAATCGGTTGGCGAGCGCCTGCATGATCGTGGCAATGGCGACAATTCCGGGATCGAGTGTTCCGGCACTCCGCTCTCCGGTAAATGACTGGCGGCCACGGCGCGCAGTCCACGGTCTGGAAGCTTCTACCGCCGCAGTGGCTTTGTCGGCGGCTTCACGCAGAACAGCCAGTAGTGAGCTGGCGGGATCTTGAGCCCGCTGCTCGACGCTGGCGGCAATCGGGTCTAACGCGTCGAGAATCGTCTTGTCACCGAGGCTCGCACCGCCCCGCGCCTGGATTCCGGCCATTGAGTTGCGCAGCATGGCGCCGAGGTCGGCTAAGGTAATTGATTCCTTCCCCCGGGAAAGCGCACCCGCGCGCATGAAGCCGGTTCCCCATAGTGGCCCCGAACAACCGCCGACGTTGCCCGTTATAACAACACCAATCGCGGAGAGGAATGGCCCAATCGACGACCGGTCCAGCGAATCCCATTTGCCAAGGACGGTGCGAAAGCCAGTGGCTAACGAAGTCCCGAAATCACCGTCGCCGCAGGTGCCGTCCAGCTCCGAGAAGTAGTTCTCATTGGCGATCACCGTTTCGGCGATAGTGCGGACGGCGTGTTCAACGTCAGACAAACTGATGGATTTCATGGCTTACAATGTTGGAGTTCCTGACTGCAGTTGGCGCTGCAGATCGCTCAAGGTGACGTGTGGTGCCGGTGGATCACCGAGTTCGGGATACACGGCAACGGCGTGGGCAAAATCCTCCGCTACGGTGTAAGTACTGGTTGTGATCACGCAGGTCAGGCCGGCACGACTTGCCGCGACTAAGCCGTTATGACTGTCCTCGACCACCAGGCAACGGGTCGGATCAAGTTGAAGCCGTTGAATAGCCAATTGGTAAATAGCTGGATCCGGTTTTTTTCGGCTGACAACGTCTCCAGCAAAAATTCCCGCGAACTTCGCGTAACGCTCGAGCCCGAGAAGTCGCCTGACGACGCCGATGACCGCTCGCTCATTGGAAGTAGAACAGACCGCCAACCGAACGCCAGCTGAGTACGCTTCATCTACGATGCGGTTGATTCCGCTGCGGACCGGCAATTCGCCGGATTCGATCAACTGGATGAAGTAGTCGGTCTTGAGCTGATGTAACCGTTTGATTAGCGCATCGCGATCGACCGCTTCAACCGGCCAGCGATTCTGATCGAAATAGGAGCGCATGCGTTCTTTACCACCCGCAATTTTTAGTAACCGGCCGTACTCTGCTACGCTCCATTCGAAGGGCAAACCGAGAGCGGCAAAGGCGCGGTTAAACGCGACGCGATGACCATCTCGTTCGGTATCCACCAGCACGCCGTCGCAATCGAAAATCAGCGCTTCCATAGTGAGAACCTAAGTGCCTACCGATCGAGCTTTTCCAGCCCCGCCGAACTGACCGATCTTCTCCGAGGCCAAGGCCGTTAGCGCAGCGGCTTGGGCGGCGAGTGGTTTCAGTGGTTCGTACTCGTCCGGATGTTCGTGGTGATAATCAACGAAGCTATCGATGAAAACATGCTTCAGGTTGGTGGATATGTTTATTTTGGCGCAGCCAAGATGGACGCAGCGCTGGATAATTTCGTCGGAAAGCCCAGTCCCTCCGTGCAAGGCAAGAGGAGTCTGACTTCGTTGACTGATGGCTTCCAGGACATTCCAGGCGATAGTCGGTTCGCGTTTGTAAAAGCCGTGGGCGGTGCCAATTGCCGGAGCGAATACAGCTAGATCGACTTCGCGGCAAAAGGCTAATGCCTGTTCGACGTCGGCGGTGCGCTCCTTGCCTTCGGCAACGATCACGTCTTCCTCAACCCCGCCGATCTCGCCTAACTCGGCTTCGACGCCAACACCGCGTTTGTCGGCCAAAGCCACGATCTCCTTGGTTAATGCGAGATTCTCTTCGTACGGTCTGTCTGATGCATCGATCATGACCGAGGTCCATCCGGTCTCGATGCAGCGAGCGATCATTTTAGGGTCTTTTCCGTGGTCAAGATGCAACGACACCGGCACCGGCGACGCGCCGGCGAGCTCGCGCGCCCAGCTGACAATTGGTTCGTGCCCGTAGAACTTGACCGTCTTGGCGGACGTCTGGAGAATGACCGGAGCCTCTAGACCGGTTGCGGCCGCAATGATCGCTTTCATCGAACCGTAATCGACCGGATTGAAGGCCGCTACCGCCCAACCGTCGCGCCGTGCGACAGCCAGCATCTGTTTCATGCTAACAAGAGGCATACGAACTAAGGGTTCGAGCGCTGCGCTGGCAGCCTTGAATCTGCCTATACCTGAAACGCGGCTCGTTCCCAGAAGCAGTTAAGATGATAGCGTCGTCGCCGTAAAATTGCGCGGTGCTCAAATTGTTGACTGACGTCGATAGGAACGCGCTCCCGACTTCGTCCGGCAGCCGCCTATGCGCGTCAAAATAAAGTGGCGGTCTGGCGACCGCGCGGGTAGGGCGCGTCTCTCCGAGACCGCCGGATCATCGGCAGCCGTCGCCCGTTACGCCCAGTGCTTTTGCCTCTTGCGGCGGTTCTCGGCCTAACAGGGTACTGCTACGTCCTCGGTCCTGCGGTCTCGGAGCGACACGCCCTAGTGCGCCTGAGAATGCACACCAACAGTGGGGTGAAAGTCCCCATCGGACAGAGCACTGGCTGTCCGTAGTCGAAGGTAACTGCGTCGTCGAGAGATGGGGTGGAGAGCAACCGGAGGCGAACAGCCAGTCCATAAACAAAACCATGCTAAACACGATACGGCCTGATGCATTGGCGAGCCTGCTAGGGAAAGGCGCAGCCCAGAACCGGAAGCCGACCCGTGAAGGGGCGAGGCGACTTCGGCGACCACTCTGGCGGCGAGAACAGTGAGCGCCAGAGCCGGAATGCATGAGGTGGGTGGTGATAGAATGGCAGGAAGTTGGAGCGGCATGAATCAGGGATCACGAACCGGGAAAGGAACAGCGTTCATGGTCGAAAGGCCCGAAGAACTGTGCCCGGGAGGTGACAGAGCCTCCGTAGTAGCGAAGAAGCGGGTTAATGCCCGTGGAGTCAAGGGAGGCAGGAAGGTGGAAGCGTGACAGACAGACCAGAGGAACAAAGACCCTCGAGAGTGCCGACAACGGCTCCCCAAGAGGGAGAGATCCGCGCCCGCTGGGGGTGGGTGCCAATGGTCTGGGCCGAATGCATGTTGGCAACCCTGGAAACGGGGTTTGAAGGAGGAAAATGGTTTCGGCTGATCGATAAAGTCTGGAGTCCAAAGAATCTTGGCCGATCGCTGGAGAAGGTAGTGGCTAAAGGCGGAAGCGCCGGAGTCGACCATCAAAGCGTAGGACAAATTAAAGCACGCAAAGACCAAACGAGAGCGAAGCTGGAGCAAGAACTGCGAGCCAATCAGTACCAACCGCAGGCAGTCAAAAGGGTTTGGATACCCAAGGCGGGGAGTAAAGAAAAGCGCCCACTTGGAGTACCCACTCTGAGAGATTCGAATTGTGCAAGGAGCCCTGCTCCACGTCATCGAACCGATCTTTGAACGCGATTTTGCACCCCAAAGCTACGGGTTCCGACCTGGGAAAGGATGTAAGGACGCATGGCGCCGAGTCGAAGAACTACTCAAGAGTGGATATCACTGGGTAGTAGATGCGGATCTAAAATCCTACTTTGACACCATTCCGCAGGAAGGGCTGATGGAACGCATCAAAGAGAAAATCGCCGACGGAAGAGTACTGAAGCTCCTGGAGCAAATGCTCCAGGCCGGAGTGATGGACAGTGCTAAAGGATGGCAACCGACTGATCAACGGACACCGCAAGGAGCAGTAGTCAGTCCACTGTGATCAAACATCTATCTGGACGGATTGGACTGGCAAATGGCCCGAAACGGCTTTGAAATGGTACGCTATGCGGATGACTTCATCGTGTTGAGTCGCAACCAGGAACAAGCACAGAAGGCCTTAGAGCAAGTCCGCCGCTGGGTAGAAGAAAACGACTTAACTCTCCATCCGATCAAAACACGGCTGGTCGCTACCAGCCTAGCCGGAGGGTTCGACTTGCTGGGCTATCATTTTGAACGGGGAAGGAAGTGGCCGCGCAAGAAAAGCATGGACAAACTCAAAGAGACGATTCGTAGCAAAACCCGACGCACAGAAGGGCGGAGCATGCGAGCGATCTGCGAGGATCTCAACCGGAGTCTGCGAGGATGGTTTGAGTACTTTAAACACAGTAAAGACCACGTCTTTGAACCGATCGATGGCTACACGCGCGGACGACTGCGCAGCATCTTGAGAAAGCGTTTGGGCAAGAACGGACGCGGACGTGGAAACGATCATCACCGATGGCCCAATGCCTACTTCTCCGCGGCAGGCTTGTTCTCCTTAAGACAAGCACTTGCCGCGGCTTGCCGATCTTCATGAAAGCAACCACCAACTGGAGAGCCGGGTGCGGGAGATCCGCCTGCCCGGTTCGGAGGGAGGGGCGTTAGACACTGAGCGTCCCTACCCCTATCCGCGCCCTCGCCAGACTGCTACCAAAATCATGCGCCCTTCAGCCTCGGACTCCACCTTATGTTGACGCGTTTGGGCAGCTACCGACGTCAGACAGCCAAGGCTGGCACCAGGGAGGGAATCGGTCGCACCGTGCAGCCTTCGTACCAAGTGCCTTCGACCATTAGGAGATAAGCTCGTGCGGGTATGCCGCGTTCGTTGCGATGCAACATATCGACGAGCAGATCCACGGCCATGACTCCGATCTGGAACGAATTCTTTTTCATCCCGGATAAGCCAAGCCGGCCTTCATCTAGCGAGTGGTAAGCGACACCGATATCCTCGGGAACTCGATAGCTTGCCCGTTTCAAACTGGTAAGCACTTCCGCGAGCTTCGTGACAATTACGTCGGGGCGATAACGATCAACCCACGACAAAAAATCCTGATCGTTCCAGTTTTCCAAAATCAGCGGAGGGATAGCTTGATCAGCACATAAACGGTTCTGTTCCACCAGGTACGCGGCTAGCCAGTTATGATCGACCCGCTCGTCTTGATTACGGAGATTCACTAATCCTACGCGACGATAACCTCTGCGGTTGAGCTCTAAGAAAAGCGTGCCCATCGTCCGATACTCATGATTGGATACAAGGTGCAGACGTGGGTGGGTGAGTGTGTACCCGAAGGTAACGGCCGAAAGATTTTTCCAGTCGAGATCGATCCCTCCCAGTCGTTCTTGGGGCGGAAGTAACACTCCCTGGATCCCGCGTGCCCAGAAAATCTTACTCATTCTGCGCGCATCCATGCCATGCGCATTTAACCAAAACTCTTCCAGGCGATACCCTCGTTCCGCTGCCCGAGCTGACGCCCCTTGAAAATAGTCCCGGTTGCAGGCAGAAGCGGTCCAGCCCTTCGCACTTTCGTGGTTCGTCAGCCACGCGATTACGCCCTTTTCCTTGAGCGGCCGCTTCATTTCGCGGTAAGCACAAAGCGCCGCAAGCATGGCATCGGTTCGGTACCCTAATTGGCCGGCGATCTCTCTGATTCTTTCCTGTGTCCGCAGCGGAATCCGGGGATGATTGCGGAGGGCCAGCGACACCGTTGAATAGTGACAGCCAGCCTTCCGCGCAATGTCACGGAGTGTGGGACGAAATTCGGAGCTGGACATAGGCCGCTGGGGTTGCCAAACATCACCCCTGTAGCGGATAGATACAAGCGGTTCGAGACCACGACCAAGCGACAGCCGGCCTTTGACAAGGCATAGTCGTACGGCTGTATTTGCTTGGGAGGCTAGCGAAAAACCCAACGAGCTCTCCCGGTGCAGCAGTCTCCTGAACCTTTTTGGATTTTGAGTATGAAGAAGCCTGATGTTTGCCTGCACACCGATGAATCGCTTGGGGTCGGGGTGGTTCGTGTCGCTGAGGACCTTATTGATTCTATAGTGGGTTCTGGCCAACACCCAAAACAGGAAGAGGGCGAGCACATTCATCACGTTCGAACGACAATTAAACGGCTAAGAGCGTTGTTGCGCCTGATTCGGCCGGCGGTCGGTGAGCTGTTCTTCAATCAAGAAAACGCGCGTTTGCGGAAGGCCGGGCGACGCTTGGCCGTCGCTCGCGAGGCGGAAGTCGCTCGCGAAACTTTGAAGACTCTACCGGTGGCGGGCGAGCCCGAGAAGAAGGCGGTGGCGGCGGCACTGGCCGGTCTTGAAAGCAAGACTCAACCGGGGACCGACATTGGCGAAGCCCTAAGGGAGGTCAAAGCAGATCTGGAACAGACGAAACGAAATCTTCAGCGGTTGCAGCTAGTCAATGACGAATGGAAAGTCGTTGAGGCAGGGCTGCAGGACGTTTACCGGCAGAGTCGTAAACGGATGAATGCAGCGCTTCAGGATGGCGGAGACGAGGCCTTTCACAAATGGCGTATCAGGGTGAAAAACCTCTTTTACGAACTCGAGTTGTTGGAGCCGGTTTGGCCCAAGCGGATGGACAAGATGACTTCGCGGCTGGCCAAGCTGCAAGACAAGATCGGTCTCGATCATGATATCGCCGTCTTGAAAGCTCTGTTGCGAAAAACGCCTGAGACTTTTGGCGGTACCGAAGCAGTCGAACGTATCATCCGCCGTTTGGACGGAAAAAGCCGAAAACTGCGTCACGCCGCCGAGCCGCTCGGCGAAAAGATTTTCGCCAAAAAACCGCAGCGATTCGTACGTAAGCTCGGCCGGCGCTGGAGCAACAGGAGACGCTAGGGGAGAATGTGGAATGCGGATTCTTCAGCGGCGACTGTCCCCGCGAAGTAGTTCGCGTTGAATAACCTCAACGATAGCACGGAGCTCCTGATACTGCGGAACCGAGACGCGCAGTCGCCATCGTTTTCGCTCGGGTATGGCGATACACCCGCGGACAGCTTTCCCTTGCGCGGACGGTTTCTGGCTTGTTGATTAACCGCTCCTGAATACAAGGAAGAAGCGACACGCAAATCCAACGCGTACCCGTGGCGACTGCGCTCTTTGGCGATTCACTCTCCGGGACTTCGAGCGGCCGTTGCCATCAGTCAGCACCCTCGGCTTCGACCGGACAGTCGCCGCTACCGCATTCCGCATTCCGAAATTGAGAATGCGTCGAAACATTTTCGTCGAGCCGTGTGTCCTGGCAAGCATGGAGAAGATTCCAAAGACTGAATTGTATCAACGCGGGATTCCCTTGCTCGCCTTCCTCCCGATATTGGCGCTTCTAAGTGGTGGAACGGCAGCCGGGGCAGAATCCTCCGATGAGTGGGAATTGGCCTCTCCGGCAACTGTTGGATTGAATCCAGTTCTTCTACACACCCTGGTCCAAAAGATTCGTGCCGGCGAGTTCGAGGATATTCATAGCCTCTTGATTGTTCGGAGTGGGAAGCTGGTAATCGAAGAGTACTTCAAGGGAGCGGATAAGCGGCGCGTCGAACCGCTTGGCACAATAGAATTCAATGCCTCGACTCTTCACGATATACGTTCGATTACGAAGAGCGTGACTTCTGCCCTGTTTGGGATTGCGCTCGCTGGCGATCCCAACCGAAGCATCGATGATTCCGTCCTCTGCTATTTTCCTGAATATAAAGATCTGCGTACGCCGGATCGGCTTGCCATACGACTTCGTGATCTGTTGTCGATGACGGCCGGATGGGAGTGGAACGAAAAGTTATCCTATCGGGATCCGCTCAATAGTGAAATCCAAATGGACACCACATCAGATCGATATCGATTCGTCCTCGAACGGCCGATTGCCGCGAAACCGGGCCAGCAATTTACCTACAACGGCGGATGCACTGCCCTTATTGCCGCCGTGATCGAAGGTTGGATCAAGATGCCATTGGATAAATACGCTGAACAGAAGCTATTTCAGCCACTCGGTATTTCTAAGTACGAATGGCTGAAGGACGCTCGCGGAACGCCAATTGCCGCTTCGGGTCTAAGATTATGTCCACGCGACTTGGCAAAGTTTGCCTCACTCTATTTAAATAAGGGGCGCTGGCACGAGTCTCAGGTAATTCCCGAGGACTGGATCGACGCGTCGCTGACGCCGCACATCCAGGTCGATGGAAATCTACAGTACGGTTATCAATGGTGGCTGTGGGGCAATTCAACAAGGGAGTGATAAACCGATAACTTGGGCGGGAGCATTCGGAAATGGCGGTCAGAGGGCGTGGGTAGTCCCGTCGGCGGAACTGGTAGTCATTGTTACGACTGGGCTCTATGACGCGCCGGAGGCCGACACCGTGGTGCGTCAGATCTTCACAAAATATGTTCTTCCTGCGGTGGAAGGGTAGGAGGGTCCCCGGTAGTGGAACGATAGCTGGCGCGAAGTGGCGGGGAATAGCTTTTCCAGGCAGACCGCACATAGATCCGCCCAGATAGCGCTCAATCTCGCCGGGTTTCAGGTTGGTAAGACGCTGCTGTCATCAACCAAACCAGAGTGAGTTGAGTCTTTGCTGTTGAGTTTCGGGAGGCGAACTCGACGTCGAAGCGGGAAAAGGTCGAGATCAAATCTCTCGGCTAACCATCCCGCAATGCCTTTGGGCATGGTCAAGGTAATGAGAATCGCAAACGCCCCCAGCAACATCAAATACCAGGGACCGAGGTCGGCGAGGAACCCACGCAACAAGAAGAATACGATGGTGCCGATCAGTGGTCCCTCCATTCGTCCGATGCCGCCGATCACGACA